>JANOXS010000095.1:0-52453 GCA_031418535.1 Hyphomicrobiales bacterium | reverse complement strand
CTTACACAGTGATGTCAATCTTCTTCGGCTTCAGTTCTTCCCGTTTGGGGAGCTTGACGGTGAGGACGCCGAGTTTGTAGTCGGCGGTGATCTTGCCGGCGTCTACGTCATCGTTGACGGCAAAGGTGCGGAAGTAGTCGCCGACGGCGTACAACTGCAACGAAGTTGCGTCCGGAGTGGTCGTGACAAAACAGAGATTGCCCACGACGACCCCGCCCGAGAAGACGTCGACGAACAAGTCCAACTCGTTCGGCAAGGTCCCACAGAAGGATTCGAGCTCGAGGTTGGAGGCACCGACGGCGGAGATGGTCGGTTGGAATGCCGAAATGGGGTCATTCAATCCGTAATAGCCCAGAGCAACCTTCACCAGTGTGAACGTTGAACCAGCCGGCGGCGGCTCATTGAACTCGTTCTCCGCGGCCACGGCCGCGGCACCGTCTGGGAGAACCTCCAGAACCTGCAGGCGCCATCCTGCGCCGATGTCGGCGACCAACCCCAATGGCACGGGGTTGTCACGGTCACCTGTGATTCCCGGCGGTGCACCGGTAACGACGTCGGAGGAAGCTGGCGGTGCGATGATGGTGGTGTCGGATGCCGGCGGGTCGGTTGCGACCGGCGCTTCAGTCGCTTCGGTTGTTGCCTCCGTCTCCGGTGCAGTGATGACCAACTCCGAACTGACGGTCGAGTCGTCCGGCACGAGAACGGTTGTTGCGGAGACAACGCTGTCGTTGTCATCATCGCCGCTCAACGCCACCGCGCCGCCGACACCCGCTGCCACCACTCCGACGAGAGCGATCCAGCCCCAGGTCGGCATCCCGCTTCGCTTCTGCGCCGGCGTGGGACTCTGCGATGGAGCGGGTTGAAAACCGGGCGGCGGCGCGAAGCTCGCGGGCGGGCCCGGCCGATCAGAAAAAGGCGGCGGCGGCGGCGGCGGCGGCGGCGGCAAACTACTCACAGTGTGACACTACGCGACCCCGGTGTCCTCACGATGAAGGAGCGCCGTTCCCAGCCGTCGGTAGCGTCGCCGGTCGTGACTCCTGAGTGCCGCGCTGCCATACAAGATCTGTCCGATGCGACTGCCCGCGACAAGCATGTTGCGTCAATTTCGTGGGGCGTCATCGTTGGCGGACAACTGGCCGAGCACGGGCATACCGGCGAGCTGCACGACCATCTGCCAGCCGACGAGAAGAGCGTGTACCGCATCGCGTCCATGACAAAGAGCTTCACTGCGGCAATCGTCCTACAGTTGCGGGACGAGGGCGTCTGGCAGCTCGACCCAGCGGGAACGTCGTCGTGCAGGGCACCGGCCCGACCTTCACGATCGGCATCGAACTGAGCCCCGTCGCCGGCGGCGCCATCCAGTTCTACGAAGTCGACGAACCCAAGTCCGAAACGCCAGCCGACTAGAGGGTTTGGGCGATTCGTTCGCCGATCATGACTGCGGGGAGGTTGGTGTTGGCTCGGGGGATCTGCGGCATCAGGCTGGCGTCGGCGATCACGACCCCTTCGACACCGTGCACCCGACCGTTGGCATCGCAGACCGCCATCGGGCCGGTGCCCATCGCGCAGGTTCCCACAGGGTGATAAACTGTTCTGGCGTGTGCGCGAATTGCGTTGCGGATGGCAACATCGGACTGTGCAGCACTGCCGGGGAGAAGCTCTGTCAGACCGAGCCCAGCCATGGGTTCTTCGGTCAAGATTTTCCGGGCAAGTTTAATTCCCAGCACAAGTCGATTTAAATCACTTTCTGCCTGCAACAATCCGAGATCAATATCTGGTGGCCCATTGAGCGATTTGCGCGAAACACTGCCGCGGCTTTCGGGCCTCAAAACACACGTGTGAAGGCTGACACCATGACCATATTCCAACATGCGACCGCGATGGCTTTTGCGCCCTGGAATAATATGGAATTGAAGGTCGGGCCGTGGCTCAGAGGCTTGCGAGCGCACAAAGCCACCCGCCTCAACCATATTGCTCGATAGCATGCCGCGATTTCTAAAAATCCAGCGAAGGCCTTCTCGCGCCAAGCGCGGTAGAGAGCGAATTGAAATGCCGTAAGGTTCAGTTGAACGGCTGGTGCAAATCACCATCATATCAACATGGTCTTGCAAATTTTGCCCAACACCGGGCAGATCGAGAATGAGCGGAGCGCCCATTGCTTTGATTTGCGCCGCTGGGCCAATGCCGGAGCGCAGTAAAATATCCGGTGAACCAATTGCCCCTGCAGAAAGGATGACTTCGCGCCGCGCCACAATTGTATTTACTTGTCCGTTTTGACGGGCCACAACGCCGCGCACTGTTCGGCCCTCGATGTCGAGCTTCATCACTTCGGCATTGGTTAAAATCTTCAGATTGGTGCGGCTCTTGATGCCAGATAGAAATGCGCGTGCACTTGAATGACGTTTGCCACCTTGCTGCGTAACTTTGTAAATACCCACACCTTCAGGTTCTGGAACATTGAAATCGGGACATGGCCGAATTTGAAGTTTTGCTGCGGCTTCAATGAAGTGATGGTCGATGGGGCTTGCATCGCGCAGGGCGTTTACGCTCAAAGTTTCTTGTAATTTGTGAAAATAGGGCAGCACGTCATCATAGCCCCACCCGGTGCAACCCGCATTGGCCCAGTCATCATAGTCATCGCGGTGGCCTTGAATATAAATCATGCCATTGATGGCAGACGACCCGCCGAGCACTTTGCCGCGCGGAATTGAAACTGTCCTGCCTGATAATCCTGTCTGGGGAGTCGAAGTATGGAGCCAGTTATGGCGCTTATCTTTTGAAAGCCAAATTACTCCAAGCGGCAATTCAATCAGCCAGTTGGTGCCTTTTGAACCTGCTTCGATGAGGCACACTGTGGTGTGTGGATTGGCGCTCAAACGGTTTGCCAATACCGCACCTGATGATCCCGCTCCAACAATCACATAGTCGAATTCATCAGTCATTGGGTTTCCTGTCTTTGGATTAAGCTAGATATAAACCCTTTGGTTTTTCTTTGGAAGCTGGGATAAGTTGTGAATTCGGAGTGAGTTTAAATGAAGCCTGTCGCGCAGAACCCAAAGAAAACAATTCGCATCGCGGCGAATGCGGCTTTATTCGAATTGCGCGACCGACCTGGCTTTTTGAATGACGCGGTTTTGAAAATTCTTAAACTTTCTAAATCTGTTTTGGTTTCGGATGATTCTGCGTTTCTGCCAGCAATTCCGAAAAGACAGCGAATAGACTTCGTTGCCGTAGGGCTTGACCGCGTGTTGGTTGACCAAGATGATGTTTTCACAAATTTAAAATTAAAATGTGCTGGCATAACAAATGGCCTTATCATCGACATGCGATGGGCAATTGCCCATGCAGATGCCGTGCGAAGTTTGGAACTTTGGGGCAATGTGGCTGAACGACTTTCTATCGCACTCCAAAAACCTATCATCTCGGTTTACGATCAAGACTTGTTGATCGAAGAGCAAATGCAAACAGCGTTTAAGGTCCATAGCCAGTTCCTTGCGCCTTCCGGAATTTATAAAAATCCTTTCTGGGTTCCAGCGAAGCTTTTAGACTCGGCTGCTTGGGACGAGCGCCTTGGCTTCATGCTCGGACGCGTGGTTCCCGATCATGACAACTTACAGTCGCGCCATAAAGGCAATGAGATGGCGCGTGGCGCAACGCCATCATGGCTTGCGCGGACCGACACAGCTTTGGGTGCAAGTGCAGTTTCGACACGGTGGCAGATCCATTGTTTTGGGAGTTTGCGGGTTTTTATTGGCGGTCAAAGTGTCAATTGGCGCATTGCAGGTGGGGCTCCTCAGAAAACGCAAACATTGTTTGCCTATCTTCTGCAAAGTGGATCAAAGGGTGCAAATGCTGAACAGATCAGCGAACTTTTATGGCCAGACGAAGAGTCAGATGTTGCCAAACGTGCGCGCCTGCACCACACGATTGCGATGTTGAGAAAAACATTAGGGCAGTCGCAAAGCGTCATTCGTGCTGGCGACACCTACCGTCTCAATGCGCCACAAGGCAGTTGGATCGACATTAATACATTCGAACAGCTGTGTCGCCGGGGATCGGCCTTGTTTAAAAAAGACGAGCTTGAATTTGCCTTGCGGGTTTACGGTGCGGCTGACCAACTTTATGCGGGTGATCTTTTTGAGAATTTGCCGCGTGAATATGCGGAGTCTGAAAATGAAAATTGGTGCCTGCCGCGCCGCATGTGGCTTCGTGAAATGGCGCTCAAACTGCAGAATGATTTTACGACCTTGCTTTTACGGATGGGCCATACCCGTGAGGCACTTGAGCACTGCCAAAAGGCGCTTACCATTGATCCTGCCAGCGAAAGCGCCAATGAGGCGGCTATGCAGATTTTTGCAATGCAGGGCCGGGATGAAGCGATACAACGTCAATACAAACAATACCTGCAAGCCGTGAAAGCCATGGGGGAATCTGAGAGCGCAGAACTTCGGTCCCACTACCGCCTTCTTGTTTCCAAAGAAAAACCAAAGAATACTGATTAGTCTTTTTCTGAATATGAAATCACCGCAGAGTGATAATAAAATATGGGAGAGATGACGATGAATGCGATTGACCGCACTTTACCACTTGGTGACTATGATCCCTTTGATCTGAACGCCCCCCATGCACATTGGCAATTTTTTCGTGAGAATCAGCCGGTTTTTTATCATGAAGAAACGGGCTATTGGATCGTCAGTTGCTATGATGACATCAAAGCCATTTTTGATGATTGGAAAACGTTCTCGTCCGAAAACGCGCAAGCCCCGATGCGACCTATGTGCGAGGCTGGCCGCCAAGTGATGAAGGAGGGAGGTTTTACAGCCTACTCTGGCCTCACAGCTCGCGTGCCGCCTGACCACACGCGCATTAGAAAAATTGCGCAAAGTTGTTTTGGTCCGCGCCGTTTCAAAGCGATCGAGCCACAAATCGAAATCATTGTGCGTCAACATCTTGATGCTTTGGAAGCTAAGGGCAAGCAGTCGATGCCCGTCGATTTCTGGAAAGAGGTGGCTTATCCTGTTCCGGCACATGTGTTGTTCACGCTTGTCGGCATTCCTGATGAGGATGTGCCAAAGATTAAATCATTCGGTGAAAGCAGGCTGGCACTGACATGGGGGTTCCTTACCGACGAAGAACAATTGCCACACGCGCATAATATGGTGAAGTATTGGGCTTATTGTCGGGCTTTGGTGCAAGCTCGCAAAAACACGCCCGGAGATGACTTTCCATCAGACCTTGCACGTCTGCAAGCGGATGGCGCGGACATCACAGATGATGAAATAGCGGGCGTCATGTATTCCGTATTGTTTGCCGGCCATGAAACCACATCAACATTGATGGGCAATTCTGTGATCACCTTGGCCAGCAACCGCGCATCATTTGAAGCCATTCAAAAAGATCACTCGCTGATTCCAGGAACTGTGGAGGAATTGCTGCGCTATTCGCCATCTGTTGTGGGTTGGCGGCGCAAGTCGCGGACCGAGTCGGTGGTGGGTGGGGTCACTATCCCAGCGGGCGCCAATATTTTGATGTTCACAGGCTCCGCCAATCGCGATGAAAGCCAATTTCCAAATGGCGAGGTTTTTGATCACACGCGAACGAACGCTCGCACTCACCTCGCGTTTGGTTACGGCATTCATTACTGCCTTGGCTTTCAGCTTGCAAAAATGGAAGGGGCAATCGTGCTGCGGCAACTTTCTGAAAGATTTCCAACCTTGCGTCTTGCACAGGGCTTTGAGGCGCAATATCAACGGAGCGTTGGCTTTCGCGTGCCGAAATCAGTTCTTGTTGAGTGGGATATTTGAATTTGACTTACACGCTTTCATTTAACTCAATCGGCACAGAAGATCACGCTCGCGTAGGTGGCAAATGTGCGTCGCTCGGTCAGATGACCCAAGCAGGTGTTGCTGTGCCGCCCGGTTTTGCGGTGACCACAGACGCATTTAAATTGCTACTTGATGAGCATGGTTTGCGCTCCGAAATTTTGCGCCACTTGGAAGGGCTTGATCCTGAAAATTCTGAACAGCTGGACCGCGTGGCCCAAGCCATTCGCGTTCGTATTGGCAGCCATCCGCTTCCGCCAGCAGTGGATCAGGCGATCCGCCAGTCCTATTTAGAACTGGGTAACTTTCCAGTTGCCGTTCGATCTTCGGCAACGGCGGAAGACATGCCAGATGCCTCATTTGCAGGCCAGCAAGATACCTATTTGTGGGTGATAGGTGTTGAGCAAGTGTTGGATAAGGTGCGCGATTGCTGGGCCTCGCTTTACACCGCCCGTGCCATTGCTTACCGCGCTAAAAACAACATCAATCACATTGACGTGCTAATGAGTGTTGGCGTGCAGAAAATGGTGAATGCCAAGACGGCAGGTGTGGCGATGACGCTTGATCCATCAAATGGCGATCGCACCCGCATTGTTATAGATGCTTCCTGGGGCTTGGGTGAAACTGTTGTGTCGGGCCTTGTAACGCCCGATAATTTTACGGTTGAAAAGGTATTGGAAACCATTGTGGCCCGCATCATTTCTGACAAGCATATTGAGCTTGTGGGCGACGCAAAAGCAGGGTGCGCTATTGAGCGTGAAGTTGACGCCAAGCGGCGCAAGGCGCAGTGCCTTACTGATGCCGAAGTGCTGGCCGTGGCCCGCCTTGCCAAACGACTCGAACGTCAAAATAAGTGTCCGCAAGATGTCGAATGGGCCTTTGATGCGGATTTGCCAGAAGGTGAAAATCTGATGGCATTGCAATCAAGACCAGAGACAATTTGGTCGCAAAAAAAGAAAGATCCAGTAAAGCAAAATCTTGCTGTTGGAATGATGAGTATCGTCAGCACACTGAGCAATCCGCTAATTACAAAAAAATAAAATACCAAGGGAGAATAAAATGAGTGCTAAAAAAGTGCCAGCTAAGAAAGTGGTAGCAAAAAAAACATCTGTTAAAAAAGCGCCTGCAAAGAAATCAAAATCTTTATTTCCAAGTCCCTATGAATTAGCGCCACCCAAGGGCGCGCAAGGTGTTGAACAGATTTATCCCTACTACGTGCAGTTTCAGAAAACGCGGCGTAAGGAAGAAGAAGCCAAGTTTTGGTTCTGCAATTCGCAGCATTGGCCAAATCCGGTTCGCCCCTTTGATGTGATGATGGTGGAATTTGCGACCAAGACACTCGGCCAATATAACACGCGGCATTTAATGGTGCCGCCAGCTAATGGCATCGAATATCGCATTCTTAACGGTTATGTTTACTTTTCTCCCGTGGGTGTTGAACCTTCAAAAATTGGTGACCGCGTGCCGCTGTTCCTAGATCGTGCGGGCCATTATTTTGGCAACTGGAATGACCTTCTTGCCAACTGGAAGAAGAAGGTTGCGACCAAGATCGACGAATTAAATGCGATCAAATTTGAGGAACTGCCAGAGGTTGTTCCCGTTGAGTGGGTCAAGGGTGGTATTGGTCTAGATAACACCAACCAGCTTTTTGAGAATTTCGAACGCGCCATCGATCTCTGTTACAAAGTTTGGCAATATCATTTCGAGTTTTTAAATCTCGGCTATGCTGCCTATCTCGACTTTTTCCAATTCGTCAAAACGCAATTTCCATCGATCCCCGATCAAGCCATCGCAAAAATGGTGCAAGGTGTAGACAGTGAATTATTCCGCCCCGATGATGAGTTGAAAAAACTTTCACGTCTTGCCGTTGAACTTGGAGTTTCTGATGCCTTGATGAAAGGCAGTGTGGATGAGTCCTTAGCGGCGGTTGGCAAACTGCCAAATGGCGCGAAATGGCTTAAAGCTTGGAAGGAAGCACAAGACCCTTGGTTTAACTTCACCTCGGGCAATGGTTTTTATTCAACTGACAAGTATTGGATTGATCATCTTGATATGCCGTTGGGGTATATCCGCGATTATATTCCGCGTGTGAAAGCGGGCGAAAAAATAGAACGGCCAACGGAAAGGCTTCTGGCGGAGCGTGACCGCATCACCGAAGAATACCGTGAAATGATGGATGGTGATGCGCAAGGCGTGTTTGACGGAAAATTAGGCCTTGCCCGCACTGTGTTCCCTTATGTGGAAGATCACAACTTCTATATTGAACATTGGGCGCTTGGCGTGTTCTGGCGCAAAATGCGCGAGCTTTCGTCATTGCTTTCACGCATGGGGTTCTGGCCAAAGGAAGATGGCATGTTTTACCTCAGCCGCAACGAGGTGCGCGATGTATTGTGGGATTACGCGTCCGGTTGGGCCGTTGGTGCACGATCAGCAGGCACCGATCATTGGCCGCAGGAAATTGAGCGCCGCCACAAATTGTTAAAGGCCTTGGCAGCTCAACCCCCAGCTCCGGCGCTCAACAATCCACCTGAAGTGATCACTGAGCCGTTCACCATTATGTTGTGGGGCATCACATCGGAAGCCATTCAGCGTTGGCTTGGTGCCGGTAAAAAAGGTGGCGACGTGAAAGGCATGGCAGCCGCCCCCGGCATCGTCGAAGGCATTGCACGGGTTCTGCGTTCGCCTGATCAATTGGGTGAATTGAAAAAAGGTGAAATTTTGGTAACGCCCGTCACAGCGCCATCTTGGGCACCGGTGTTTGGCAAAATCGGCGGAGCCGTGACAGACATTGGTGGCATGATGAGCCATGCGGCTATCGTTTGTCGTGAATATGGCCTGCCTGCCGTCACCGGCACTGGCAATGCCAGTTCCAAAATTAAAACCGGCCAGCGTCTCCGCGTTGATGGGAACACCGGCACTGTGACGATTTTGAAATGATGAACGACACCGCGCGCTATGACCCTGTCTGGCGCGCGGCTGAAATCTATATGCGGGCCCGCAAGAATGACATTCACATTCCCTTGGCCTTCAACTGGACGCTTGAAATTCTGGAGAGCTACCGCCAAGCCAATCGTGATGTGTGCTTGCTGGCGATTTTACTGCATGACATTGGCTGGTGGGCAATCGACATGGACGCAATTATCCAACAAGGCTTTAGAAGCGATAATCCATTGCAATCTGATGTGCGCTATCGCCATGAGGCTGAAGGCGTGAGATTGGGCACTGAAGTTTTGCGCCAGACAGGTTGGAGCGAAGATGTGATCGCGCAAGTTTGTGAAATAATTGATGGGCATGACACCCGCAAAGAGCCGCGCCATCTCAATGACCGCATCGTTCGCGACGCTGATAAGTTGTGGCGCTATAATATAACTGGCATTGCTATTGCTGCCGACTGGTTTGGCAAAACGCCAAGCGCATATTCTGCTGATATGGAATCGAAAATTGATTGGTTTGAAACACCCGTCGGGCGCGCCATCGCTGAGCGTGAACTTGTCATCACAAAAAAGGCGTTGATGTTTAATGTTCTGTGAGCTTTCACCATGCTGATGTTTATTGAAGGCAAACATGCGGCTGCCGCTGATGGCCAGACCATGCCCGTTATTGACCCAACCACCGGTCAAGAGTTCAATTCAGTTCCGCTCGGTGGTGCTGTTGATGCCGACCAAGCTATCACATCATCGGCGCAAGCTTTCCTAAGCTGGAAGCGAACGCCTATGGCTGACAGGGTGGCCATACAAAAGGCCTGCGCAGACACAATGCGTAAGAATGCAAAGCAAATTGCCAGTTTGCTATCGCGCGAGCTCGGGCGGCCTTCGCCGGGGTGCCTGCAGGAAGTTTCCCGCGCTTCTGAACTGCTCGACATTTACGCTGAAGAGGGATTGCGTTTACAAGGCACATTTGCACTTGGTGCAGCGCACGGCGAAAAAACTTTGGTCACACGTGAACCTGTGGGCGTTGTCATTGCCATCACGCCCTTCAATTATCCCATAAATCTTTTGATGTTTAAATTAGGTGCAGCTCTGATTGCGGGTTGCACTGTTGTTGCAAAGCCAGCTGAAGACACGCCGCTCTCCACACTGTTACTAGCGGACCTATTTTTTGAAGCAGGCTTGCCTAAAGGTGTGTTCAATGTCGTGACGGGTGACCGCACAATCGGGGAGGCTTTGGTGGCGCACCCAGTGCCACGCAAGATTGCTTTCACCGGATCAATTCCAGCAGGCAAAGCTATTGCCGCTGCGGCTGCGGGCACATTGAAACGCGTAACGCTTGAATTGGGCGGCCAATCAGCAGCCATTGTTTGCGCCGATGCGGATCTTGAAAAAACTGCGGCCGCCATTTGTCGTCACAGCTTTGCAAATTCGGGACAATTTTGTTATCGCGTGGCGCGTGTTTATGCAGATAGAAAAATCTACGAGTTGTTACTTGAGAAAATCAAAGAACGCTTAAAAGCCTATACTTTAGCTCCCGCAGGTGGCGAGGGTGATTTTGGCCCATTGGTCAATGAAGAGATGTTCGCTAATTCAATGCGGCATATTGAAGACGCCAAAACGCGGGGAGCGCGCATTCTTTGCGGCGGGGAAAGATTGTGTGGGCCGGGCTTTGATGGCGGTTATTATTTGCCACCGACACTGATTGCCGATGCACCTTATGACTCTGTTATCATGACGGAAGAAACCTTCGGACCTGTTCTTGGAATTGCGCCCATTGATAATTCGGCACAAGCTTTATCACTTGCCAACGACTCACCTTATGGCCTTGCAGGTTTTGTTTTCACGAAAAACTTAGCGAAGGGTCTCAGCCTTTGCGAAGGCATGGAGGCTGGGTCTGTCTGGCTTAATGATATTCAGCGCTCTTCGCATCACGTGCCCTTCGGTGGCATGAAGCAAAGTGGTCTGGGCCGCGAAAAGGGACGTTACGGGGTTGAAGATTATCTCGAATGGAAATCTATTTATCTCTCTTATGATGTGCCTGAATGAACGCTTTTCTTACAGACCGTGATGCTGCACTTTGGGAAGATGCCAAGCCATATCTGGATGTGCGCAACAATGATGAACACACGCTCGTAGCTTATGCTGTGGCGCAACAGCTTTTGAAACTTATACCGGAAGCCGATGAATCCGTGGTTCTGCCGGCGATTCTCTTGCATGATACCGGTTGGAAGCGTGTACCGCAGGCGTTGTTGCTGGATGCCATTGGTAGACATCCCAAGCGCCCAGATTTGGTGCGTGATCACGAGCTTTATGGTGTGGAAATTGCGCGTGAGATTTTGAACAAGCACATGCCAGCAGGCGTGGATATCGAAGCTGTGCTGGCAATTATTGACGGTCACGATACCACGCGCGAGCAAAGGTCGATCAATGATGCTGTCGTCAAAGATTCAGACAAAGGCTGGCGCACCACGCCACATGGCATGCGCATCATTCGCGGCTGGTATGATTGGAACTTGGCTGAATATGTGGACATGGTGAGCACCGTTTCCAATCCACGCCTGCTCACAGCTCTGGGCCGTGCCATGGCAGAAACTTTCACGGCATCCTTGCGGGCTGAACTGGCCCTTTCAAATTACATGGAGATAAAGTGAGCAATCTTGGTTTAGAGGGAAAACGCGTTATTGTTACAGGTGCAGCAACGGGTTTGGGCCGCGCCTTTGCTCTCGCGTTTACAAAGGCTGGCGCAACTGTGCTCGCGGTTGACGTGAACGAGTTGGGCGCTAAGGAAACTGTTTCAATGATGGGCCATGGTTTTGCCGCTTCCTGCGATATAACATCGTCGCAAAGTTGCAAGGCACTTGCCGACATGGCACAGGATAAATTGGGCGGGCTTGATGTGTTGGTCAACAACGCAGCGCTCTACGGCACGCTGCAACGCAAGCCCTTCGCCGAAATTGACGAAGATGAGTGGGACCGTGTGATGGCTGTAAATGTCAAAGGCGTTTGGCAGGCAAGCCGCTTTTTGGCACCACTGATGAAAATAGCAGGCGGCGGTTCAATAATTAATATTGCCTCGGCTACGGTGTTTTCAGGCTCGCCGCAATGGATGCACTATGTGGCCTCCAAGGGTGCTGTGATTGCCATGAGCCGCACCATGGCTAAGGAATTGGGCGACGATAAAATTCGCGTCAATGTGTTGGCGCCAGGATTTACGATGACCGAAGCAAGTCTTGGTCACATGGAAAATGCGCGGACATACGGCGTTGAGCGCGGCGCGTTGAAGCGGCCTGCGGAAGTTGAAGATATTGTGGGGGGAGCGCTGTTTTTGGCCTCCCCACTTTCAAGCTACATGACGGGCCAAACCTTGATCATCGATGGTGGTCGGCAATTTATTTGAGGCACTGAACATGGTAAAAGTAATTTTTGTTGAAGCCGACGGCACACGTCGCGAAGTTGATGCCAAGATTGACGACACGCTGATGCAGGCCGCCTACAAAGCCAATGTGCAGGGCATTATTGCTGAGTGCGGCGGTTCCGCCATGTGTGCCACCTGCCATTGTTATGTTTTAGAAACACCCGCAGGTGAGTTACCAACACCGCGCAATGATGAAGCAGATACCATTGAATTCAACGCCAATGAGCCACAAGACAATAGCAGACTCACGTGCCAGATCACGGTGACGCAGGCTTTGGAGGGCGCGGTGTTTCAGGTGGCCACTGGGCGGTAGCAACTAGCGTGCTAGTACACCGCCATGAGTTTAGCATTCTCAGCATTGCGCGGCCTCGCGGGTGTTCGAAAAAATCCCGGGCATAGGGCGTTCACTTGGATATTAAAGAGCGCATATTGGATTGCTAATTCACGCGCCAGATTGACGACCGCACCTTTTGAGGCCGCATAAGCTGGGCGGGGAAATAATCCTGCTGGAGCGGCAATTCCAAACATCGAGGCGACAGTAATTAACTTGCCATATTTTTGTTTCGCCATAATCGCCAGCACTTGGCGCGTACCATTTTCAACAAAAGCAATCGCCATCTCTCGGCCTAAGCCAGAAGCGGCACCCGTGATCAACACGGTTTTACCTTTGACTGAAAAAATATCGCTGATCATTTTTGGCGCTGCTTGGCGAAATCAACAAACCATTCCAGTGCTATCGGATTGCGCGTGGCGTCGCGGCTGGCCACTTTATCAATTGTGCTGCCCAATAGAATTTTTCGCACCGGAACTTCCATTTTCTTGCCTGTAAGGGTCACGGGAATATCTGGCACCTCAACAATCTCATCTGGCACATGGCGTGGGCTGCGTTCGCTGCGCAAGCGCTTTACAATCTCTTTTTTAAATTCATCGGTACAAGTTTTGCCTGCAGCCATTTTAACAAACAGTGGCATGTAAAAACCACCTTTGCCATCTTCGATGCAAATGATCAGGCTGTCGATTACGTCGGCGATGCCTTCCATGGTGCGATAAATTTCTGCCGAACCAATACGAACCCCATATCGGTTGAGCGTTGCATCTGATCTGCCCAAAACAAAAATGCCGCCATGATCATTGAATTTCACACGGTCGCCATGGCGCCAAATGCCGGGCCATTCTTCGAAGTAACTTGCCGTATATCGCGCAAAATTTTTGTCACCCCAAAAATAGAGCGGCATTGATGGCATGGGTTTGCGAATGACAAGTTCACCGACCTCATTAGTGAGAACATTGCCGTCATCGTCGAAAGCGCAAGCGTCAACGCCAAGTGCGGGGGCTTGAATTTCTCCCGCCCGGGTTGGCAGCAGTGTCGAACCAGCCAGCAGTCCTGAACAAAACTCCGTGCCACCCGATTGCGATGAAGCCCAAATATCGGCCTTCACTTCATTCATCACCCATTCAAACGTTTCCGGTGTTGAAGGCGATCCCACCAGCATAATGGCGCGAAGTGCATTTAAATTAAATTCAGTACACGGATGAATATCTTGCTGTTTGACGATTTGAATATAAGTGGGGCTCACTCCCATCACACTGGCTTTCACCTCTTCAGAAATACGCCAAAGCAACCGTGCATCAGGATATGCTGGGTGGCCGTCATACATCACGGCGCGGCCGTTCATCAGAAGGCCCCAGGTCAAAGTGTTCCACACCATCCAACCCGTTGTAGAATAGAAAAACAGTGCGCCACCTTCCTGCAGTTCAAAATGAAATGCCGCAGATTTATAATGCTCCAACACGACTCCATGATGGCCTTGCACGATGGGTTTGGGCAGGCCTGTGGTGCCGGATGTAAACAGAATCCATAGCGGATGATCGGATGCAACGCGTGTGTATTTGAAATCATTACGCGCGACATCAGGTCCGCCGAACAACTCATTCCAATCTAAGATTTCGCCAGAAAACTCTGGTTGCTTTTTAGCCTCTGGCAAATAGTCAAGCATCACCAAGGTTTTTGCGCTTGGCAGCGACGAAAGTATGCGGCTCAAGTCTGCCGTGCGATCAAAATCTTTGCCGCCATAGCGATAGCCGTTGCAGGCGAAAATGAGTTTCGGCTCAATCTGCGAAAAGCGATCGATCACCGTTTGCGGCCCAAATTCTGGCGCTGCCGAAGACCATGTGGCACCAATGGCCGTAGTGGCCAACATGGCGATGAAGGTTTCAGGAATATTCGGCATATAGGCCACAATGCGGTCGCCCGGAACGATGCCCATTTCGCGCATTTTCGTGGCCAGCTTGCGCACAGCGCCGCATGTTTCCGCCCAACTCATTGTAGCCGAGAGACGAAGTTCTGAACTATGATGCAACATCACACGAGAAGGATCGCCATTATTTTCGTTGCGCAAAATGTGCTCAGCATAATTCATTCGCGTGCCCACAAACCACCTTGTGCGCGGCATAGGATCAGCGGAAACAACCTCTTTGCATTCGCCCTCCATAATCAGTTCGAAATAATCTGCTATGGCTTGCCAGAAGCCCGCCAAATCTGTGACAGACCACTCCCACAAATCTTGATAACCCGTGAAATGTTGGCCACGCCCGCTAAGCCAAGTGATGAACTTTGTGATATTCAAACCAGCGCGCCGCTCAGCATCAGCCTCCCAAAGAATTGCACTTTCTTGGATCATTATCTCATCCATTCATGGGTTGAAAAGTTGAGAAGATCCCGCAGCACCACATGGGCGCGCAAATCAGCGTTGATTGAATTGAAGGCTGCGTGATCGGCAACGCCAGTGGTGATGCCCACTGCAAATGCGCCACCTTTTCGCGCCATGGCAATTTCTAAATTTGGGTCATCACCAATCACCACCATTTCGGATGAAGGAACTTTTGTGATCTCACTGATGATATCTAGGCCCGCCGTTGAAGGTTTGCCAAACACTTCGGCGGTCACACCTGTGGCATGATTGAGCGCTGCCGCAGCCCCACCCGAAACACCCATGATCTTGCCATGCGCACCGGCAAAATAGGGAGCAACCGAAGTTGCATAAAGTTTGGCCCCGCGCCAAATGGCTTGGGCTGCTGCATCCAACTGTCGTGAATTATATTCCTTGGTCCACGCCAACAAAACAACTTCAACATCAGGCTCACCCTCTGCTTCCACAATCTCAATACCTGCTTGTTCCAATGGAACACGTGTGCCTTCAGCACCAATCAACATCACACGTTTGTGTCCGAGCGTCACCAGTTGCCGCGCGGCCACAGTTGCAGGCGTTAAAATATGCCCCGGTGCAAAGTTCAAACCCGCGTCCGCCAGCGGGGCATAATAATGTTCCGGTGGAAAAAACGTACCATTGGTATAAGCCACAACGGAAAGGCCACGTGCCGTCAGCGCATTGACCGCCTCCACAGCACCGGGCAACGCCTGATAAGTTCCCTTGGCTTTGTCCATCAAAGCAAGTGTGCCATCAATATCAAATACAGCAGCGCGGATGGGATTGTTGTGCTTCATAATTTTTCCATTTCTTGTTTTGTCATGCTAGTCAGTGTGTGAAACACGAGCAATCTCAATGTTGATATGGGTCTGAACAAAAATGTTTGATTTCACAAAAGTTCGTGCGATAGATTTTCACACCCACGCTGAAGAACCCTGCGGTTGCCATTCGGATGATGGCTATGATGAATTGCAAGCGGGCATGGCCAAATATTTTGGCGCGCCCTGGAGCCACCCGCCCACAGTGGAAGAAACCGCAGCGCATTACCGCGCGCAGAATATCGCCGCCGTCATCTTCCCCGTCGATGCTGAGCGTGAGACGGGATACCGCCGTTACAAGAATGAAGAAGTGGCAGAGCTGGCAGCGGCCAATTCTGATGTGCTCATTCCGTTTGCGTCCATTGATCCCGCCAAAGGAAAACTAGGTGCCCGTGAAGCCAAGCGCTTGGTGCAAGATTTTGGTGTGAAGGGTTTCAAGTTCCACCCCACCATGCAAGGCTTCTTCCCGAATGACCGCATGGCTTATCCGCTTTATGAAGCGATTGCAGAATCTGGAACGATAGCGCTTTTCCACACCGGCCAAACTGGTGTTGGTTCTGGCATGCGCGGCGGCAATGGTATGCGGCTGAAATATTCAAACCCGATGTTTATTGATGATGTGGCTGTTGATTTCCCCGACATGCCAATCGTACTGGCCCACCCGTCATTTCCATGGCAAGAAGAGGCACTGTCGGTCGCCCAGCACAAGCCCAATGTCTATATCGATCTCTCCGGCTGGAGCCCCAAATATTTCCCCGAAATTCTGGTGCGCTATGCCAATACGATTTTGAAAAAGAAAATGCTGTTTGGTTCTGATTGGCCGATGATTGCCCCAGAAAAATGGCTGGCCGCATTTGAGGCGGCGGCGTTTAAGGATGAAGTGAGGCCGCTGATTTTGAAGGAAAATGCGGTGAGGTTGTTGGGCGGATGAGCTTTTTTCTCCCTCCCCCTTGTGGGGAGGGAAATAGAGTTAGAATTCCGTTTAAACTCAGGAAGAAAAGTGAATCGTCCCCTTTCCTTCCCATTGATTGCGCGGCATGTTTTGTGTTTCGGCACGTCTTGGGCTATTCTTAAATGCCATGCAAAAACTTCCAAATTTTCAAAATGCCATTGTCGAATTTGTTAAGTTGCGTGATTATTGCCTCAGCCCAGATCATCCGCGCGGGCGGCATAAAGCCCGCGTTTTTCGCGAAGCGCTCGGTTTGACGGTCGATGATGCGCAGTGGTTGCGGCAGAAAGTGCTGGAAGGCATTCAAAATCAACCTGCTGAAAAGCTCGAAACTGATAACTTTGGCGTCCGCTGGCGGGTTGATCTACCTTTGGCGCGACAGGGGAAATCAACTGTGGTAAGAGCAGGTTGGATCATAAAGACCGGGGAACAATTTCCTCGCTTGATAACATGTTGGGTGCTGTGATGAATAACATGTCGAAAATAACGAAAAAGTCGCCAGAACTTTTGGATGTGGTGGCGTTGCTTGAAGATGTGCCAGAAAAATCATTGGCCAGTGGGCAAGTCGGCACAGTAGTTGAAGTTCTCGATGCAGCAAATCTGCTCATCGAGTTCAGCGACGATCAAGGCCGTCCCTATGCAATAACGCCCTTGCAACAGGCGCAGCTTCTGGTGCTGCATTATGTGCCGGAAGCAGCTTGATGTGAAAAAGGGAAGCGACTCCGTTCTTCGAAACCCCTCTTGCCAAATGTTGCCGCCTTGATCGGCAAGATGTTTGGTGGCGGCGTTGGCACGTGGCTGCACATGCAAGCCGTCTATGACGCCTGGCAAGGCGAGCGCGAAGTTGATGTGAGTCAAGTGAATTCACTTAATGCTGCTTGATGGTTGTGGGAGAAGTAAAGGGAAGCGTCTCGGTTTCCTATTACTGGTTTTTTGTTGTATTAATGCGATATGGATAGAGATCAGAACAAAATCTGCTTGATTTGCGCTAAGGAAATGCCAAACGCAGCACTTAAATGTACTGCATGTGGAAGTTACCAAAATTGGCGTAGACATCTCGATTTTGGCAACACTTTTATTGCACTATTGATCGCTCTGATATCGTTGATTAGTTTGCTTGCTAGTCAATTGCTGGGCTTCGCTAATAGCGTAATTTATAGGGTGCCTGACTTTCAGGCAGTAGCGCAAATATCTGAATTAGATGAACATCAATCAGCGATTTTTATTTCGAACCAAGGGGCTCGATCTTTCATCAGCAGTGGAATGACATGCCAAATTTCTAGGCCTTCAAAAAACTGGTTTATCAGCTCTGGAGACCGTGAATACCCAAAGTTAAATGACGTCAAAGTTCGAACAGTTTATTTCTTTGAACACGAACCTGTTCTTTGGGCACCTGGACGATCAGGGATACTTAAGTTGCTGTCATTAAAGAGTTTGGACAATCGGTTTGCCCCGCAAGAGACTGTAGAACAAAAATCAATTTGCATCTTTTCGTTCAAAGACTCAAATGGCAACGACCAAGTCGTCCCCATTGAATTAAAGCCATTGGAAACAATTGTTTTCGCCGTGGAGTAAATTTTACAATTTTAACTTTCTCATTTTGCCGGTTTCGGTGTCAGTACTTTTTATTTCACAACATTATCTCCTCACCCCACATGTTCCGGCAAGAAATCTGCTCTCCGCTTCACTTCTTCGCGCAGAATATTTGCGAAAATCTCCACTGTTGCCTCCAGCGGTTCGCCGGCTTTCATACACAGCCCGACTGCACCCAATGTTGATTGCGTGTTAATCGGCAGGGCAACGAATTCGCCTGACTCTAGTTCAGCTGCAATCACCCCACGTGAGATGATCCATATGGCACCATGTTCTCTCGTGAAGGCGCGGCCGAAGCTGTCTGATACGGTTTCTATAGCTTGCGTTGGTTCGGGCAGGCCTTGTTCGATGAACAGGCGTTTTACATAAGGCCCGATGATGGACACAGACGTGGGCACCAGCATGGGGGAGGATGAAATCTCCGCGGCGCTGATGGTGCTGCGCCCCGCAAGCGCGTGGCTGTGATGCACAGCGAAGACCACAATGTCACGATAGAGCGGTTCGAACACAAGGCCTGCCATGCTTTCGGGCGCGGGCAGGCGGCCCATCACCAAATCTAATTCTCCGCTGCGGAGTTGATCCAGCAACGCGCGGTTTTCTCCAGTGGATATGCGCAATGGGTTGCGCAAGCTTTCAGCCAGATAACGCGACACCGCACCGGGCATGATGAGGGCTGACACCGTGGGCAATGCGCCGATGCGGATGGCGGGCCTGTCGCTTCCGTTTAAATCGGCCACTGCAACCAAACCATTGCGGGCGGCAGCTAAGCTCGCGCCCGCGTGGCGCAGAAACGTTTCACCTTGAGGCGTGATGCGAATGCCGCGACCATCTTTGGCAACCAGTGCAGTTCCGCAGATGGCTTCAAGCTCTCGCAAGGTGCGGGTCACGGCGGGTTGGGTGAGGTTCATGCTCTCAGCCGCCCGCGTCACCGATTTGTGGCGGGCCACTTCCACGAAGGTTTCGAGCTGGTGAAGTTTCAGTTGTCGGGCGTTTTTCATATCTAAAATGCTATTAATAAGAGCAAAAAAATGATTTATCGTGTCAACTATTATATGTAATTGTTAAATTATGCAACAATTTCAAACCAGTTCGAGCGTACTTCATTTCAGGGCAAGTGAACTTGATCCCGCGCGAAAGACCGTGGTTTTCATTAATTCACTCGGAAGTGATTTCCGAATTTGGGATGGCGTGGTTGCAGCGATGGGTGGCCGCTTCAATGTGGTGCTGCATGATAAAGCTGGTCACGGATTATCATCAGGTCGGTTGGGGCCTTCAACGATTGCGGGTTTTGCTGGCGACCTTGAGGCGCTGCTTGCACATTTAGATCTTTCGCAAGTTTACCTGTGTGGAATTTCGGTTGGAGGACTGATTGCGCAGAGCCTTTATCATCAGCGACCAGATTTAGTTCGCGGCATGATCTTGAGTAATACGGGATTGAAAATCGGCAATGCTGAAATGTGGGGTACGCGCATTGCCGCGATTGAAGGGGGTGGCATTGCATCTATTTCTGAAGCGATATTGGAGCGCTGGTTTGCGCCAGAATTTCGCAGCGGTAAGCCAACTGAACTTGCGCTTTACAAAAACATGTTGGAGCGCACATCGCAGGATGGATATCTCGCGTGTTGTGAAGCCATTCGCGATGCGGATTTTACAAAACAGGCCGCGCAGATTGCTGTTCCGGTGCTTTGCATTGCAGGGGAACATGATGGGTCTACGCCCCCTGCTTTGGTGCAAAATATGGCGGAACAAATTCCAAATGCAAAATATGAATTGATTTCAGGTGCCGCGCACTTGCCTTGCATCGAATATCCTGAACATTATACAAAATTAGTTTCCAATTTCATTGATCAGAATTGAGCGAGATGCCGATGACCACTTATGAAACAGGAATGAAAACGCGACGCAAGGTTTTGGGCGATGCACATGTGACCAGAGCCGAAGCCAGCAAGTCAGATTTTGATGCGCCTTTTCAAGAACTGATCACCGAAGCCGCTTGGGGTCATGTGTGGTCGCGGCCAAATATTTCCTTGCGTGAGCGCTCGATGATCACCATCGCGTTGCTAGCTGCCTTGGGCCAAGACGAGGAAGTGGCGATGCATGTGCGCAGCTGCCGCAATACAGGGGCCAGTGCTGATGATATTCGCGAAGCGCTTTTGCATGTGGCGATTTATGCTGGCGTTCCAGCTGCCAATCATGCCATAAAAATTGTCAAAGAAACCTTTGCTGAAATGGAAAAAGAAAAGGGTGCGGCATGAGCAACAAAGCTCCGGAAACAGGCGCATTTTTTGCCAGAGATTTAGACTGGCATCCTAAGTCGTTTTCTCCGTCCTATAAATCATCAGTGTTGCGCTCGCCTAAGCGTTCCTTGATTTCATTTCCCAACACGATCAGCGAAATTAGTGGTCCGGTGTTTGGACAAAACATTTTAGGTCAGCTCGATAACGACCTGATTTATAATTTTGCCAAATCTGGTGAAAGCGCAGTTGGCGAACGCATCATCGTGCATGGCCGCGTGTTGGATGAACGCGGAAAGCCTGTGCCCAATGTTTTGCTCGAAGTGTGGCAGGCCAATGCGGGTGGTCGCTATCGTCACAAAAAGGAAGGCTATGTCGCGGCACTTGATCCGAATTTTGGTGGCTGCGGTCGCTGCATGACAGACGAAAACGGCAACTACACATTTCGCACCATCAAACCTGGCCCTTATCCTTGGCCCAATGGTGTGAATGATTGGCGGCCTGCGCATATTCACTTCTCGGTTTTCGGTTCAGGCTTTGCCCAGCGCCTGATTACGCAAATGTATTTCGCTGGTGATCCATTGATAGATCTTTGCCCGATTGTTGCAACCATTCACGACAAGGAGGCGGTGCGCCGTTTGATCTCAACCTACGATCACGACAACACCATTCCCATGGATGCGCGGGCGTGGAAATTTGATATTACCTTGCGGGGTCGCCGTTCCACTTTGTTCGAAAACAAGTTGGAGGGCAATTGATATGAAGTTGAAAGAATCAGCATCGCAAACTGCAGGCCCTTATGTTCACATTGGCCTCACGCCAAATTTTAGTGGCATTACGGGTGTGTATCCTCATGATCTTGGCAACGAAATGCTCAGCGCTAAGACTAAAGGTGAGCGCATCAAAATTGAGGGTCGCGTTTTTGATGGTGGTGGCTTGGTGCTGAAGGATGCACTGATCGAAATCTGGCAGGCCGATGCTGAAGGCAAATACAATTCGGAAAACTTCCAAGGCTGGGGCCGCTGCGCCACCGATATGGACACTGGGTTTTTTAAATTTGAAACTATAAAGCCGGGTTCGGTTCCGCATCCGAGTGGTGACAAACAATCCCCGCACATTACATTCTGGATCGTCGCACGGGGCATCAATCTGGGCCTCAACACACGCATGTATTTCGTCGACGAAGACAACTCACATGATCCCATCCTAAAAAGGATAGAACACAAGGAACGGGTAAACACGCTGCTGGCAAGCCGCAATGGCGACACCTACATTTTCGATATTCACTTGCAGGGTGAAAACGAAACTGTGTTCTTTGATATCTAGGGGCAGAAAAATGTCATTCACGCTGCAACAAAGCCAACTTCTCTCGCCACTTCTGGGCGACGCGGAAATTGCGACTTTGTTTTCGGTTGAAGCAGATGTTGCTGCGATGCTTGAATTTGAAGTCGCGCTGGCCGTTGCGGAGGCCAAGTTCGGTTTCATTCCTGCAGAAGCAGCGACCGAAATTTCGGCATCGCTAAAATCATTCGTTGTCGATCATGTAGAATTAGCTGAAGGTGTTGCTCGCGATGGCATGACTGTGCCAGCACTTGTGGCCCAACTGAAAGCCCATTCCAATCAACACCTGCATTTTGGGTCAACAAGTCAGGATGTCATTGATACGTCATTGATGATCCGTGCGAAGAAAAGTTTTGTGATTTTTTCAGCTCGCGTGGAATTGGTGCTCGCGAATTTGGAAAAGCTCACTGCAGCATTTGGTAACAACACCTTAATGGCGCGAACGCGTATGCAGCAAGCCTTACCGTTCACCGTGGCAGGTCGGTTAGCGTCATGGCGCAGCGGCATTGAAGATGCACAATTGGCTATCAACGCCTGCCATTTCCCATTGCAATTTGGTGGGCCAATTGGTGTTCTCGGTGAATTTGGTGATAAAGCCGCAGGCCTAAAGTTGAGTATTGCTGAACACCTCGACCTCGAGGTTATTCCACAAAACTGGCACAGCACCCGCGCACCAATCGTGGGGCTCGCCAATGCGTGCAGTCTTATTACTGGTGCGCTTGGCAAGATGGGCGCTGATTGTTGTTTGATGGCGCAGAATGAAATAGCTGAGATTGAATTTTCCAGCGGCGGCACTTCATCAGTAATGCACCATAAAAAAAATCCGGTGCAGGCAGAAACTCTGGTCACACTGGCAAGATTCAACGCAACTCTCGTTTCTGGCCTGCATCACGCGCTCGTGCATGAGCAAGAACGCTCCGGTGCCGCATGGACTTTGGAATGGGTGTTGCTACCCCAAATGATTTTGGCAGCCGCAGCCGCAACGCGTATTTCAGGTGAACTCTTGCACTCCATCACAGCAATGGGGCGCGCATGAGAACCCAAGTCGCAATCATTGGCGGTGGACCATCAGGCTTATTGCTGTCTCAGCTGCTTAATCAGGCTGGTATTGCGACGGTGGTTATCGAACGTCAAACACGCGACTATGTGTTGAAGCGCATTCGCGCTGGCGTGTTGGAAGCAGGCACGGTTGATGTTTTGCGCAAAGCAGGTGCTGGAGCCCGCATGGACCGCGAAGGACATCCCCATGAAGGATTTTTCCTCGCGGCGCAAAATCAGCAATTTCGGATTCCATTTACCGAACGTTGCGGCAAGCGTGTGATGGTTTATGGCCAGACTGAAGTGACCAAGGACCTTTACGACGCTCAGCGCATCATGGGCGCGACGATTGTGGAACAAGCGGATGATGTGGCCCTGCATGATGTAACAACCGCAAAACCATTTGTGACTTATAAAAAAAATGGCACACTGCACCGCGTTGATTGTGATTATGTTGCGGGCTGTGATGGTTTTCACGGTGTGAGCCGCCAAAGCATCCCCGCCGATCAGCGAAAAGAATTTGAACGGGTCTATCCGTTTGGCTGGCTTGGTGTTCTATCTGAAACGCCTCCGGTCTCGCATGAGTTGATTTATGCCAATCACACCCGTGGTTTTGCATTGGCATCGATGCGAAATCCAATGTTGTCGCGCTACTATGTGCAAGTGCCACTCGACGACAAAGTGGAAAACTGGAGCGATGCCGCGTTTTGGGAAGAGCTGAAACGCCGCCTTCCAGCAGTAGCCGCAGAGGCACTGGTCACTGGTCCATCAATTGAAAAATCAATCGCACCTCTTCGGAGCTTTGTTTGTGAAACGATGCGCTGGGGAAATCTGTTTCTCTGTGGTGACTCAGCCCATATCGTCCCACCCACCGGTGCCAAGGGCCTAAATCTAGCCGTGTCTGATGTGTATTATTTGTCGGAAGGCTTGAAGCAGCACTATGCAGAGAAGTCTAATTCCTTTCTTGATGCTTATTCAAACACTGCGCTTGCTCGCGTGTGGAAAGCCATTCGCTTTTCGTGGTGGATGACAACATTATTGCATCGCTTTCCGCAACAGACTGAATTTGAACAACGCATTCAGGAAAGCGAGATTGACTATATTGCCAGGTCACTCGCAGCACAAAGTATGGTTGCAGAAAATTACACTGGACTACCGTTTAAAAATGATTAACGTGTTAATTAAATAAAATGGAGGACTAAAAAATGAAGAAACTAAATCGTCGCGATCTCTTGCTAGCCAGCGCAGGTGCAGCTGCACTACCACTGTCAGGCACTTTCTCACCGGCATTTGCTGCCGATAAATTGACCATTGGCTTTATCAGCCCGATCACCGGGCCGCTTGGCGGCTTTGGCCAAACGGACGGCCATGTGTTGGCTCTTGTTCGGAAAGCCTTGGAAAAAGGTTTGACGATTGGTGGTAAAACTTATGAAGTTGAAATTCTTGACCGCGACACACAATCCGATCCTTCGCGCGCCGGACAACTTGCTAAAGATTTGATCACAAACAGCGGAATTGATTTGATGTTGGCGGTTTCAACACCGGAAACAATTAACCCGGTGGCAGATGCCTGCGAAGCAGCAGGGGTTCCTTGTCTTTCGACAGTGATGCCGTGGGAAGCATGGTATTTTGGCCGTGGTGCCAAGCCTGGCGAACCTTCACCTTTTAAGTGGACTTATCATTTTGGTTTCGGCGTTGATGAATTCTATAAAGCTTATATCAAGCAGTGGTCATTGATTGAGACCAACAAGAAAGTTGGTGTGATGTATCCAAATGATGCCGATGGCAATGCGATCCGCGCCGTGCTTGCACCAAAGCTTGCAGCTGCTGGTTATACAATTGTTGATCCAGGTGCCTATGAAACTGGAACAACAGACTTCTCCTCACAAATTGCTCTGTTCAAAAAAGAAGGTGTTGAAATTTTCAATGGCTTCCCAATTCCACCAGACTTTGTAGCTTTCTGGCGTCAAGCCGCACAACAAGGTTTGCACAAGCAATTCAAAATTGCCCAACCAGCTAAATTTGGAATTTTTCCAACCGACATAGAAGCCTTGGGGTCACTTGGCACAAACATGGCAAGTGCAGCTTATTGGCATAAGACTTTCCCTTACAAGTCTTCGCTCACAGGAATCTCGGCAATAGAACTTGCTGATGGCTATGAAGCGGCAAGTGGCAAGCAATGGACTGTGCAACTGGGCGCCACTATGGCCGTGTTTGATGCAGCCACGGAAGCGTTGAAAGCCTCAGCTGATCCAAAAAGCAAAGCTGAAGTTGTCAAAGCCATTAGCACTTTGAAAACATCGACGATCAATGGTGCAATTGATTTCACGTCTGGCCCGGTTCCCAATGTTTCTCATGGCCCTATTGTTGGCATGCAATGGGTGAAATCAGCGGATGGCAAACACGCGTATGATTTGGTGGTGACTGAAAATTCAACGGACGCAAATGTGCCCGTTGGCGCTGCCCTTCTGCCCTACGGCGGATAATTTGACAAAAACTGCAGATCAAGTTCCTTTGGGAATTTGATCTGCGAACGTCTGGAGAAACCTCATGCAGCCTTTAAAAATGGCCACATATCTTGATGCTGATATGCCGTGGGAGGATGTGTTCAATCCGGTCACCGGCAAGACCATTCAGCGTAAGCACTTTTTGAAAGACAGTGACACGGGCATGGAGGTGATGGTGGTGCGATATCCTGCGGGTGTTGTCACGCCGAAACACACGCACCCGTGCGCGCATGGACTTTATGTTGTGTCTGGCAAACTTTATACCCATGATGGAATTTATGGTCCTGGTGATTTTGTTTGGTATCCGGAAGGTTTGATTGGCGAACATGGTGCGACCAATGAGGGACCGACGACACTTGTGTTCATGACAAATAAACCCTTTGATATTTCATTCGCCTAAAGAAGTTCTCGTATGATGCAAAATTCCGCAACAATTCTCAGCGCAAAGAAGGTCAGCAAAAAGTTTGGCGCACTTGTCGTGCTGGACCATGTTGACTTTGCGGTACGTGAAGGCGAGGCCATTGGTATCGTTGGACCGAACGGTGCGGGAAAAACAACACTCATGAATGTGCTTTCTGGAACTTATACGCCAAATGGAGGAACAGTTGAACTTCAGGGCTCAGACGTTACGCATACATCGGCGGCATCGCGTTGCCTTCTCGGGTTATCAAAAACCCATCAAATCCCCAGACCCTTTTTGGGGATGACAGTGTTTGAAAATATTTATGTTGCGGCAACTCATGGCGCAGCACTGGAAGGTGAAGCGGCCTACGACCTCACCCATGACTCTTTGAAACTTTGTGGCATGTTGGCACTGGCCAATCGCAAAGCTGAGGGCATTGGATTGCTTGATCGCAAGCGGCTAGAACTGGCCCGCGCTCTTGCGACGCGTCCGAAAATTTTGCTGCTTGATGAAATTGGTGGAGGCCTCACCGATGCGGAAGCCAGCGAGCTGGTCGATACCATTCGAGAACTGCACAACCGTGGCATCTGCATCGTGTGGATTGAACATATCGTGCATGTTCTGCTGCAAGTGGCAAAGCGATTGATTTGCATGGCGGATGGGAAAATTATTGCCGATGGTGATCCAGAGGTGGTGATGAAAGACAGAGCCGTCGTCGAAGCCTATTTGGGGCGGACACCGGAATGACATATCTTGTTCTTGAAAATTTGGATGTGCGCCATGGTCAATTGCGGGCCGTCAAGGATGTGAGCATCAGCATTGGCAAATCAGAAATTGTGGCCTTGGTTGGCGCAAATGGTGCTGGTAAATCGACGTTGTTGCGCGCCATTGCGGGAGCGCATCAACCGGCATCAGGGCGGATTCTTGTGAGTGGCTCCGATCTTACTTTAACGCAATCTTTCCGCCGGGTGAAAGCTGGCGTGTCACTGGTGCCTGAGGGCCGCAAATTGTTTCAGGACATGAGTGTGGAAGAAAATCTCATCCTCGGAAGTATCGCTGGTAGGACAGGTGACTGGACCATTGAAAGAGTTTTTGAAGCATTCCCGAATTTATTAAAACGCCGCCACGCCAAAGCGGCCACTCTTTCTGGCGGCGAACAGCAAGCCACAGCCATCGGGCGGGCGCTGATGAGCAACCCAGACATTTTACTCTTGGATGAAATTTCATTGGGCCTCTCGCCAGCTGCTGTCGATTTGGTTTACGCTTCGCTTCAAGTCATAAAATCAGGAACAACGATCGTTTTGGTCGAGCAAGATTTGTCACGCGCATTAAATTTTGCCACGCGCATCGTCTGCATGTTGGAAGGACAATTTGTGTTAGACCGCGCGGTTCATAACGTAACGCGCGAGGAAATTACGACGGCGTATTTCGGCAAGCGCGGAGGCGGGCACTAAGATGCTGAGCAATCTCATTCAAGCGGTGTTCCTCGGTGGTTACTACGCGATGATTGCCATTGGGCTTTCATTCATGTTCTCAGTTATGCGCATCATCAATTTAGCGCATGGCTCACTTGCAGTCCTCAGCGCCTTTTTGCTTTTTGTTTTGGCAGAAAAAATCGGCATCAATCCTTTTTTAGGCCTGCTTTTTGTTGCACCCCTTATGGCTGCTTTAGGCTGGGTGCTGCAACGCTACATGTTGGATAGATCGGCACGCGGGGGTGAACTGCTGCCGGTTCTTACCACATTTGGCTTGGCGATCTTGCTTGATAACTTGATGTTCCAGCGTTTTGGTGCAGATACGCGTTCGCTTGCCCCCTACATCGGAGACCTGTCTTGGGATTCCTACGAATTGCCGGGTGGCTTGTTTGTTGGGAAATTGCAAGTCCTCATCTTGGTCGCAGTCGTTCTGGTCATTGGTGCGTTGCACGTATTCCTCAAAAAAACTCAAATGGGCCGCTCCATTCGCGCCACTGCCATGGATCCTGATACGGCGGGATTGGTGGGAATTGATGCAAAGCGCGCCAGTGCTGCAGCCGCAGCGATTGCGATGGCCACTGTCACACTGGCAGGAGCGTTCCTCGGAATGCGCTCTACGTTTGAACCCTACTCAGGCGGTATGCAGTTGCTCTCAGCTTTTGAAGCCACCGTCATCGGCGGAATTGGTTCGCTCTGGGGTACATTGATCGGGGGCATTGTGTTGGCGGTGGCACAAACTTTAGGCGCATCAATTCATCCTCAGGGGTTTTTGCTCGGCGGGCATTTTGCATTTTTGGCGGTGCTTTTCATTCGCCTGTTTAGAAATCGCAATTTTGTCTTCGCATGGTTGAAGAGGAAGACGGCATGACCAAAACATTCGCTATTGAAAGATGGACGCCCGCATCGCGTATAGGTTTTGTCGGCATTGCAATCATTGTTGCCTTATTTGCAGTTGCGCCCGCGTTGCTCAAATCAGGCACGCTTGATCGGCTCACGGCATTGTTCATTTACGTCATGCTTGCTGCCATGTGGAATGCCCTTGCTGGCTATGGTGGGCTTGTGTCGATTGGCCAGCAAATGTTTTTTGGACTAGGGGCCTATTTTACAATTCGGCTTGCTGATGCAGGCATCAATCCTTTTGCATCGACCCTCGCTTCAGCGATCATCGTTGCTTGTGTGGCGTGGTTGATTTCATATTTCATGCTGCATCTCAAAGGCGGCGAATTTGCCATTGGCATGTGGGTGCTTTCTGCTTTCACACATTTGTTGGTCAATCTTGATGACCTGATCCAAGGTGAGACAGGCACATCGTTGATTTCGATGAACGCCTATCCCTCAGATGTTCGGCGTATCGCCATCTATTTTATGGCGCTGGGGTCAATGCTTCTTTTGCTGGGCATTCTTTATGCGTTGTTGCGCAGCAAATCAGGAGCCGCAATTCAGGCAATTCGTGACAATGAAGTGGCGGCAACTTCAGTTGGCGTTGATGTGATTAAAACCAAACGAAAGCTCTTTGTGCTTGCAGCTTTTGGCATCGGTTTGGCTGGAGCACTTTGGTTGTGCTCCGCGCTTACATTCCAACCCAAAACATATTTCAGTGTGCAATGGACAGCCTATATGATTTTCATGGTGCTGGTTGGCGGCATCGGAAAATTTGAAGGTGCAATCATTGGTGCTGTGCTGTTCTTTGTGATTGAAACGTGGTTTGGCGCAGCGGGCGTTTGGTATTTGATCGGCCTTGGCTTGGCTGCAGTAATTTTTTCGTTGTATTTCCCAAAAGGCATTTGGGGGGCCATTGAACACCGTTACGGAATTACGTTTTTGCCCATCGGATATAAGTTAAAAATTCTGGAAGTTCCAAAATGATATTCGGCAAAACCATCGCCAGAGTTTTGGATTCATTTCATAAAAATAATTGAGGATATAATTATGGAAATTACAAATTTAATTGATGGTGAGGAACGCCATGCTGAAGGAAAGGCGACTTTTGATCGCCACGATCCTGTTACCAAAGAAGTGGCAACGCGTGCACCTGCATCAAGTGTGAAAGATGCAATTGCTGCGGCAGACTCTGCTTCGGCTGCGTTTCTCGGGTGGTCAAAAACCAGCCCATCTGCACGCCGCGCCATCATGAACAAGGCGGCTGATATTCTCGATTCAAAAACACCTGATTTCATTGCATTGATGATAAAGGAAACGGGTTCGACCGGGCCTTGGGCAGGCTTCAACGTTTACCTTGCGGCCAACATGATCCGCGAAGCGGCTGCGATGACGACGCAAATCATGGGCGATATTATTCCAGCCAATAAACCAGGGTCTTTGGCCATGGGAATGCGCCAGTCTCGCGGCGTTTGCTTTGGTATGGCACCTTGGAATGCACCTGTTATTCTTGGTGTGCGGGCTGTAGCCATGGCGATTGCATGCGGCAACTCAGTCGTCTTGAAGGCTTCTGAAATGTGCCCTGCAACGCATCGGTTGATTGGGCAGTGTTTCGCTGATGCTGGTTTGCCCAAGGGCGTTTTGAACGTAGTGACGAACGCTCCGAGGGATGCCAGTGCTGTGGTCAAAGCATTGATCGCGCATCCTGCGGTCAAGCACATCAACTTCACAGGTTCGAGCGCAGTTGGAAAAATTATTGCCAAGTTGGCAGCTGAAGAATTGAAGCCGGTGCTCTTGGAACTGGGTGGCAAAGCTCCTCTTTTGGTGTTGGACGATGCCGACATTGACGCTGCTGTGAACGCTGCCATCTTCGGTTCATTTATGAACCAAGGTCAGATTTGCATGTCTACCGAACGCATCATCGTGGATAACAAGATTGCAGATGAGTTCGTCTCGAAACTCACAGCGCGTGCTTCGAAGTTGCCCGCCGGAAATCCACGCGACAAAGTTGTTCTGGGTTCCTTGGTCACCGAAGAAGCCGCCATAAAGATGGATGGTCTGATCAGTGACGCCGTTTCCAAGGGCGCTAAACTCACCGCAGGCGGTAAACGTAAAGGCTCCATCGTTGAGGCTACACTGCTTGATGGCGTGAGCGATAATATGCGCATCTACAATGAGGAATCCTTCGACCCCGTAAAGCCCATCATTCGTGTTTCGGGTGACGAAGAAGCCATACGTGTTGCCAATGATACGGAATATGGCCTTTCATCGGCGGTGTTCAGCCGCGACATCAAACGCGCAATGGATGTGGCGGCGAGAATTGAATCTGGCATCTGCCACATCAATGGACCGACAGTTGGCGATGAAGCGCAAATGCCGTTCGGCGGTGTAAAATCAAGCGGCTATGGGCGCTTTGGTGGCACGGCTGCAATAAGTGAATTTACCGTGCTGCGCTGGATCACGATTGAAGATCCCAACCAACATTATCCGTTTTAAATCATGGCAGATCAAACTTCAAACCCATGCATCATCTGCGTTGCCATTACAGGGTCTCTTCCCACCAAGGAGAATAACCCCGCGGTGCCGATCACGATTTCTGAGCAGGTTGAAAGCACGCAAGAGGCCTTTGAGGCTGGTGCCACTATCGCCCACTGCCATGTGCGCGATGATGCGGGAAAACCCACATCTGATCCGGAGCGTTTTGCAAGACTGCAAGAAGGTCTTGAGAAACATTGCCCGGGCATGATCGTGCAACTTTCAACTGGAGGCAGATCAGGAGCAGGGAAGGTCCGTGGGGGTATGTTGCCACTTCGTCCAGACATGGCGTCGCTGTCCGTCGGCTCCAACAACTTCCCCACGCGCGTTTATGAAAACCCGCCGGACCTCGTGGATTGGTTGGCCTCTGAAATGCTCACTTACAATGTGAAGCCAGAAATTGAAGCCTTCGATTTGAGTCACATCGTTCAAGCTGCAACCATGCAGAAAGACGGCCGCCTCAAAGGTCCGCTCTATGTGCAATTTGTGATGGGCGTGAAAAATGCCATGCCAGCGGACGAGAAGATTTTAGATTTCTATATTGAAACACTGAAACGACTGTCGCCGGATGCGCAGTGGTGTGCTGCGGGAATTGGCCCAGCGCAGATTGTGATCAATGAATGGGCCATTGCTAAGGGTGGGCACACTCGCACGGGCATGGAAGACAATGTGCGCATCGACAAAAACACGCTTGCCCCTTCTAATGCGGCGCTGGTCAAACGCGCTGTGGCGATTTGTGAAAAAAATGAACGGCCTGTCGCCACGTGGGCGCAAGCCCGCGAAATACTATCTCTACGTTCTGGCACCGCTTGAATCAAAGCATTGGAGTTTTTATGGCTGACGAACCCCTTCTCTCTGCCGAAGACGTAGCCGAAATTATTGCGGTGCTCGATGGCACGAAATATGACAGTGCCGAAATTCAAACCAAGCGCGTGAGTGTTAAATTCTCGCGCTCAGGAGCGGGCTGGACCCAAGATTGGAAGCAGGCTTCATCTTTGGTGGAACCAATTGTTGCTGTGGCAAGCTCAACACTTGCAAAATCTACGGCAGTGCCTGAAACCCCCGGCCTTGTCAGCATTCGCTCCGCCTTACCGGGTACGTTTTATCGTGCCCCTTCACCAGGTGCGCCCAACTTTGTCGAAGTCGGTTCGCATGTGGAGAAAGATACCATCATCGGCATTATTGAAACCATGAAGGTGATGAGTTCAATTGCAGCAGGTGTGGCTGGCGAGATTGTTGAGATCTTTGCTGAGAATGGGCTGATGGTCGATAAAGACGGTGTGTTGATGCGCGTGCGTGTGACATGATCCGCTCATTGTTCATTGCCAATCGCGGTGAAATTGCTTTGCGTGTGATCCGCACTGCAAAACGCATGGGCATTAAAACGATCCTCGGTGTTTCAGAGGCTGACAAAAATTCGCTGGGAGCCCGTATGGCCGATAAGGTTGTTTTGCTGGGGCCAGCGCCTTCGTCACAAACCTATCTGAATGTTGATGTAGTGGTTGCAGCAGCCGTGCAGTCTGGTGCTGATGCTGTTCACCCCGGCTATGGGTTCCTGTCGGAAAACGCGAGGTTCTCTCGCGCTGTCAGTGATGCCGGACTTATATTCGTGGGCCCAACGCCTGAAAGCCTAGACGCAGTTGGAGACAAGCTCAAAGCCCGCGCCGTTGGTGTGACGGCGGGTTTGCCCGTGGTGCCCGGCGGCGAGGCGGCTGATGTTGCGGAAGCCAGGCTCCGTGCGCAAGAAACTGGCTATCCACTTTTGATCAAGGCCGTATCAGGCGGCGGTGGACGCGGCATGAAGCGCGTTGATCGGCCCGAAGATTTAGAAGCCATGGTGGCCATGGCCATGGCCGAAGCACAGGCTGCATTTGGCGATCCACGGGTCTATGTTGAACGCTATATCACGCGCGGGCGACACGTCGAAGTTCAGGTTCTGGGTGATGGTCAGCGTGCGATTCATCTTGGTACACGTGATTGCTCAATCCAGCGCCGTTTTCAAAAACTGGTGGAAGAAGCGCCAGCACCAGATATTCCTGAAGCACAACATGAAGCCTTGCGCCAAGCAGCCGTGCGTCTCACGGAGTATTTAAATTATCGTGGCGCGGGTACTGTTGAGTTTCTCGTTGATGCTGAACGCTTTGATTTTTATTTTCTCGAAATGAATGCGCGCATTCAAGTTGAACACCCTGTCACGGAAGCGATTACTGGTGTTGATCTCATTGAACAGCAATTGTTGGTGGCCGATGGTTTGCCACTCGGTATTTTGCAAGAAGATCTTGTTTTCAATGGTCATGCTATTGAAGTGCGAATTAACGCTGAGGACTGGACAAAAGACTTCAGGCCTTCACCCGGCAAAGTGACAGTCGTGTGCTGGCCAGCTGGCCCCAACATTCGCGTCGATACCCACATTGAGAGCGGCGATGAGGTTCCGCCCTATTATGACTCTCTTATGGGCAAGATCATCGTCAGTGGAAAAGACAGACCCGATGCGATTGCTCGAATGGCATCAGCGTTGAACTCCTTGGTCATTGAAGGTGTTGAAACCACAGCGCCGATGCACCGCAAAATAATGGCGGATGCCCGGTTCCAAAACGGTGCTGTCGACACGCGTTTTTTTGAAGGATTTGCCAGTGGCTAAAATCGATCTCATTGATGTGTCCATGCGCGATGGCAATCAAAGCCAGTGGGGTGGCACTGGTTTATCGACACGCCACATGCTTGAAATAGCGGGTCAGGTTGACCGGGTAGGCTTCCGCGCCATCGATTTTACGGCATCAAGCCATATGCAGGTTGCGGTCCGTTATTTTCAAGACAACCCGTGGGAGCGCATCAGGCGGGCGCGCGCCGCCATGCCAAGGACGCCGCTGCAGTTCATCACAACAGGTCTTCGTTTTATTGCATGGGAAAAAGCGGACCCTGAATTTATGCGGATCGTTTATCGTCGATTGATGGCCAACGGCATTCGCAGGTTTATGTTGTTGGACGCGATGCATGATTTCGAAGCAGTGCTGGAAACAGCGCAGATTGTGAAACAAGAAGGCGATGCCGAAACCATAGCTGCCCTCACTTACACATTGTCAGACATTCACGACGACGCGTTTTACGCAAGCTATGCTGCAACGCTAGCGGCCTCGCCAAATGTGGATGCATTCTATATCAAAGATCCTTCAGGATTGCTCACCCCTGAGCGCGCGCGAACTCTTGTGCCTGCCGTCAAAGTAGCGATCGGTGCAAAGCGGCTGGAGGTTCATCTTCATTGCACGATTGGTCTTGGGGCCATGGCCAGCCTTGCCGCTGCGGAGTCAGGAGCTGATGGTGTTCATGTTGGTATCGGCCCGCTCGGCAATGGCACATCGCTGCCAGAGGCCAGCCGAATGGTGGCCAACTTGCGCGAGCTTGGTCATGATGTTGATATTGATGATGAGGCGTTAACACGAGTCAGCAGCTATTGGAGCAGGCTCGCGAAAGCCGAAGGACTGGCCATCGGAGCTCCTCAGGATTTTGATGCGAGTTTTCTCAAACATCAAATCGCAGGCGGTGTGATGACCACTATTGTCCGCCAGTTAAAAGAGGTCGGTTTGGAACATCGCTTTCCTGAAGTGATCGCCGAAACCGCGCAGGTCCGGGCAGACTTGGGCTATCCGATTATGGTCACACCCTTCCCGCAAATGGTGTGCTCTCAAGCGTTGTTTAACATCATCAGTGGCAAGCGTTACTCGCAAGTCTCCGATCAAGTGATCCGTTACGTCATGGGTCGTTTTGGCCGCCCAACACGTCCCGTCGCACCAGACGTTGAAGCCGTAATTCTAGATCGGCCACGCGCCCGCGACATTGAACGTGAGCCCGCCGTGCTGAGCCTCAGCGACATGCGCAAACGCTTCCCAGCCACATTATCGGAAGAAGAATTTTTACTCCGCGCCGTGATGCCCGCTGATCAAGTTGATCTGATGCTGGCCAAAGGGCCATCGCGGGCGCGCTATTCATCCGAGGCAACTTCAATTGTAACTCTGCTTAAGGAGTTGGCAACAAGACCGACGGCGAATGATATCGTTATCGAACTGCCCGGCATTCGGATTGCACTTCATGCTGGGGGTGCGCTCAAAAAAGAAAAACCCGCTATCTCATTGAGATAACGGGCTTTATTTTGGTTGCGGGAGCCAGATTTGAACTGACGACCTTCAGGTTATGAGTTCATTTCAGGGCGTTCCCGTCAGGTCCGCGCTTTTCCCGCGATTGACATAACATTCTGTTTTAGATGCTGTTTTCGGATTTGTGTGATCCCTCGCAGTCCTGCGGTGTCCCCACTTTACCCAAGTGTAACCCATATGTAACCCAGAACGGGATGTGGAACGACGCTCCCCATATTGAACTTCTGGAGCCGTCGAACAATGATCAAGATGTCCAAACGTACTGTTGAAGCCCTCGAGCCCAGTGACCGAGATGTGGATTATTATGATGAAGACCTCAAGGGGTTTGGTGTCAGGGTTAGACCGTCCGGGCGAAAAACCTACTTTGTCATGATGCGGCATAAGTATGTGATGCGACGCTTTACCGTGGGTTCCCATGGTGCAGTGGCACCTGAGCAGGCGCGGCTTAAAGCGAAACAAATTATCTCTGATCTCGCAATCGACAAGAACCCAACGGCTGAAATGGAGGCCTTGCGCAATGCCATCACCGTCAAGTCGCTAGGCGAACGGTTTCTCGATGAGTATGTTCCAATTCACTGCAAGCCGAGTACACAGTCGGAGTACAAGTGTTGTGTTGAAATTTTCATCAATCCTGAGATTGGTACGATGAGGTTGGTATCGGTCGAACGAACTGACATCGCCAAACTTCATCATCAACTTCGACATATACCGTATCAAGCAAACCGTGTCCTTGGCGTTCTATCCGTGATGTTCACACAAGCAGAGAATTGGAACCTGCGACCAGTAGCAAGTAATCCTTGTCGAGGGGTCAAAAAATATAAAGAGACAAAACGCGAGCGCTATTTAGATAAGCATGAGCTCAAGCGCCTGGGGCAAGCGCTGCGGATTGAAGAAGAGTTTGCCCCCTCCGCAGTAGCTTGTGTGCGGTTACTTCTATTGACTGGCTGCCGACTTGGTGAAATCCAAACGCTCAAGTGGTCGTACCTCGATCTTGATCGCCACCTTGCATTTCTGCCCGACTCCAAAACGGGCAAGAAAACACTTTACCTCGGTGCGGTGGCAGTTGAGTTGTTAAAGTCATTACCCAAATTGAAAGACAATCCCTACGTCATCACGGGTGAGATTGGTGGCCAATACTTGACCGACATGCAGAAACCCTGGCGACGGATAAGGAAAGCCGCTGAAATTCCTGACGTTCGGCTCCACGATCTCAGGCATACATTTGCGTCAAGCGGCGTCGGGCTTGGTGAAGGCCTACCAATAATTGGACGTCTCCTAGGACACAACCAACCACAGTCTACCGCTCGCTATGCTCATCTCGCGGCAGATCCAACCTTGGCAGCAGCAGACAATATTTCAAATAATCTTGCCAAACTGATGCAAATTATGTAGCCGCGTGATAATTGGGCGCAGTTTCTGCGCTGTAAGGGTTTGCTGAATTTGTAATTAGAGCATCAGGCGCTCTAAAGGAATCGACAGCTATTCCCAAATCAGTTTGGACGCGATTCAAGCTGCATGGAGGAACCTACCGCGCCACGCCATTTTCGAACGAGCTTCGCTTGCGCGTTGTTGATTTTGTTGAGGAAGGCCATTCGCTGCGCGAAGCTGCACTGCGCTTCAAGTTGGCCGCGTCCAGTGCCGCGAGTGTCGTGAAGTTGCGGAAGGACACAGGCATAGTGGAACCGCGACCGTTTGGCGGGTTCCGGCGCGGGAAGTTGAAGCTGCACCAGGAGTTCATCCTTGGGATTGCGGCCAAACAACCTGACATCATCATGCCGGAAATGGTGGAGGTGCTGCTTGCGGTCAAGAGCGTCAAGATCAACCCTTCAAACCTATCGAAGCTGATGATTGCGTGCGGGCTCAGTTATAAAAAAAGCCTTCTGGCAACCGAGAAAGGCAGGCCTGACATCGTCAAGGCGCGAGTGGAATGGGTGGAGGGTCGCCAGCCCATCATGCGTGAGCAGCAGGTACGGCTGATCTTCCTCGATGAGACCAGCACCATTACCAAAATGACGCGGGCGCGCGGACAGTTCTAGAAAGACGAACGGCTCAACAACAGGGAACCTTCGGGCAGTGCTGCACCCAGACCCTGATCGCGGGCCCAGGATAAAACGGCCTCGTTGCTCCTTTCGTTGGCAACGCCCCAATGAACCGCGTCATCTTCGACACTTATGTCGAACCCAGTTGGCTCCGCAGCTGGCATCCTGTGATGTCGTCGTTCTCGACAATCTTCCAGCACAGTGAAGCCAAAAAACTGAAAACATCTTTCGTGCCAGAGGTGCTTGGTTGCTCTTCCCGCGTCCTTCGACGGGGCAGGCTCTTCTCACCAAACGAATGCTCAAATTACTTCAGAGCAGCAGTATATGGATTCGATTGACCACCAGATCCTCTAGAGTTCAAAATAGAGGTATAGTTTTTGCGGTCCAGAATCGTGATAGATTTGGATGTGATCTTTGATCTTATTACACCGACACCAAATTTTTTGACAGATGATGGGCCGGAATGGTGCTTAGCTGAAACCTAAGGGTAAGTAATTGCGAGGGCTACTTTTACATTATGAATCACACCAGCGTGTCGGATTGTAAATGTCGCGCAATTTGTGTCACATTTGAAAGATCAATAATTGAGAGTTTATCGAGTGGCCATAAGACTGAAGGCTATAACAATAGTCGGTAATCAGCTTTGGGCGACTTAATTTCGGCGATCCGTCAAACTTTGGGACGTAGCAGATACATAGACCCACGACTGACATCCGGATTTTAAGGTAACCGCTACGCGTTTGTAATCGGAAACTTCGTACGCGTCAGCAGCGGTTAGTTCGCTTTCTGTTAATTCAAAAGCCATCCCCACTATTTCGTCTGATGGATTTGTACTAGGCAGTATAATTGGGTGTTGAGTTTGGCCACTTGCTGCGATCACATCAGGGTCATTTATCTGCGTAAGCGTCAGCCTATAACCCGGGAGACTATCGGATCGTCCGCTCAACAGCCGCCCAAAGCTTTTCATTTGAACCGCGTGGTCTTGCAACGTGCCGTAGGAGAACAGGGTTATCTTTTTTTCCATTTACGTATCCTTGTTTGCAAGACTGCGCTCAATCTATTGTTTGGCTTTGTTTGAACTAACCCTAGACAACATTTCTGCTACGCATCATGCGCGCACCAAAAATCATGCCGACACTTGCAATAGCAATGAGAGGAAGACTGCTGGCTGCGATGCCGGTCCAACCCCAATTCGCAACTACTGTTCCAGAAAGAAAGGCAGCTAATGTCCCAGCCAGCGCAATTACTGTTTCATTAACTCCCTGAACGAGTGGCCGCTCTGCTGGTGTAAGAAGTTTGGCAATGAGCGTAGTAGAACCAATAAATCCGAAATTCCATCCAACGCCCAAAAGAACCAGGGCAGCATAAAAATTTTGTTGTGAATGGCCCGCAAGTGCGGAAATAGCTGAGCTTGCTAGCACTGCCATTCCAACTGATATGATAGCCATAACTCCAAAACGTTTTATCAAAAAACCCGTGATAAAACTTGGAGCGAACATCGCTATCACGTGCCAGCGGATCACGTTGCCTGCTGTAACTTCGCTATGGCCGTGGCCAATCATTGCAATTGGAGTTGGCGCCATCAAGAATACCATTACGGCCGCAGACACAGCCGCTGCAACCAATGCCAACGAAACTTCAGGTCGCCTGATAATTAGAAAAGCATTTTTTCTGTGAATTTCGGTAGCAATTGTTTTGGCTTTTGTCGCACCAAGATGCAAAAAGAAGAGAGGAATGGATCCCACGACAGCGAGCGTGGAGATTGCTATGTATGCCCCCGAAAACTGCACCGGTTGGAGTAGATCTTTGGTTCGAATGAATACTTCTGGACCGAGCAGTGCGGCAAGCAAACCTGATCCAAGTGTGAAGGAAATCGCAACCGATTGCCATTCTTCTGCAACCGTCTCTCCTGCTGCGAACCGAAAATAATTGAAACTTGCCAAGGCTGATCCCAACAGGACATGTGAGAGGCAAAGCATCCAGAAATTGTTTAGATATAATGAATAAGCACCACAAAGACCTCCAAAGAAAGCAATAATTACGCCGAGAAGAAAACCTACTTTTCGCCCGCGCTTTCCCATGAATAGAGACACTGGTGTCGCAACAATCAAGGCAGCTAACATTTGGAAAGAAGTTGGTAACGTTGCCAAAGTGGTTGAAGGCGCGAGCTTGAGACCTGCCAATCCACCAAGCACAATCAACATTGGCATGATAGAACCCAAAATTACATTGGCGAACAGAATAGCTATAAAATTTTTGTTCGGGCGGTGGGCGCTGTCCATCATAGTTTCTCATCATTTAAATTGACAAAATGAAACTTAGGCGCTTCAACGATTGTCTTAAATGTAAATGTAGCTTCAAATATGGACAAACCATATCGCGTTCGACTCATCGATGTATTCATTTTTAATGGCATCAATATTCTTGATCTGGCTGGACCGGTGCAGGCCTTTGACAACGCGCAGACAATGGCTGTACGTCGCTACAGGATTCGTTATGTATCAATTGATGGTGAACCCATTCGCGCGTCTTGTGGCTTGACACTTTCAGCAGAGGCAAAGCTCAGCAGAAGGTCACGAGCAGACGATCTTTTGATACCCGGAGGTGATGGCGTGGATGCCTACTTTAATGACTTAAGGCTTCGGGGTGTCATTTGTGCTTGGATGAAGAGGGCAAGTGACAACCGCTTAATTTCCGTCTGTTCTGGTGCGTTGTTACTGGCGGCAGCAGGGGTGCTGGATGGTCAGATTGCAACTACCCATTGGTCAAGGTCCAAAATGTCCACGCATTTATTTCCTGAAGTTCGATGGGACTTAGGCAAGATATACACAACTTCGCAACGCATCTATACTTCTGCTGGCGTTACCACGGGTATAGATCTCGCACTTGCGATTATCATGAAAGATTGTGGCGCTGAAACTGCCCTCGACGTCGCGCAAGAACTTGTGGTATTTATGAAGAGATCAGGAGGCCAGGCTCAATTCTCACAATCACTAAAAGGACAGTTTGAGTTGGGAGGAGAAATATCTGAACTCGTTGAGGCTATAACGTCTTTCCCCAATAGAAAATGGTCACTCGATGTAATGGCCGACTCCGCCTCAATGAATAGCAGAACATTGAGCAGAAAATTTCGCAAATCCATGGGAATTACGCCCGTACAATTTGTCGAGCGCACCAGAATAGATCATGCGCGAAATCTCATCGCATCTGATTTGTCGCTCAAAAAGGTAGCTGATAAGTGCGGGTTTGGAGATTTGCAGCGTATGCGGCGTAGTTTTAAAAAACATCTTGGGATTAATGTTTCGGAATATGCCGCGCGATTTAGTTCCAATGCCTAACGATAAAACTGCTATAACGCCACAGTCACACAACATTATTCGCTTGAAATTGTAGGTGACGACTGATTTACGTACCTCACGCCGAAAGCTATGTTCGGGGTGAGGATTCATAGATGGCAAGGCCGACAGTACATGATATTGCAAGGGAGGCGGGCGTCAGTTTGGCGACTGTTGATCGCGTACTCAACGCGAGGCCTCGGGTCCGTGAAAGCAGCGTCCGACTGGTTCAGAATGCTGTTGAGAAGCTTGGCTATGTGCGCGACTTGTCAGCCGCAAATTTGGCCAAGCGCAAAGAGTATCGCTTTGCCTTCGTTATTCCTGACAGCAAGAGTCAATTTGTTGGAACAATTCGTACAGCGTTGAGTGAGGTGAAGCTGACACCTGGTGCCGACCGGATTTCAATCGAAACACTTATGGCCCCGGCAGACGATCCTAATGCCACAGCCCGCATTCTTATGGGTCTCGATGCGGTGCGATTCGATGGTGTTGCAATTATGTGTCCGGAAACCCCTCAAGTTCGTGACGCAGTTACGCGATTGAAACAGGCTGGATTGGCCGTTGTCGCATTGGTTTCTGATTTGCCCAGTTCTGGACGCGATCACTTTGTGGGTGTCGACAACGTTGCCGCTGGTCGCACAGCTGGTGCGCTCATCGGCCGGTTTCTCGGCGGGAAAGTGGGAAAAGTACTTGTGGTCTCGGGTTCACTGTCTTCCCGAGACAGCATCGAGCGACGCTTTGGCTTTGATAGCATTCTTGCCGAAGGCTTTCCTTCTGTAGAAGTTTTGCCGTCGATTGAATCTCGCGACGATAATCACCGCCTGATATCGATCGTTAAGCAGGTCATGGCTACTCACCTAGACATTATAGGCATCTACGCACTTGGTGGCGGCAATGCTGCAATACTTGACGCGTTGCGGGCAACAGGTAGGATCCGAAACATTACTGTAATCATGCATGAACTGACACCGACAACACGAACCGCATTGGCGGTTGATGAAGTGGACGTTGTGATCATGCAAAATGTCGGTCATCTTGTCCGTAGTTCTATTCGCGTATTGCGAGCCTATGCCGACAAAACTGCTTTCGTGGATTCGCAAGAACAAATCCGAATTGAAATTGTGATGAAAGAGAATCTTGTCGAAGTTTGACAGGTGATTTCAAGCCTTTTTGATGAGGCGAAATTTTCTATTAACCCACTGTAATAAAAATATAATTTTGAGTTTTAAACATTAAAGATGTACGTACCTAAATAATGTGATTGACATGAGGTACGTAACTCTTTAAAGGTCATTCGTACTTACAAGGTTGCCGCAACCGAAAAATCAACTGCGGATTCACTTTTCACAATGGGAGAAGACTAAAATGAATTTGAAAACATTAATTGCTGCGACTGCTTTAGCATCCGTTAGCTGCTTTGCAGCGTCGAGTGCACAAGCTGAAGATCTAACACTGTGCTGGGCCGCTTGGGACCCTGCAAATGCACTGGTTGAGCTTTCGAAAGATTTCGAAGCCAAGTCTGGCAATAAAATGAACTTCGAATTTGTGCCTTGGCCAAATTTTGCTGACCGCATGCTCAACGAATTAAACTCTGGCGGCAAGCTTTGCGATTTGATGATCGGTGATAGCCAATGGATCGGTGGCTCGGCAGAAGCCGGCCACTATGTAAAACTCAATGATTTCTTTGATGCCAATGGCATCAAGATGACAGACTTTGTTCCAGCAACTGTAACGGGTTATTCGGAATGGCCAAAGCACACGCCAAATTATTGGGCGCTGCCTGCATTCGGTGACGTGGTGGGCTGGACCTACCGCAAGGATTGGTTTGCACGCCCAGAACTGCAAGCTGAATTTAAAAAGAAGTATAATCGCGATTTGGCAGAACCAAAAACTTTTGCAGAGTTGAAAGACATTGCAGAGTTTTTCCAAAAACGTGAAATTGATGGCAAGACGGTGTACGGCGCTTCAATTTATACCGAGCGCGGTTCCGAAGGCATCACCATGGGTGCCATGGACGTGCTCTATAGCTATGGCTTTAAATATGAAAATCCTGATAAGCCATACGACATGAAGGGCTTTGTTAATTCACCCGGCGCAGTTGCAGGGCTTGATTTCTATAAATCGCTTTATGATTGCTGCACCCCTCCCGGCTCTTCTAACGGCTATATGGGCGAAGGCATAGACGCGTTCAAATCGGGCCAAGTGGCTTTGCAAATGAACTTTGCATTCACATGGCCTGGATTCGAGAATGATCCAAATGTTGGTCATGGGAAAACCGGCTACTTTGCAAATCCAGCAGGCCCGAATGGCGAAAAATTCGCCCAGCTTGGCGGCCAAGGTATTTCAGTGGTGTCCTATTCAACTAAGCAGAAAGCAGCACTGGATTACATCAAGTGGTTTGCACAACCTGAGACACAACAAAATTGGTGGAAAGCCGGTGGCTTCTCTTGCTTAAGGTCAGTGGTTGAAGGGCCAGATTTTGGTAAGAGCCAGCCTTATGCACAGACGTTCCTTGACTCGATGGCAATCGTGAAAGATTTCTGGGCTGAGCCATCTTACGCAACTCTCCTTCAAGACACACAAAAGCGCTTCCACGACTTTGTGGTGGCAGGCAAAGGCACCTCGCAAGAAGCTCTTGATGGTTTAGTCGATGATTGGACCAAGACTTTCAAGGAAGCAGGCAAAATCTAAGCCTTGCATATTCCCACCTGCAAAATGCAGGATCAATGACTGCAACGCAGGGCCTGAAACCTCCCCGGGCCCTGCTGTTGCACTCTGTGTCATGTGAGAGAAGCAATATGTCCAACACCTTGCCCAACCGTGTGGCAAATTCCACACCACCAGCCCTTGCGCGCCGCGTCAAAGGCCTGAGTGACCGCGCCATTGCCTGGATTTTTGTAGCCCCAACAATATTCTTGTTGTTGGCCATCAACATATTTCCGCTGCTGTGGACCATCAGGCTCAGCTTAACAAATTATCGCGCTAACCAGCCCAATCGTCCTCTGGCGTGGGTTGGATTGGATAACTATCGTCAGGTTCTCAGTGATCCCGATATTTGGAACACCATGCAGGTGACTGCGCATTTTCTCATTTGGACAATTGTGCTTCAGGTTCTCATCGGCTTCTCGTTAGCGTGGCTGATCAATCGCAAATTCAAAGGCAATGATCTTTGGACAACGATCATCGTTCTTCCAATGATGTTATCGCCAGCTGTGGTGGGAAATTTCTGGACATTTTTCTATCAACCGCAAATCGGTATCTTTAATTACGTCATTGGGTTTTTCAGCGGCGCTGACCCCTCTTCGTTTACTATGATCGGCTCAGTCGATTTAGCACCGTGGTCAATTGTGATCGTTGACACATGGATGTGGACACCGTTTGTGATGCTCATCTGCTTGGCCGGATTGCGCTCCATTCCTAACTATATTTATGAAGCGGCGGCAGTTGATCGCGCCAGCCCATGGCGACAATTTTGGACGATTACCATTCCGATGGTGCTGCCCTTTCTCATGTTAGCCGTGCTGTTCCGTGGCATTGAAAATTTTAAAATGTTTGACCTTGTGGTTCAACTCACAGGCGGTGGCCCAGGCTCGATCACTGAACTTACATCGATCAATTTGAAACGCGAAGCCTTTGAAAAATGGCGCACAGGCTATGCCTCAGCTTATGCGATCATTCTGTTTGTGACAGTTTTTGGATTGGCTTCGATTTATGTGAAAGCTTTGAACAGGGTGAAACAAAGATGAGTTCTTATTCAATCACCGAGCCTTCGGCAGGGCAAAAATGGTTCGCCGGAACACTTGTGATCTTATATGCGTTGATCACAATCACGCCCTTGCTGTGGATCATCGCAACGGGATTTAAAAGTTCGGCGGACTCAATTGCCTATCCGCCCAAGGTTTTCTTTCAGCCCAAACTTGAAGGCTACGTAAATCTTTTCACAACCCGCACTCGTGCCACGACCGAGCAATTGGCAACACTGCCTCCGCCCAAAACCTGGTATGAGCAAGTGGCGCGTGACAACGCCATGGTGATCTCCGGCCCATCGCGTTATGGCGAGCGGTTTTTGAATTCTGTAATCATTGGCTTTGGTTCGACGTTCTTATCGATAGTTCTGGGCACACTTGCAGCCTATGCCTTCAGCCGATTTAAAGTTCCGTTGAAAGATGATTTGCTATTCTTCATTCTTTCAACTCGTATGATGCCACCGATTGCCGTCGCCATTCCAATCTTCCTCATGTTCCGCGCATTAGGTTTAAGTGACACACATCTCGGCATGATACTGCTCTACACCGCAGTTAACATTTCTCTCGCTGTGTGGTTGATCCACGGTTTCATGGATGAAATTCCACGTGAATACGAGGAGGCAGCATTGATTGATGGCTACACCCGCTTCCAAGCCTTTTACAAAGTGGTTCTGCCACAAGCGGCCACAGGCATCGCATCAACAGCCATATTTTGTTTGATCTTTGCTTGGAATGAATATGCCTTTGCTGTGTTGCTCACTTCGGGCACAGCGCAAACGGCACCACCATTCATTCCAACCATCATTGGTGTCGGCGGTAAAGATTGGCCAGCGGTTGCGGCGGGTGCCACCTTGTTCCTACTGCCGGTCATGGTGTTCACCATTCTGCTGCGCAAGCATTTGTTGCGGGGCATCACCTTCGGAGCTGTGCGCAAATGAGCGAATTTATCAATGGTCTTTTGCAACTTCGCCGTGGCGCATGGGAGATGCTGGCATCAATTCTCATCGCCATCGGTGTGGTGATGTTGATGCAAGGATTTGCGCTTTGGCTTTACACCTATTCATTCATCGTCACGTTGGTGGGCACCGTTATGTTCATCATCGTCAGCCATTTTAGGAACTGAGCCATGGCCGAAATTATAATCCGTAATTTGCGTAAAGAATTTGGCAGCTTCACCGCTGTGCAATCGTCTTCATTCAAAATCGAAGATGGAGAATTCTTCATGCTGCTCGGCCCATCAGGCTGCGGCAAAACCACCACCTTGCGCATGATTGCCGGGCTTGAGTTGCCAAGCTCAGGTGAAATTACAATTGATGGTGAAGACGTCTCGCAAAAGCCCGCAAGCCAACGAGACATCGCCTTTGTTTTTCAGATGTTCGCACTCTATCCTCACATGAACGTACGCAAGAATCTCAGCTATCCTTTGGTGAGCCAAGGCATGCCTACAGCGCAAGTGCGTGCAAAAGTCAGCGAAGTTGCTAATATTCTCGGCATTGAAAGCCTTCTTGATAAGCCCGTTGGAGGATTGTCGGGCGGCGATAGGCAGCGTGTTGCTCTTGGCCGTGCCATTGTGCGCCAGCCTAAAGCTTTCATGATGGATGAACCATTGGGCGCGTTAGATGCCGAATTTCGCGAGCATATGTCCCTCGAATTGCGCGCGCTTCACGACCGCATGAAAGCAACCACAGTTTATGTGACGCATGATCAATTGGAGGCCATGCAAATGGGCGACAAAATTGTGGTCATGAACCATGGCGTGATCGAACAATTTGGCAAGCCGCAAGATGTCTATGATAAACCCGCCACCATGTTCGTGGCAGAATTTATCGGTTCGCCATCAATGAATTTCTTGCGTTTCGACGGCAGTGTTGGCACAGGCGTAAAATCTGTCACGTTGGGCCATCAAGAACTCAGCGTTCCAATGATGCGAGAGCCCTTTGAGGGCAGCTTAGCTTTTGGTGTTCGCCCTGAGCACATTAAACTGACTGATAAGGGCCCCTATCGTGGCGAAGTGAAGGCCACTGAATATTTGGGCACAACCCAAATCATCACATTGAAAACAACCCACGGCATTGTCAAAGCGCGCGCCGCTGCAGGCGAAGTTGCACGGGTGGGAGAAACTGTGGGTCTCGATTTCAATGGCAAGACGGTCACATTATTTGACACCCAAACGGGCAGGGCGCTTCGCTCCGAATTAAATGAGGGAGTGCTGGCCCATGGCTGAGGTCAAATTACAAAATGTGAATAAGGCATTTGATCAACAGTCGGCTGTAGTCGATTTATCATTGACCATTCCAAGCGGATCGTTTGTAGTGTTGTTGGGGCCAACGGGCGCTGGCAAAACCACAACCCTTCGCTTGATATCGGGCCTCGAGCGTCCAGATAATGGTGATATCAGCATTGATGGAAATTCGGTTTTGGACATAACGCCAGCGGAGCGTGATGTCGCCATGGTATTCCAGCAATATTCGCTTTATCCGCACATGACGGTGAGAGATAATCTGGCGTTCCCTCTGCGCTCGCCGTTACACAAAACGCCCGAGGCAGAAATCACGCGCAAAGTTTCCGAAGTGGCCGAGGTATTGCGCATCTCGCACAAACTTGACAACAAGGCGACAGCGCTTTCTGGCGGCGAAATGCAGCGCGTTTCAATTGGCCGCGCACTGGTGCGAAACCCTTCGATTTATCTGATGGATGAACCTCTCAGTTCGCTCGATGCCAAACTGCGCGCTGATCTGCGGGTTGAGCTCAAAAGCATCCAAGCCAATTTGGGCGCCACTTTCCTTTATGTGACGCATGATCAAATTGAAGCTATGACCATGGCCACGCATATCGGTGTTCTTGATCATGGGCGCTTGGTGCAATTTGGATCGCCACGGGAAATTTATGAAAACCCCGTCAGCCTTTATGTGGCCAGCAGACTTGGCATCCCAAGGCTGAATGTGTTGCCTGCAGATATTTTTGGTAGGGCCCCTAAAGGTGCAAAGTCGATTGGTTTGCGACCTGAGCACATTGTGCAAAACAGCGGAAAATCAGCATGGGTCACGCGCGTCGAACGCCTTGGTGATCAAACGCGTTTGCATTTGAAACTCGACGGGCACGACATCATCACCTTGACAGACGTCCACACGCGTCTTGGGCCAGGCGATCCCATCTCCATTCAACCGCATAATCCACTTTACTTCGATGCAGCTGGCGCACGTATCGCCTGAGGAGGCCTGACCCATGAAACAATTCATCAATAACAAAGAAACTCTGGTCACAGATGCCATCGAAGGATTATTGCTGACCTCGCACGGTCAACTGGCAAGACTTGACGGCTATCCACACATAAAGGTGGTGGTTCGCACGGATTGGGACCGCTCCAAAGTGGCGTTGGTATCTGGTGGTGGTTCGGGGCATGAGCCTGCTCATGCTGGTTTTGTTGGTCGCGGCATGCTCACAGCTTCTGTTTGTGGTGACGTGTTTGCATCGCCATCAGTTGATGCAGTGCTTGCTGGAATTTTGGCTGTGACAGGTTCTGCTGGCTGTCTTCTCATCGTTAAAAACTACACTGGTGATCGCTTGAATTTCGGCTTGGCAGCTGAACGTGCCCGCGCCTTCGGACTGGACGTTAGTATGGTGGTGGTGGATGATGACATTGCTCTGCCGAACTTGCCGCGTGCGCGCGGCGTGGCAGGCACGCTGTTTGTTCATAAAATTGCTGGTGCCTTGGCGGAGCAGGGTGCAAGTCTCGAGACTGTAACCGCGACTGCGTTGCAAGTGATCGATGGCACTATCACAATCGGCATGTCCCTTGATACGTGCACGGTTCCGGGGTCACCGAAAGAAGATCGCATTCCTGATTGCATGGCCGAATTAGGTTTAGGAATTCACGGCGAAGCAGGCGTCGAACAAGTGGAATTCAAAGGGGCCCACCAAGCAATAGAAATGATGGTTGATCGCTTGGCTCCGAGCATCAAAACTGGCCCACATGTAGCCCTTCTCAATAATTTGGGCAGTGCCACCATGCTTGAAATGGCGGTGCTTGTTAAAGAACTAACTGAATCACGGATCGGCCAACACATCACTCATGTGGTGGGGCCGGCAACAATGATGACATCGCTCGACATGCACGGTTTCTCGATTTCATTGTTGCCACTAGACGATCATGCGCTCAAAGCGCTGCAGGCCGATGCCGCCCCTTTGGCGTGGCCCGGATGCCATCCATTGTCTGCCATTATAGTGCTGCCTTTGCCCGACGGATTGGCGCCGATCCAACCAATGCCATCTAAAAACAAGAAGGCTGAAACACTGATCCGCAGATGTTGCGAAATTTTGATTGCGGCGGAAGGTGACTTGAATACACTGGATGCAAAATCTGGAGATGGCGACACCGGATCAACATTGACCACGGCTTCGCGTGCTTTGATTAAAGCACTCGACCGCCTGCCACTGGCCGACTGGACGCAACTTTACCGCGCTATCGGATTAGAGCTCAGTCAAACAATGGGTGGCTCATCGGGCGTTCTGTTGGCAATCTTTTTCACAGCAGCGGGCGATGCATCGGCAAGCGGTCAAGACGCCGTGAGCGCATTGAAGGCCGGTCTCATGCGCATACAACAAGTGGGGGGTGCCAGCCTCGGTGATCGCACCATGATCGACGCGCTATCGCCGGCACTCGACATGTTGCCCATAGGTCTCGAAGCTGCGGCCGCTGCTGCAAGGCATGGCGCCGATCAAACTGCCAAGATGTTGCGAGCCAAAGCCGGACGAGCCAGCTACGTGTCAGAGAGCCACCTCGCGGGACACAATGATCCTGGAGCTGAAGCTGTGGCTCGCCTTTTCGAAGAGCTGTTCCAGACTATTGAAGCATTGTATTGATGAGCGCCACAAAGTTGAATTGGTAGTCACAAGATAAGATATAGATGATGTCCGATCTTCAATGTTTGTTTCTCCACGTCTATCATGGCGTTGAAGATGCGTACAATAATGATGTTTCCAAATATTTGTCGGCGGTGGCGTCTGCAACGAGCTGTCCGCTACATCGCATGTCATTGCAGTGGATCGACAGGATAGCATTGTCGAAGTTGATTGATAACATGAAACGCTCTGTTTCGGGATCCAAACGGACCGCATTGTTGATATGTGGCTCGCATCTTGAAGACCACGTCACCGTCTGCTCGCTTGAAGCATTGCTCGAAGGTTTCGATGTGCATTTGTTGTGTGACTTAATCTTAGCAAGAGATGTAAAACTTAAACCTGTCTTGCTTCTGCGACTTTTTCAAGCTGGTGCGGTTCCTTCATCTTTGCGACAATTTCTCTATGTGTGGCAGGCCGCAGAAACCGATCAGTGCAAGCGAGAAGTCTTGCATGAACTTCTCGAAAACTATGATTCAACATTTGCGGTGCACCCCCGCTGAAGCGGACCGCGCTGGCGTGAACCGAGCCAATCTCCATTTTTGAAGAGATCTTATTGCTAGATGGTCTCGGCCCTTCGGGCTTTCATCCCTTCTGTAATCGGTCAAGTGGTTTTGTAGCTATTTTTTTCAACACTTGGCAGGCCCCAGCAAGCTGGGGACGCGCTCTATTTCGCTCCGCTCAACCAAGCCTGGCTTCGCCAGTCTCGGCCTGTTCGGGTGACGATCGCTCCCGCAATCAAAGTCATCAGGATCACGCTTCTGTCCGGAGTCTATTACAGCTCCATACTGGGGTTCGAGAGCTTCACCGTCCAAGCTGGCAGCGCGTGCAGCATTTCCGCCGCACAGGGATGAAAACGGACTGATGATACCCCTCGTCCTGACCTTTGATGTCTGCAAAAGCAGAACGTCGAAGAAGTCAGGTCAAAATGAACCTTGCGGTTGGTGACCCGGGATTTTTTATATGCTCCTTCCAAATACGATGCATGATGATTGACAACTTTCGCGCAACAGCCGTTCTGGCTTTCTTGTTTCCACACTTTTTTGCAATCTTTATGCCCCAAGCTTTCAGCGGATTTGATTGTTTTGCTCGCTCGAGAAGAACACCAGCGGCTTCAAAAAGAAGGTAACGCTTCATTTTGTCACCGCTCTTGCTGATGTGACCGTTGTGATCAATTTCACCAGACTGGTAGGTTTTCGGCGTCAATCCGAGATAGGCACCAACAGTTCGCGAATTCGCAAAGCGATATGGGTCGTCAATGATTGCCACAAAGGCGAGCGATGTCACTGGTCCGACGCTAGGTACAGTCATCAAAGCCCGGCACACACTGCTTTTACGCGACATTGCGTACAGCACTTTGTCATACGACAGTTACTGCCGCCTGAGTGCTTCGCGCTAGTCGAGCAGGGGATTGATAGCCATGTAGAGATCGGCGTCTGCAGAGATTGCCATTCGAACGCGCTCAGCAAATGATACGCGGCCACCACGGCGATCTTGTGTTCAAATTTCTTGATCAGGCCTCTCGCAGTTAATTCGAACTTTACCATAGTGTTCACAATCTGCGCCCGCGCAGCAATGATGGTCTGAATGCCTTGCGCTGTCCGGCTTTTCACATGCACAGGTTTGAAATGTCCAAGCCGCATCATCTGGGCAATTCCGTCCGCGTCATTTCGATTCGTCTTGTTTGGACGGAAAGACAAGAAGCGTTGTGCATGACACGTTTCGATGCAGCGAACATTTAGGCCTTGGTCTCTTAGGCCTGCAAATATCCATTCCGAGAGTGGGCAAGCCTCTAGGCCGATCAGTTCAATTTCCTTATGCCAAGCACGGAGACTGTGAATGATCGACTCAGGATCACTTAATGTTTTTCCGTACCAAATCTTGTTGCCCTGCCTGTCGACAACAGACACAGCGGTTTCTTTCAAGGACAAATCAAGGCCAATGAAGTAAGAAAATTCAGCGACTCCTTTAAAACTAATGACAACTTTCTTTAGCGCTTATTGTCACTCCACCGATTACGTCAGCTGGCGCAGGTTCGTCAATGTTCTGGTGTAGACGCCGCGAAGTGCGGCGGCATTTTTTTGAAGGTCCGACCTCGTTGGCAGGGTGGGCGGCGCTCCTTTCTAGGCCCGCTGCGGCGGGCCGCAACTGCGCAAATTCTTTAGGCGCACAATGATCGACAAAGTTCTCAAGAGCGCAGTCCTCCACTGACGTTCCGGCCTTCGGTGCGGCTCGCCTCATTCAGCGGGCCTCTTCAGTCGCAAGGCACCGCCCACCCCGCTTCCGGGGTTCGGATGCGAAGGAGGGATCACAGATGTCGAAAGCGATTGGAAGGGACAATATTTATCGTGAGATCACCGACAAAATCATTGCCGAACTTGAACGCGGCATTGTGCCATGGGTGCAGCCTTGGACCAGCAACAAGCAGCTTTCCCCGTTAGGGCTTCCCGTTAATGGCCTGACCCGCCGCAGCTATTCCGGCATCAATATTCTGCTTCTTTGGTCTGCACTGGACGAAAGGGGATTTGCTTCACCCTATTGGCTGACCTTCAAACAATGCATCGCCATGGGCGGCAGTGTGCGCAAGGGTGAACACGGAACCCATGTCTATTTCGCCGACATGTTTGTGCCGCAGAAGGAACAACAGCGGGCCAAGGACGAGGGCACCGACCCGTCAGCAATTCATTTCTTGAAGCGCTATACAGTCTTTAATGCCGAACAGTGCGAGGGCTTGCCCGTTGGCTTATTTGGCACGGTTGAGCCGCGCCAACCGCGTGAGATTGTGCCAGAGGCCGAAGCTTTAATAGGAGCCACAGGAGCCGATTTCCGCATTGGTGGTGATCAGGCTTTCTATGTGCCGTCAGAAGATTTCATCCGCATTCCCAATCAGACTTCCTACACCGACCAGATCAATTATTACCGCACGGCCTTCCATGAACTCGGTCACTGGACGGGACACAAGACCCGCCTTGACCGCAATCTGACCACCAAATTCGGCACGGTCGACTATGCCCGCGAGGAGCTGGTTGCAGAACTTGCCACCGCATTTGTCTGCGTATCGCTTGGCATTGTGCCCACCGTTCGCCATGCCGACTACATAGGTAATTGGCTGGCAGTTCTGAAAGAAGACTCCCGCGCCATTGTGAAGGCGGCAAGTCTTGCCTCAAAGGCTTGCGACTTCATTCTGCAATTCAGGGCAGCAAGCAAAGACAATTCAGATTTGGAGCAGGCGGCATGAGTGCCATTGCTCCCATCCCCTTCGAAACGGAAGTCACATCGTTAGGACCGCAAACGCTGGTTCCTGGAGTGCGGCCCGTTTCGATGAAAGCGCGGCTTGAGGTGCTGGCCGCGCATCCCATGGCTTCTGATAGGCTGCAAAAGCCTTGCGACATCGGTCTCTTTGACGATGTGGCACGGAACCAGATGGAACTCTTCAGCGCTAATTCCCCAACCCGAAAGGACTAAGATCATGGACTTGATGCATATCCCCTTAAGTGAACTCTCTATCGCCAAGGCCAATGTCAGGCATGGCGTGAGACGCGCCGACTATGAAGATTTAATCCCCAGCATTAGGCAGCGCGGCATTCTGCAACCGCTTTTGGTGCGTAAGAATGGCAAAGGCTACGAGATTGTTGC
>JANOXS010000094.1:0-8289 GCA_031418535.1 Hyphomicrobiales bacterium | reverse complement strand
GGTAGAGCAGGTGACTCTTAATCACCGGGTCGCAGGTTCGAATCCTGCACCGCCCACCATTTTTTAAACAGGCCAGCGTTTCAGGCCGAGGTGTTCCTCAAAACCCACATAGTCGCGGTCAGCGTGAAGCAGTGGAATTTGATTTTCAATGCACCATGTCGCAATCATCAGATCAACCGTGCCACGAATGGTGATGCCTTTGGCGCGCAGGTGATGGTGATTTTCGACAGCTTTACGCGCAAGCTCTATGTCGCAAATGTTCACATGTTCAAAATCGTTCAGTTTTGCTTTTATAAGGTTAGACTCGGCGCGGGTTTTTGCGCCGCGCACCACCTCAACATAGACCAAATCTGCCACCAGCATTTTGCGACTGGAGAAAATCTGTGTCGTATATTCGGCGGTCCAAGGTTCCAATCCACGAAGCACGGCAATCCAAACACTAGAGTCGACTAAGACGCTTAGTCCCGACGCCATGCATCAATATCCCAGTCACCATCAATCTTGCCGCGCAACTCCAAGATTCCAAGCTGCTTGTGACGCCTGACAATATCTTCCAGCGCAATGACAACAGCCTCTTTCTTGGTCTTAGCCTTGGTAAATTTCATGGCCTGAGCCATCAACTTGTCATCAATATCAATGTTCGTGCGCATGGGAACCTCGTGTGTATGATTTTTTATATTATACACATTGCTCATGTTTTAGCAACCGAGAGCCCCTGCCCATCTTTCCCGAGAAAGCGGGAAATCATTTGAGTTCACGTTAAGTGAGATGTCACCGAATCCTGCACCGCCCACCATTTTCCAAACGACAATAGCTCCGGCGTTCACCAGAATGAGTGTCGTGTTGAACATAATGGCGTGCGCTCAAGATGAATCCTCACGCAGCGCATCCCACACGAGCCCATGGCATTCTTGCAGAACAAAATCTACTTCGGCTGTGGGTTTAACGCGAAGACCGGGCGGCAGGCCGGGGCGCAAAGGAGAAGTGAATTTGGGTTTCTCCATCACTTTGCGCCGTTGCTGCCAACGTGCCAAGCGTTGGGCTTGGTGCGGAATTGTTTCGAGCGCTTGAGCAACAGTCGCCAATCTGCGGCAGAGTTGCTCTGCACTTGTGTTGACTGCTAATTTCTCCGTTCTTCGCTGATACATGTTGTCAAACGGATTAAAGGGATTGCTCGAATAGGTTTTGACATAAACCAAAAGTGGATTTTCGGCTTTGATGAAATCAAATCTTTTGCGTGTGTCAAATAGCCGGAACAACATGCGGCCAGACGCTTTGCGCGCAACTTTTTGCCCCTTGGATCTAATACGTTTGGGAGGGAGTTTCACAACCAAGCCACGCGCTGCAATCACAATCAAGCGTCGCAAGGCCGATTCTGTTGGGCGCAGCAGGCGCTCAGCTGCGAGATAAAGCGCATGCGGTAAACGCTCCGCCGTTTCGCCCGCAGCCAAGCCCAGCAAAGCAAAAATCTCCGCCACAATGCGAGTGATTGCTATGCGGTTTCTCTCAACGGCTCTGGCCCAGTCCATAGGTCAAAATCTCTCCTTGATGGTGATATGGAACAAACAAAGAACGATGTCAACTGAATTAAAGTGGAGGGGCGCATATCACGTTAAGACGAGTGTCGCTGAAATCCCCTACTTTCCCTCTCGCCCCGCAGGGGGAGAGGGGCGAACTCTTGTGAGCGCTGGAATGAAGGGTGGCGAGATTGAATTTTATGTAAACCCAAACCTATCGTGTCTCCCGATCATGGTAAACTCTAATGAATTATAAGCATGCTGATTTTCCTTAGAATTGAGTAAATAGCTCTTTTAGATGCGATCATATTTGTAGTAGCCATATTTCATGGAAATTCGAAGGCTCCGCGACCCGATTCACAATTTGATTGTTTTTAACTTTGGCGATGGAAGTAGCATCGATGCCTTGGCATGGAAGCTTATCAACACGAAAGAGTTTCAACGGCTACGACGTGTTAGACAGCTTGGGCTTTCAGAGTTTGTCTTTCCTGGCGCCACGCACAGTAGGTTTGCTCATTCAATTGGCGTTTATTATAATGCACGTAGGTTGATGGACGTTCTTGAAAGAGAAACAGGAAAAATCGACAAGGACAAGGAGAGGATTGTTCTTGTCGCGGCTCTCCTGCACGATCTAGGACATGGACCATTTAGTCATGCATTCGAAAGTGCTCGCGAGTCTGTAGCGCATGAACGTGGAGGTGGAGCGATAAAAAAGCATGAGAAATGGTCAGCCATGCTAATTAGATCTAAAACGGGTGACATTGCACCCATACTTGGAATCGATCTAGCTAATGAAGTCGCAAAATTAATTGAGTCTGACGATCCGACAGACATTTATCATGCGGTAGTTTCAAGTTCGTTTGACGCTGATCGTCTGGATTATGTGGTGCGAGATCGATACATGACGGGTGTTGGCGCTGGCGCGATTGACCAAGATTGGTTGATCGATAATTTAACCACTTGCAATGTCGATGTTCAGCAAGACAACGAGCCTACAACAGTTCGGACTTTTGTGTTTAAGTTAAAAGGCAGGCAAGCCGCAGAAGATTTTTTATTGGCGCGCTATAGACTCTATTCCCAAATTTATTTGCATAAAACGACAAGAGGTTTTGAACAGATTGTTACTGCACTTCTTAAGCACATTGGAAGTGATGCTACGGATATTGAAAAGCTGGGAATTTCTAAAGACAATCCTTTGGTGAGGTTTCTTAGAACTCAAGAGTTCGAAACGGATGAAAACCATACAGCGAGCAGATTAGCATATTTCATGAGGCTTGATGATACTACAGCTTGGGCTGCTATTGAGCAGATTTACAATGGTGACGACAATTATGGCAAAGAATTAGCACGTAGGCTCCTTTGGCGCGATCCACTTAAGGTAATAGACCTTTCGACCAAGTTGGGTGATGATCGCGAAACACGTTTGAACGCAGAACAACGCCTGGATGATCATTTACAAGTCCGAATTGGTAAGACGGTATTCAAGGATAGAGCCCCTTTAAATCTTTATTCACGAATCGGGGTTGAAATGACTAAAGAGCATAAAAAGGTTCGAGTCTTGAATGGTCAAGGAAAGGCTGTCGAGATCATTCATTTTCCTGAAACGATTATTAGTGATCGTTTGACAAAGAAAGACTATCTTGTAAGGTATTTTTTCCTCGACAAGGAAGAATGTTCCAGAGCAGAAAAGGCAATGGTGGGAGCTTAATCATGATGAAAATTGAGGACATAATTGCTCAACTTCTCGAGGCAAGTGGCGGTGAAATCGTAGGACGTATTAGACTTCAAAAAATGATTTATTTACTTGATCAAATGGGGCTCGGTAGCGGATTGCAGTTCACTTACCACCACTATGGTCCATATGCTGAAAGCACGTCAATTGCTGTTCAAAGAGCTGAAATTATCAACAAAACAATCACCGAAACTGAGATTGAGTCCTCTTATGGAGGTCGATACAGCATATTCAAGCTTGTATCAAATTTAAGTCCTTCAAAGGTTGGCGGAATAGATTTCGAGGTAGCAAAAACTTACGCCAGCCAAATGAAGAAAGAAACTTCGGTTGTGTTGGAGCTTGCTGCTACAATTCACTGGCTTAAGAAAAAAGAAAAAGTGGAAAACTGGCAAAACGAGCTCGTTGCGCGTAAACCAAATAAGGCAAATGCTCAAAATATAGAAAAAGCCCTAGCCCTTTTGGCTGAACTTAATTTGGCTGCCTAGTATTTTTTAACTTTTCGAGCGACCCAAATTTCAATTCATCTCCCCTTTAAAGGGAGGGGTGATAAATTTGTCCCACTGAAAACTTACTTCAAGTCCCCTTCCCCTACGGGGCGAGGGATTTAGAGAAACAAAAAAGGCCCGAGATCGCTCTCGGGCCTTTTCGTTTAACTTATCGCTCTCACTCTGCCGCAGTAGCAGGCAGGGCGTCTTTTTGTTGTTCTGCTATAATCAGCTTGTCGCGCTTGTCGGCAATTTGCCTAAAGCGGGCCAACATGCCGCCGGTGCCGGCTGGGATGAGGCGGCCCACGATCACGTTTTCCTTCAAGCCATCGAGTGTATCGATCTTGCCTTGGGTGGCAGCGTCGGTGAGCACTCTCGTGGTTTCTTGGAACGACGCGGCCGAGATGAAGCTGCGAGTCTGGAGCGAAGCCTTGGTGATGCCGAGCAGAACTGGCTGGCCCGATGCTGGACGCAAGCCTTCGGCGATGAGCTTGGCGTTTTCACGGTCAAGTTCTTCACGGTCCAGCTGTTCGCCCACCAGCAAGGTTGATTCACCATTGTCGGTGATTTCAACCTTTTGCAGCATCTGGCGCACAATCACTTCAATGTGCTTGTCGTTGATGCCCACGCCTTGCAAGCGATACACTTCTTGGATTTCGTTGACCAAGAATGCAGCAAGTTCTTCCACGCCTTTGATCGCGAGAATATCATGTGGAGCGGGGTTACCGTCCATCAGATATTCGCCCTTCTCAATGAAGTCACCTTCCTGAACTGGCAAATGCTTGCCCTTCGGGATCAGATATTCAACGGCTTCGGCACTGTCTTCCAGTGGCACAATCCGAACGCGGCGCTTGTTTTTATAATCGCGGCCAAACTCAATGCGGCCAGAGATTTCAGCGATGATTGCTGCATCCTTTGGACGGCGCGCTTCAAACAATTCGGCAACACGTGGCAGACCGCCCGTGATGTCGCGTGTTTTGGCACTTTCAAGTGGGTTACGGGCAAGCACATCGCCTGCGCCCACTTTGGAGCCTGGTTCAACTGACAGAATAGCGTCAACCGAGAGCAAGTAACGGGCTTCGCCGCCACGGGCTAACTTTTTCACTTCGCCATTGGCATCTTTAATGACAATGGCTGGCTTCAAGTTGGTGCCGCGTTGGTTGGTGCGCCAATCGATGATCACACGATTGGTGATGCCGGTTGCTTCGTCGGTGACTTCGTTCACGGATACACCGTCAACAACGTCTTCGAACGCCACAATACCATCAACTTCTGTGAGAGCTGGACGGGTGAATGGATCCCATTCCGCAATACGAATGCCGCGCTTCACGTGGTCGCCGGTGTTGACCAAAAGCTTGGAACCGTAGATCACCTTGTGGGTGGCGCGGTCATTGCCTTTGGAGTCTTTGATCACAATCGAAGTATTGCGGCCCATAACAACGAGCTTGCCGTTGGTATCAGTTGCCACGTTCGGGTTACGGATTTCAACCGTGCCTTCTTGTGCTGATTCAACGTAAGATTCGTCGAGCACCTGTGCTGCACCACCAATGTGGAAGGTGCGCATGGTGAGCTGGGTGCCAGGTTCGCCAATCGACTGAGCAGCGATAACGCCAACAGCTTCACCCATGTTGATGGGTGTGCCGCGGGCCAAATCGCGGCCATAGCATTTGCCACACACGCCGAACTTGGTTTCGCACGTCAACACTGAGCGAATACGCACTTCTGTGATGCCGGCTTTTTCGATTTTGTCGACATTGGCTTCGAGGATTTCCAAACCAGCTTTGGCGAGAACTTCGCCTGAAACTGGATCAGTAATATCTTCAGCTGCGGTACGGCCGAGAATACGGATGCCAATGCCTACGATCACTTCGCCTGAGTCAATGATTGGGCGAGTTGTGATGTAGTTTTTGGAGCCGCAATCTTCTTCTGATATAATCGCGTCCTGCGCCACGTCCACCAAACGACGAGTCAGATAGCCAGAGTTGGCTGTCTTCAATGCCGTATCGGCAAGGCCTTTACGGGCACCGTGGGTTGAGTTGAAGTATTCGAGAACCGAGAGACCTTCTTTGAAGTTCGAGATGATCGGTGTTTCGATGATTTCGCCCGAAGGCTTAGCCATCAAACCACGCATACCCGCAAGCTGCTTCATTTGCGTTGGTGAACCACGCGCACCTGAATGGCTCATCATATAAATCGAGTTCACTTGCTTGGTGCGGCCCGTGACCGGATCTTTCCGAACGGCTGAAATTTCAGCCATCATTTCTTCAGCCACTTTGTCTGAGCACTTGGCCCAAGCATCCACGACCTTATTATATTTTTCGCCTTGGGTGATGAGACCATCAATATACTGTTGCTCATATTCCTTGGCGAGTGTGCGGGCATTGGCTACCAGCTTCACTTTGGCAGCTGGGATCATCATGTCGTCCTTACCGAACGAAATGCCTGCTTTGTAAGCATTGTAGAAGCCGAGAGCCATGATGCGGTCGCAGAACACAACCGCTTCTTTTTGACCGCAATGACGATAGACCGAGTCAATCATCTTTGAGATTTCTTTTTTGGTCATCAGCTTGTTGCACACATCAAACGACATGTTTTCGGCAATTGGCAAAAGTTCACCAATCTTCATGCGGCCCGGTGTTGTGTCCACAGTGCGGTTGCGTGGTTCACCATCTGGTCCCATGTCACGCACACGACCTTTGATCTTGGCGTGAAGTGTAACAGCACCCGCAGCAAGAGCATGATCAACTTCAGCCATGGAGCCGAAAATCTTGCCTTCGCCTGGTTCTTTGTCTTGGATAATCGAGAGATAATACAGACCCAAAACGATATCTTGCGACGGCACAATGATTGGTTGTCCGTTTGCAGGATGCAGAACGTTGTTGGTGGCCATCATCAGAACACGGGTTTCCAACTGCGCTTCAAGCGACAGAGGAACGTGAACCGCCATTTGGTCACCGTCGAAGTCAGCGTTGAAAGCTGTACACACGAGCGGGTGCAATTGGATGGCTTTGCCTTCAATCAACACAGGTTCAAACGCTTGAATGCCAAGGCGATGGAGCGTTGGCGCGCGGTTAAGCATAATGGGGTGTTCGCGGATCACCTCGTCGAGGATATCCCACACTTCTGGCTTTTCTTTTTCAACCAGCTTCTTGGCTTGCTTTACCGTGGAAGAAAGTCCTTTGGCTTCGAGGCGCGAATAGATGAAGGGCTTGAACAGTTCGAGTGCCATTTTCTTTGGCAGACCGCACTGATGCAGTTTTAATTCTGGACCCACAACGATTACCGAGCGGCCTGAATAATCCACGCGCTTACCGAGCAAGTTTTGACGGAAGCGGCCCTGTTTGCCCTTGAGCATATCAGACAGCGACTTCAATGGACGCTTATTGGCGCCCGTGATCACACGACCACGACGACCATTGTCGAACAACGCATCGACAGATTCTTGCAACATGCGCTTTTCGTTGCGCACGATGATGTCTGGCGCACGCAGTTCGATTAAACGCTTCAGACGGTTGTTACGGTTGATCACGCGGCGATAAAGATCGTTCAAATCTGACGTGGCAAAACGACCACCATCCAGCGGCACCAAAGGGCGCAGTTCTGGTGGAATCACCGGCACGACAGTGAGGATCATCCAATCTGGACGGTTGCCCGATTCAATGAAGTTCTCAACCAGCTTCAAACGCTTGGCCAATTTCTTTGGCTTCAATTCGCCAGTGGCCACTTTCAATTCTTCGCGCAATGAAATTTTCAAGGCATCAAGATTGATGGCGTTGAGCATGTCACGAATAGCTTCAGCACCAATGCCAGCTGTGAATGAATCTTCGCCATATTCTTCTTGGGCTTTGAGATATTCGGTTTCGCCCATGAGCTGATGCATCTTGAGCGGTGTTAGGCCTGGCTCAAGTACAATGTAATTTTCGAAATAGAGAATGCGTTCAACATCCTTCAGCGTCATATCAAGCAAAGTTGAAATGCGCGATGGAACGGATTTAAGAAACCAGATGTGAGCAACCGGAGCAGCAAGTTCAATGTGGCCCATTCGCTCGCGCCGAACCTTAGAGAGCGTCACTTCAACACCGCATTTTTCGCAGATGATGCCCTTGTATTTCATGCGCTTATATTTGCCGCACAAGCATTCGTAATCTTTCACCGGGCCAAAAATGCGCGCGCAGAACAAGCCATCACGCTCTGGCTTGAACGTACGGTAGTTGATGGTTTCTGGCTTTTTGATTTCACCAAACGACCACGACAAAATTTTCTCTGGCGACGCGATCGAAATACGGATCTGGTCGAATACTTGTACCGGGGCTGCCGGATTGAAGACGTTCATGACCTCTTGGTTCATGGTGTGCTCCTAAAATAAATTTCTAACACAAAATCTGGACGGCGGAAGGTTGCCCTTCCGCCACTTGAACACTTAAACTGGCATCACCGGAGTTTGCCCGCTTTGCAGCTCCACATTGAGGCCGAGCGAACGCATTTCCTTGACTAAAACGTTGAAGCTTTCAGGAATGCCGGTTTCAAACGCATCGTCACCGCGCACAATGGCTTC
>JANOXS010000093.1:0-24545 GCA_031418535.1 Hyphomicrobiales bacterium | reverse complement strand
GTGGATGGCGACACGTCGACATCAGATACTGTGCTGATGTTTGCAACGGGAAAGTCACCTGCCCTCAAAGCTTTGAAATCCGCTGATGACAAACGCCTCTCAGCATTTACAAAAGCGTTGAATGGGTTGTGCTTGGACCTCGCCCATCAAGTTGTAAAAGATGGTGAAGGTGCTGAAAAATTTGTTGAGATCAAAATCACCGGCGCTGAATCAGAAATTGCTGCTCGCAAAATCGGCATGAGCATTGCTAATTCTCCTTTAGTCAAAACCGCCATTGCAGGCGAAGATGCCAATTGGGGCCGCATTGTTATGGCTATTGGTAAGTCTGGTGAAAAAGCCTTGCGCGATAAGCTCCGTATTAAAATTGGAGGCGTGGTCGTTGCAGCCAAGGGCATGAAAGATGCCAATTATAAAGAAGCCGATATCATGCCTCACATGAAAGGCCGCGACATTAAAATCGAAGCCGATATTGGTGTGGGCAAAGGCACAGCAACAGTCTGGACCTGCGATTTAACGCACCGCTATATCGATATCAACGGTTCCTACCGCAGCTAATGAAACGTGTACTTGTCGTTGCGGTTGCGCTGATTGATCCGGATGGTCGCATCCTTTTGGCCAAGCGTCCGGAAGGAAAAACCTTGGCAGGTTTATGGGAATTTCCGGGTGGAAAAGTTGAAGCAACAGAGCGGCCCGAAGCAGCTTTAATCCGGGAGCTGCAAGAAGAGCTCGGCATCAATGTTGAAGAATCCTGCCTTGCGCCTTTGACGTTCGCCAGCCACGCTTATGAAGATTTCCACTTGCTCATGCCGCTCTATGTCTGCCGCCGCTGGAAGGGTTTAGTTCAATCCTTGGAAGGCCAGGAGTTGAAATGGGTTTATGCTAAAGACCTGCGCAATTATCCCATGCCGCCAGCAGATTTGCCGCTGATCCCACATTTGCAAGAGCTGCTTTAAGCCGCCCCCACATATCCCATCGAGGCCATCATTCCAGAATTTTGGTGGTAAAGATGGTGGCAATGGAAGGCCCACGTGCCCGGATTATCAGCATCAAACTGAATAGATACACGTTCGCCCACTGGCACCAAAATTGTGTCGCGAACAGCACCACTGATGCGGCGATCACCGATTGCGACAACTTTAAAATAATGTCCGTGCAAATGCATGGGGTGAGCCATGTTTGTCATATTTTGCATGGTCACTTCAACGCGCTCGCCCTGGCGAACATTAAACAACACATCATGCATCATTGGCGTGCCATTAAAGCCCCAAGAATATTTTTCAGCACCCCCAGTTAAACCGACAATTTCACTATGGGTGACTGGCTCATCCAAAACTTGCGCCACTGACTTCAACTGGGCTTCGAGTGTTAGATCAAGCGCGTCTGAAGCTTCGCCTCTATCGCTCATTTTAACGATTTGCCCATCTCCTGCTTGAAGAATGATGCCAGAGCGAAGCGGACCACCTTCGGCCAAAAACAAAATCGGCCAAGCGCCTGAGCCAGCTGGAAGCTGCATCCGAATGTCAGCACGTTGTGAAATTGCAAGTGGGAAACGCGATCCATTCACAGGTAAAACCGTGTTGCCATCCACAGCAATCAAAGCACCTTTCAGCTCACCTAAATCAATCCACATGTTAGTCGCGGCACAGCCATTGATAACACGAAGGCGCAGTGCTCCACCTTTTTCAGCGCGGATAATTTCTGGGTCATCAAGTGTACGGTCATTAGCCAGCATCGCGTCATATTTAACATCAGCTGCCATCATGCGCATCATACCAGCGCGCATTTTTCCCGAACCCATATTATGCATCGCATGAGCACCGCCGCCACTTTGCAGTTCGGCCAAAATTTCCTGCGGATCGCGGAACGTAAAATCATGCAGCATCACCACATGCTCTTGCTCATCAAAAATGGGTTTTGCAGTTTCATGAACAATCAACGGTGCCGCTAACAATTTCTGCTCTTGCAAACCAAGATGCGAATGCATCCAATGGGTGCCAGCTTTTTTATTCTCGAAATCATAGGAGCGAAGTTCTCCGGCTTTTAAAGCCGAAGCAGTCAAATGCGGTACACCGTCTTGCGCGTTTGGAGGTGTTAGTCCGTGCCAATGGATTGCTGTGTCTTCGTCTAAATTATTTTGCAAATTAAATTCAAAGCGCTCGCCCAAAAGCATTTCCAGGCCGGGCTTGCCATTTGGACCGACAATGCCAAAAACTTTTGCGGCCTTGCCTTTTACTTCAAGCACACGCGACCCGATTGTAAGCGTAGGCGCCAAGGCTCGCGCTGTTGAAGCAAACCCGAGTGTTGCCGCACCAACTAACAAACCACGCCGCGATAAATTCATGTTGCACCTTTTTAAAGGCTGCGACCGATCCCTAAGAATTTCTCGCGCCGTTGTGTCCTCACTAAATCGGATGATAGGCCTTTGAATGTGTTCAAATTCCGTGCAACCGCTTCACCCACGGCTTTCATCGCCGCGTCGGGATTACGGTGCGCACCGCCCAGCGGTTCAGCAACGATTTCGTCAATCACCCCAAATTTTTTCAAATCTTGAGCGGTAATCTTCAAAGCAACCGCAGCATCTTTAGACCGAGCAGGATCACGCCATAAAATTGATGCAGCCCCTTCAGGTGAAATCACGCTGTAAATCGCATGTTCCAGCATCACAACAGCATTGGCAGTGGCAATGGCAATGGCCCCGCCGGAACCACCTTCACCGATAATCACCGAAATGAGAGGCACACCCAATGACAAACAGCAATCAGTTGAGCGCGCGATTGCCTCGGCTTGGCCACGTTCCTCAGCGTCAACACCAGGATATGCGCCCGACGTGTCCACAAATGTGATGACTGGCAAACCAAATTTGTCGGCCATTTCCATCAGCCGCACGGCTTTACGGTAACCTTCAGGTTTCGCCATGCCAAAATTATGTTTCAGGCGGCTTGCCGTATCTGAACCTTTTTCTTGGCCGATCAACACAACTGCTTGGCCTTCAAAGCGGCCAATTCCACCCACCACAGCTTCATCCTCGGCAAATTTGCGGTCACCAGCCAACGGTACAAAATCTGTGATCAGCGTTTCAATATAATTGAGTGCATGAGGACGGCTGGGATGGCGGGCCACTTGGGCCTTTTGCCAAGGCGTTAGGCCCTGATAAAGATCAGCCAAAATTTTAGTGGCTTTCTTCTCCAATGACTTCACATCATCAGCAATCGACACTTTGGCATCGCCTTGAGCCAAATTGCGCAATTCCGCAATTTTGCCTTCAAGGTCGGCAACCGGAGCTTCAAAATCTAAAAATTCGTGCATAATTCCTCGGGTCACAATTTATGAGGCAGTTTCTGAACATGCTAGACCACAAAGTCAACTTTTCTTGTCATCCTTAGATTTAGCAAGCGGATGGAATTTCTCCACCACTTCTTTCAGACGTTCGGCCTGAACATGGGTATAAATCTGCGTGGTCGAAATATCAGCATGGCCCAGCATTTGTTGCACAGCGCGCAAGTCAGCGCCGTGCGCCAATAAATCGCTAGCAAAAACATGACGCAGCACATGAGGAGAAACTGTGGCGGCATCAAGCCCTGCGGTTCTGGCTAAGGCTTTCAATTCGGCAGCGAAATGTTGTCTGGTTAACATCCCATTTGCCCCATGCGAGGGGAAAAGCCATTTCGGCTGCGAATCAGTCTCGATATTCAAGGCTTTCACATATGTTTTGAGAAACCCTCGCGCCCGATCAGAAAAAGGCACAACGCGCTCACGCCCGCCTTTGCCTTTGATAGTGAGAAAAGGCTCGTCAGTTTGAGCAGCACGGTAAGTCAATCCCACCAACTCGGAAACGCGAAGTCCGGTGGCGGCCAGAAGCTCCAGTAAACACTGCATTCGCAAAGCTTTAAACCGCGCTTTGCCCTCTGATTTTTGAACCCTCTCTTCGCAAGCCGCTAAAAGAGAAACCATCTGCGCATCATTTAACATTTTAGGCAAGGGCTTGGCCGCCCGCGGACCTTCAACAATTGCAGCCGGATTTTCGGCCGACAAACCTTCGCTCTGCAAAAACAAATGAAATTGCTTCACGGCCGAAAGCCTGCGGGCAGCCGTTGTGCGGGCAAGCCCCAAATACTCAGCATTAGCTAAAAACGCTCGCACGTCATCTGTCGAAACAGAAGTTAGCTCAACCCCTTTTTCATTTAAGAATTCGATATAAGCGGTCAAATCCCGGCCATAAGCCGCCAGCGAATTTTGAGCGGCACCACGCTCAGCGCTCATCATTTCCAGGAAGCGCGCCAGAAATCGACCGTCCGACGGTTTATTGGATACGGAGTTTTTCATGCGGCAAAGGCTTTATAATTTCGCTTTGCTCTGGCGGAAAGCTGGCCAAAGCCAACGCACCTCCATATATCACGCCCATAATGATCCCAATCACAAACAAAAATCGCAAAGTATCCGGCACAGGCTGTTCCACGCTCAAAAAACAAATCGTACACCAAGCTTTGCGCATTCCGCAAGCTTGCGTTAAAAGCGGCAGCGAAAACTGACCTGGACTAAAATGGCAAGACGCTCGATTGCAAAAGACTCGGAAGACGCCAAGCTTAAGCTTGGCAATCACGCTATTGTTTTGGTGGGATTAATGGGCGCTGGCAAAACCAGCGTGGGCCGCCGCTTGGCCGAAAAGTTGGAAATCCCCTTTGTCGATGCCGACCATGAAATTGAAACCGCAGCCGGAAAATCCATCGCCGAAATTTTCAGCGACCACGGCGAAGAATACTTTCGCGAAGGCGAACGCCGCGTTATTGCCAGATTGCTTGAAAATGGCACACAAGTTTTGGCCACAGGTGGGGGTGCATTTATGAACTCCGAAACCCGCGAACGCATTAAACAACATGGCATATCAGTCTGGTTGAAAGCCGACCTAGAATTGCTTTTGAAACGCGTGAGCAAACGCAATGACCGTCCACTGCTGCGCAATGATGATCCGGCAGCTGTGATGAAAAAATTGATAGATACCCGTTACCCAGTTTATGCGGAAGCCAACATCACGGTGGAGAGCCGCGATGTGCAACACGGCCAAATGGTCAATGATGTGATCAAGGCTTTGGCTGATTGGTCTGGTCGGGAAGTCAGCACCCATGAATAAATCTACTATCATGCACAACGTGCCTGTGGCTTTGGCCGACAGAAGCTATGAAATTAAGATTGGCCAAGGGCTGCTGGAACACGCGGGCGAGCTAATTGCCCTCCATTTGAAGCGCCCCTTTGTGGCAATTGTGACGGATGCAAATGTTGCTAAAATTCACTTGGCTACGTTGGAAAAATCCTTGGCGGCAAAAGGTATCACTTCCAAAGCCATTATATTACCGGCAGGCGAGGCCACCAAAAGCTACAAATATCTCGCTGAACTTTGCGATGGTTTGATTGCAGCAGGCGTGGAACGACGCGATGTGGTGATTGCCCTTGGCGGCGGTGTAATTGGTGACATCACTGGTTTTGCCGCCAGCATTTTGCGTCGCGGAGTTAATTTCGTCCAAATTCCAACCTCCCTTTTGGCCCAAGTCGACAGTTCGGTGGGTGGCAAAACCGGCATCAATTCGCCTTTGGGAAAAAATCTTATCGGTGCATTTCATCAACCTATCTTGGTGCTTGCTGATCTCGATGTGCTAAACACATTGCCGGGGCGCCAACGCGCCGCAGGCTATGCTGAAATTGCCAAATATGGTCTGCTCGGTAACTCTAAATTTTTTGAGTGGCTCGATCTGAATGTGGAAACAATCGTAAATGGCGGCAATGATCTCTCGGCAATCGCTCACGCGGTTCGTACCAGTTGCGAAATGAAAGCGCAAATTGTCGCCGAAGACGAAACTGAAACAGGGGTTCGCGCGCTGTTAAATCTGGGCCACACCTTTGGCCACGCCCTTGAAGCAGCCTGTGGTTATTCAGATCGGTTGCTGCACGGCGAAGCCGTAAGTATTGGCATGGTGCAAGCGTTCAAATTTTCTGAACAGCTTGGTCATTGCGCAAGAGGCTTAAGCACCCAGGTCGCTACACATTTGAAGCGGGCCAAACTGCCAACCCATGCCAGCGAAATTCCAGGCTCGTTGCCGCCACCAATTGAACTGGTGGAACTCATGCGCCAAGACAAAAAAGCCGTGGCCGGAAAGCTAACATTCATCCTCGCCAAATCAATTGGCGAAAGTTTCATCGCTAAAAATGTTGAAGATACTGCCGTACTCACATTTTTAGAAAAGGATTTAGCAGTGTAATGAATTATGATGTCACCATAGCAATCTTGTCGATTGTGGGTTTAATTTTCGTCTCCGCGTTTTTCTCTGGCTCCGAAACGGGTTTAACCACTTCGTCCCGCGCCCGACTAACTGAGATGGCACGGCGCGGTGACCGCCGCGCTGAATCCGTTCTAAAACTCACGTCTTTGCCAGAACGTTTAATCGGCGCACTCCTGCTCGGAAACACACTGGCCAACATCACAGCCTCTGCCGTTGCCACTGCTGCTTTGGTAAAAGTTTTTGGTGACAGTGGTGCTGTCATTGCATCGGTGATCTTAACCGTCATCATTCTCATCTTCGCTGAAGTGATGCCAAAAACTTACGCCATTGCCTATCCTGATAAAGTTGCGAGAGCCGTGGCCCCCATCATGCGCTTCATCGTGGCGGTGCTCGGACCCATTGTGATGACTGTGGAATATATCGTCAAAAAAACTCTCATGGTTTTTGGCGTTGATACGTCAAATGTTGAAAGCATTCTTTCCGCCCATGATGAAATTCGAGGCGCCATTGATCTCCACCAAAAAGAAGGCGGCATGGTCAAAAAAGATCGCGACATGCTGGGCGGTATTTTGGATTTGAAAGATTTGGAAGTGGCCGACATTATGGTCCACCGCACCAAAATGAATATGCTGGATGCATCCGAACCGATGAACGATATTATCCACCAGGTTCTAAAAAGCGGTCACACACGGCTTCCGGTTTGGAAAGACAATCCCGATAATATTATCGGAATTTTACACGCCAAGAGTTTGTTTGCGGCGGTTCAAGCCGATGGCAGAAGTGTGCCCAATTTAAAAATTGAGGACATCTTAAGTCCCGCTTGGTTTGTTCCCGACACACGGCCGCTGACCGATCAGCTCAATGCCTTCCTTCGCCGTAAAACCCATTTCGCTATTGTGGTGGATGAATATGGCGAAGTTGAAGGCTTGATCACACTGGAAGATATTGTCGAAGAAATTGTGGGCGACATTAAAGATGAATTTGATGCCGTCACGACTGGTGTACGCAAGCAGCAAAACGGCTCATTTAATATCGAAGGCAGTGTGCCCATGCGCGACATTAATCGCGCCCTTGACTGGTCATTGCCTGACGAAGAAGCAACGACTATTGCAGGCCTGGTGATCCATGAAGCCCGCATTATCCCCGAAGCAGGGCAAGTGTTCACATTTCATGGCTTTCGTTTTGAAGTTCTGAAAAAGCGCAAACAACAATTAGCCTTGCTCAACGTAACAAAGCTTGAAGCGCAAGTTGCAGAACAAATTAAACCTTAACTTCAATCGCTAAAGCGTGAACGCGGGCTTTTAATTCCTCACCCAACACCTCATATACAAGTCTATGCTGGGCCACCCGTGATTTGTCCACCAAAGTCGCAGACGTAATGCGCAATCTGAAATGGCTTTCACCACTGGGGTGTGCGCCACTATGTCCATGATGCTGGTTTGACTCGTCAATCAGCTCTAAATAAGAGGGGTTCATTGCAGAACGCAATTTGGCCTCCATCATCTTTCCAATTGGCCCTAAATCATTTTGCATTTTAATGTCGTTCCCAGTTGCGCAATTCAATCAGTCCTAGCATAATCAACAACCCATGAAACTTGAATCAAAATATTTCGACAAAATCCGCATAAAATCCACAGCCTCCAGCGTGCGAAAGCCGGAGGCGGATGTGCAGATGTGCGAATGGATTGGTTGCGACCAGCCAGCCAAACACAAAGCCCCAAAAGGCCGTGGTGCTGAAGGGCTGTTCCATAATTACTGCACCGCCCATGTTCAGCAATATAATAAGACCTATAATTATTTTGACGGCATGAAAGACGACGAACAGGCAGCCTTCCGCAAGGAAGCCCAAACCGGCCACCGTCCCACATGGAAGCGCGGCCAAGGGGCTGCACCCAACGCCGGCAGCACCAGACGCACCGCAAAGGATATTGATGATCCGCTGAACATGTTGCTCAAAGAAAAAATCACGTCCAATGCCAAACATGGCAGAGCTTTGCGCCGCAACGAGTTAGAAGCCTTGCAAGCCTTAAGTTTGCCGGAAGATGCAACACCCGCAGAAGTGAAATCGAAATATAAGTCTCTGGTTAAGCGTCTCCACCCTGATGCAAATAATGGCAGCAGAGCCAATGAAGCCACCTTGAACGCCGTGATCAAAGCTTATGACACGTTGCGGGCAACGGGTTTCTGCTAAGCTTGCACCTCTGCCCTCAACCGTTTAGAAGCCGCCCATAACTTCAGTTAAAGAGTTTATAAATATGTCTGCAACTGCCTCTGCGAGCCTAACTTCAACGCCTGACCAGAAAGTGTCGGTAAGCCAACTTTTTGGCTTTGACTCTAATATGCAAGTGATGGGTTATGCCGAGCCTGCCGAACACGTGCCTGAGCTTGATCCTGATTATCTTTTCAACAAAGAAACCACACTGGCCATTCTTGCAGGCTTTGCCCACAATCGCCGCGTGATGATTACCGGATATCACGGCACTGGAAAATCTACCCACATTGAACAAGTCGCAGCGCGGTTGAACTGGCCCTGCATCCGCATCAATTTAGACAGCCATATCAGCAGGATTGACTTGATCGGCAAAGATGCGATCGTTTTGAAAGACGGCAAGCAGATCACCGAATTCAAAGAAGGCATTTTGCCGTGGTCATATCAACACAACATTGCTTTGGTGTTTGATGAATATGATGCAGGCCGTCCTGATGTGATGTTTGTGATCCAGCGTATTCTGGAAGCTTCGGGTAAGCTCACATTGCTTGATCAGTCCCGTGTGATTCGTCCCCATGCTGCTTTCCGCCTTTTTGCCACAGCAAACACTGTGGGTCTTGGTGACACGACAGGCCTTTATCATGGCACCCAGCAAATCAACCAAGCTCAAATGGACCGATGGTCGATTGTATCGGCACTCAATTATTTGCCGCACGCACAAGAAGTGGGTGTGGTGTTGTCAAAGAATAAATCTTACAGCGACGATAAAGGCAAAAAAGTTATCTCCAACATGGTGCGCGTTGCCGATCTCACGCGCAATGCATTCATGCAGGGAGATTTATCGACTGTGATGAGCCCTCGCACAGTAATCACATGGGCGCAAAATGCTGATATTTTCAGTGATGTTGGTTTTGCTTTCCGCCTCACATTTTTAAATAAGTGTGACGAGCTGGAGCGCGCCATTGTGGCTGAGTTCTATCAACGCTGTTTTGGTGAAGACCTGCCAGAATCTGCGTCGCGCATTGCGATAGCCTAGGCCAGGCGGCACCCCAATGGCCGCAGAAAAACGCGACAGCGCCGAACGCTTCAAAGAAGTGTTGGCTACGGCCATGAAGTCGATGGCGCTTGACCCTGAACTGACCGTCAGTTTCGGAAACGAACAACCGCAGCTCGTCGGTCACAAAGTAAAATTGCCACAAGTGTCCGGTGCTGCAGATGCCAAAGACATCGCCATCACGCGAGGTCTTGCTGATAGTTTTACGTTAAAGCTTTCGCATCATTCAGACAGTGTGCATGGCAAGTATTTGCCCGAAGGTAAAAACGCACGTGCCGTGTTTGAAGCAGTTGAACAAGCCCGCATCGAAGCCATAGGCGCTCGGGCCATGCCCGGTGTGGCAAATAATCTCTCTGCCATGATGGATGATCGCTACTCAAAAATGGTGGTTAATCGCTCGAGCAACCGCAAAGATACGCCTCTTGAAGAGGCTGTGGGCTTAATCGTGCGTGAAAAATTGACGGGCCTGAAGCCGCCATCCTCAGTGTCGGCCTATGTTGATTTGTGGCGGGGTTGGGTGGACGAAAAAGCATCGTCAAAAATCGAAACCCTAGAAGATGCATTGCACGATCAACAAGCCTTCGCAAAGCTATCGCGTGATTTGATTGCAGCTCTGGATATGGCTGATGAGTTGGGCGAAGACCCCGACCAAAGCGACGAGCAAGACGATAGCGAAGCTGAAGAAGATTCAGGCGAGCGCAACGAAACCTCGCAAGGCGAAGAAGAAGAAAGCCAACAATCAGCATCTGAAGAAACCGAAAGCACCGAAGGTCAGTCGGATGGCGCTGAAATGGAAGCACAACAATTTGAAACGGATGACGCGCCCGATGATATGGAAGGCGAGCAACAGGAAGACGGTGAAGAACCATGGCGACCGCAATTGCCGTTTTCGTCACTGACCAATGATAATTTTTACAAAGTTTACACCAATCAATTTGATGAAGAAATCAGCGCAGAAGACCTCTGCGATGCTGAAGAATTAACACGGTTACGCGCCTATCTCGACAAGCAATTATCAAACCTTCAAGGCGTTGTTGCCCGTTTGGCAAACCGCCTGCAACGCCGCTTGATGGCCCAACAAAATCGCTCTTGGGATTTTGATTTGGAGGAAGGTGTTTTGGATGCCGCAAGATTAACCCGCGTGATCACCGATCCCCTGCACGCACTTTCATTCAAGGTAGAACAAGACACAAAATTCCGCGACACTGTGGTAACACTACTGCTCGATAATTCGGGCTCCATGCGCGGTCGCCCCATCACAGTTGCTGCAACCTGCGCCGATATTTTGGCGCGTACGTTAGAACGCTGCGGTGTTAAAGTTGAAATTCTAGGATTCACCACACGCGCGTGGAAAGGCGGCCAGTCTCGTGAGAAATGGCTGGCAGCCGGAAAGCCTGCAAACCCCGGACGCCTCAATGATTTGCGTCACATAATCTATAAAGCCGCCGATGAGCCGTGGCGCCGGGCCCGTAAAAATTTAGGGTTGATGATGCGCGAAGGCCTGCTCAAAGAAAACATAGATGGCGAAGCATTGATCTGGGCACATAACCGATTGTTAGGCCGCCAAGAACAACGCCGCATTTTGATGGTGATTTCAGATGGCGCACCTGTTGATGATTCAACCCTCAGCGTAAATTCTGGAAATTATCTTGAGCGGCATTTGCGCCAAGTCATTGCTGATATTGAAGGTCGATCACCTGTGGAACTTATTGCCGTGGGTATTGGGCATGATGTCACCCGCTACTATAAGCGCGCCGTCACCATAATAGACGCCGAAGAACTTGGCGGCGCTATGACTGAAAAGCTAGCCGAACTTTTTGAAGAAACCACCGACCAACGCATGCCTGCAAAACGCAAGCGCGCCTAAACTTAAGAAGAGACATAGAGATACAATGACTGAAGTTGAAACCATTCGCGATCAAATCCTTTCCAAACTCACTTATTCGATTGGCAAAGATCGTGTCGTTGCAAAGCCCCATGACTGGCTTGCCGCAACAATTTTGACCTTACGTGACAGCATTATTGATCGCTGGATGGCCTCAACCAAGGCCGCCTATAAATCGCAGTCTAAGCGCGTTTACTATCTCTCACTCGAATTCTTGATCGGCAGACTTTTGCGCGATGCCTTGAGCAATTTAGAATTAACTGGAACCTTTGAGCTGGCTCTTAAAGAATTGGGCGTCGATCTTAATCTCACTGAAGCGCTGGAACCAGATGCTGCCTTGGGCAATGGTGGCCTCGGCCGCCTTGCGGCCTGTTTTATGGAAAGCATGGCAAGCTTGGATATCCCGGCTTATGGCTATGGCATCCGCTATAATCATGGATTGTTCCGCCAAGTGATTAAAGATGGCTGGCAAATCGAGCTGCCCGAAAATTGGTTGGAGAACGGCAATCCATGGGAATTTGCGCGCCGTGAATCAGAATATAAAATCAGGTTTGGTGGCAGCGTTTCATCACACGTAGCAAGTGATGGCACGGCAAAACCAGTTTGGAATTGGGGCGAAGAAATGCTCGCCACAGCGTTCGACACTCCCATGGTTGGTTGGCGCGGCAAGCGCGTGAACACGCTGCGCTTGTGGTCAGCGCGCGCTCTTGATCCTATTCAACTCGAAGCATTTAATATGGGTGATTATACTGGCGCTCTCTCGGCCAATAACCGCGCCGACATCCTATCACGTGTGCTTTATCCATCGGATTCAACGCCTGCCGGTCAAGAGCTGCGCTTGCGCCAAGAGTATTTTTTCACGTCGGCATCTTTGCAAGATATTTTGCGCCGTCACCTCCAGCAATATCCAGATGTTTCAAATTTGCCCGATAAAGTGGCCGTTCAAATTAATGACACCCACCCCGCCATCGCTGTTGCCGAATTGATGCGCTTGCTCATCGATGCACATGGTCAAACTTGGAACAAGGCATGGGAAATTACCCAAGCCGTCATGTCCTACACCAACCACACTTTGCTGCCTGAAGCGCTGGAAAGCTGGCCGTTAAGCTTATTTGAAAAAATGCTGCCTCGCCATTTGCAAATCATCTACGCGATCAACGATCAAATAATCGTCCGCGCACGGAATATATTGAAAGCAAATGATGAAGTAGTTGCATCGATTTCGCTGATAGATGAACACAATGGCAAGCGCGTGCGCATGGGCCAATTGGCTTTTGCGGGTTCACACAGCGTGAATGGCGTGTCCGCATTGCACACCGAGCTAATGAAAAAGAGCGTGTTCAAAAACTTGAATGCCCTCTTCCCAGGTCGCATCAATAACAAGACCAATGGCATCACCCCGCGCCGCTGGTTGTTAGGTGCCAATCCAAAATTGTCGGCTCTCTTAACTGAAGCCGCGGGCAAAGAATCACTCGATAATGCTGAGTTGCTGGTCAATGCGGCCTCTAAATCCGGCAATGCCGGGTTCATCCACCGCTTTCACTCCATCAAGCTTCAGAATAAAGAAACCCTTGCCAATCTGATTGCAAACCGCATGGAGATCAAAGTTGATCCGACTGCGATGTTCGACGTGCAGATCAAGCGTATCCACGAATATAAGCGCCAACTTCTAAATATTTTAGAGACCATTGATCTTTATCTGAAGATGAAAGCTGAGCCTGATCGTGACTGGGCGCCAAAAGTTAAAATCTTCGCAGGCAAGGCAGCCGCGAGTTACGCGCAAGCCAAATTGATTATTAAATTGATCAATGAAGTTGCGAACGTCGTTAACAACGACAAGACCATTCGTGGACTTTTGAAAGTCGTTTTCATCCCGAACTATAACGTCAGCTTGGCCGAAATCATTGTTCCAGCAACCGACCTTTCCGAACAGATTTCCACAGCTGGCATGGAAGCTTCCGGCACGGGCAATATGAAATTCGGCCTGAATGGTGCTCTGACAATTGGCACCTTGGACGGGGCCAATGTTGAAATGCTTGAGCATGTGGGCGCTGAAAATATCTTTATTTTCGGCCTTACGGCTGAAGATGTGGAAGTCCGTCGAGCTAAAGGTGTTGATGGGCATGAAGTGGTCGAATCATCCTTGCGCTTGCGTGCCGTGTTGAAATCTCTAGCCCAAGGCCTATTCTCAAAAGGCGATGCTGCGCTTTATCAACCCATCATAGGTTCCATCTACAACGGCGATTACTTTATGGTCGGTTCCGACTTCGACGCCTATATCGCCACACAGAAAAAACTTTCTGCATTGTGGCAGACACAAGGGGGCTGGACGAAGATGGCAATTCATAATAGCGTTCACATGGGTTGGTTCTCTTCTGACCGAACAATCAGAGAATACGCCCGCGATATTTGGAATGTACCAACGAACTGAAAGTAACGGATATGGCCGAACCGAAGTGGAAAACGAGCGGCCCTGAAATCGAAGCCATTGTAAATGGCAGGCATTCGGACCCATTCAAAGTGCTTGGATTGCACCCAGTTGGAAAAAGCTGGGTGGCCCGCGCCTTTATTCCGGGGGCAACTTCGGTTGCAGCTTTAAGCCTTGACGGAACAAACCTAGGTGAACTCACCAAGGTGGGTGATGCCGGGTTTTTTGAAGGCAAAGTCAAAGCCGGCAAACAACAAGTCCTAAAATTTTCTTGCACTAATTCCAATGCCTCGTGGCTAGTGTCTGATGCTTATTCCATCGGCCCCGTGCTTGGGCCCCAAGATGATTATTTCATGGCGGAAGGCAATCACTTGCGCCTTTATGATAAGCTCGGTGCGCATCCACTTAAAATGGAAGGCTTTGAAGGCGTGCATTTTGCCGTTTGGGCACCCAATGCCGAGCGCGTGTCAGTGGTTGGTGATTTTAACCTGTGGGACGGCCGCCGCCACGTCATGCGTAAACGCATGGATGTGGGCGTATGGGAAATCTTCGTGCCCGATGCACGTTTGGGCCAAGGTTATAAATTTGAAATAATCGATAAACATGGGGCCTTGCATTTAAAGTCAGACCCTTATGGATTTGGCGCAGAGCTTCGCCCCAACACCGCTTCGAAAGTAAGCCGAACAGATAATTTCGTTTGGACCGATGCTGACTATTTGAAAACCCGTATTGCTCCCGACAAACGCCGCATTCCCATGAGCATTTATGAAGTTCATTTGGGTTCATGGCGCAAAAATGATGGCGACACTTTCCTAAGCTACGATGAACTAGGCGAGCAGCTGATTTCATATGTGGTCGATATGGGCTTTACCCACATTGAACTTTTGCCTGTAAGCGAATTTCCATATGATCCCTCATGGGGCTATCAGCCAGTTGGCTTGTTTGCGCCAACATCGCGCTTTGGTGACCCCGCAGGCTTTGCGCGTTTTGTCGATAAAGCCCACGCCGCTAATATCGGCATTATTTTAGATTGGGTGCCAGCCCATTTCCCTATCGACAAACATGGCCTTGCCAATTTTGATGGCTCAGCACTTTATGAACATGCTGACCCTCGTCAAGGTTTCCACCCGGATTGGAACACCGCAATTTATAATTTCGGCCGCAAGGAAGTGCAAAGCTTCTTGCTCAACAATGCGCTCTTCTGGTTGGAGCGATATCACTTAGATGGCCTGCGCGTCGATGCCGTGGCTTCGATGCTTTATTTGGATTACAGCCGCAAAGAAGGTGAGTGGATTCCAAATCAATATGGTGGCCGCGAAAATCTTGAAGCCATCGCATTCTTGCAGCGCATGAATCACGAAACCTATGGCCAGCACCCCGGCATTGTCACCATCGCTGAAGAATCAACCGCGTTTCCCGGCGTCTCAAAACCAACCAGCACTGGTGGCTTGGGCTTTGGGTTTAAATGGAACATGGGTTTCATGCACGACACGCTGCAATATTTCCAGCGCGACTCTATCCACCGCAAACACCACCACAATGATTTAACCTTCGGCCTGCTTTATGCATTCACCGAAAATTTTGTCTTGCCACTGTCCCACGATGAAGTGGTGCATGGCAAAGGTTCGTTGCTGGCGAAAATGGCCGGCGATGATTGGCAAAAATTTGCGACCTTGCGCGCCTATTTTGGATTCATGTGGGGTTACCCCGGCAAGAAGCTTTTGTTCATGGGTCAGGAATTAGCGCCATGGACCGAGTGGAACCACGAAAAGAGTTTAGACTGGCATTTAACTGAGCATATGCCGCACAAAGGGATGCAATCCCTCATCAGAGATTTAAACCACGTCTACCGTCAATACCCTGCGTTACATGCCAGAGATTGCGAGAGCGAAGGCTTTGAATGGTTGATCGGCGATGATGCTGAAAATTCCGTTTTTGCGTGGGCTCGTCATTCCGGCGACGGCAAACGCCCCTGTGTAGTCGTTTCAAATTTCACCTCGGTCATGCGTGAAAATTACACTCTGCCCTTGCCAAAATCTGGAAACTGGGTTGAAGTCTTTAACAGTGATGCCGAAAATTATTGGGGTACTGGCAAAGGCAACAAAGGACACATCGAAGGTCAAAACATTTCATCACATGGTAAGCCTGCTTCGGCACAAATAACATTGCCACCGTTGGCCACTATGATCTTCGTAAGCGAAACATAAAAAGAAACGACTGCTGTATTGGGAGAGACGGCCATGAGTGAGACAAGAAGAACTGCACCTTTAGCCCGCGATGCGATGGCTTATGTTTTAGCCGGTGGGCGTGGCAGTCGCCTCATGGAATTAACCGACAGACGCGCCAAGCCTGCCGTGCCATTCGGCGGCAAATCCCGCATCATCGATTTTGCATTATCGAATGCCATGAACTCCGGTATCCGCCGCATTGGTGTGGCCACGCAATATAAAGCCCACAGCTTGATCCGCCATTTGACACGCGGCTGGAACTTCTTCCGCACCGAGCGTAACGAAAGCTTTGATATTTTGCCAGCCAGTCAACGCGTGTCCGAAGACCAATGGTATGCGGGGACTGCCGATGCAGTATATCAAAACCTCGACATCATCGAAACTTACAATGTGAAATACAGCGTCATTCTCGCAGGCGATCACATCTACAAACAAGACTATGAATTAATGTTGCAACAGCATGTGGATTCTGGCGCCGATGTCACCATTGGTTGTCTTGAAGTGCCGCGTATGGAAGCCACAGGCTTTGGCGTGATGCATGTAGACAAAAACGACACCGTGATTGAATTTATTGAAAAGCCTGCTGATCCTCCGGGCATTCCAGATAACCCTGAAATGGCTTTGGCTTCGATGGGCATTTATGTCTTTGAAACAAAGTTCTTGGCAGGCCTATTGCGCCGCGATGCGGCCACCAAAGGCTCCAGCCGTGATTTCGGCAAAGACATTATTCCTTATGTTGTGAAAAACGGTAAAGCCGTGGCGCATCGCTTTACCAAGTCATGTGTGCGTTCACCTTTGGAAAAGCAGGCCTATTGGCGCGATGCCGGAACCATTGATGCCTACTGGGAAGCCAATATTGATTTGACCGATACGCTGCCCTCGCTTGATCTCTATGACAAGGATTGGCCAATCTGGACTTATGGTGAAGTAACACCGCCTGCCAAATTCGTACATGATCTTGAAGGTCGTCGCGGCAGTGCCATTGCATCGCTGGTATCAGGTGGTTGCATCGTATCAGGTGCGTCCATAAAGCGAGCCTTGTTGTTCACAAATGTGCGGGTCAATTCATTTTCAAATTTGGAAGATGCAGTTGTGTTGCCCAATGTTGAAATTGGCCGCAATGCCAGCCTGACCAAAGTGATTATCGATTCAAGTGTTCGTATTCCTGAAGGCTTGGTGGTGGGTGAAGATCCTGTGCTTGATGGCCAACGGTTCCGACGTTCTGAAAAAGGTATTTGCCTGATCACGCAACAAATGATCGACCGCCTCGTCTGATGCAAGTTCTATCGGTCACAAGTGAAGTCTACCCGCTGGTGAAAACTGGCGGCTTGGCCGATGTCACAGGTGCATTGCCGGGGGCTCTAAAATCCCACGGCGTCGTCATGCGAACTTTGGTGCCGGGCTATCCCGCGGTGATGGCCGCGCTCGAAAATGCCGAAACCGTGCACAGCTTTGCCAACCTGATGGGCGCCAGCGCCAAACTTCTCGCAGGCACAGCCAAGGGCTTAGATGTGTTTGTCATAGATGCACCCCATCTCTACAGCCGTCTCGGCAATCCTTATCTGGGTCCCGATGGCAAAGACTGGCCAGACAATGCGCAACGTTATGCTGCGCTATCTGAAGTGGCCGCAGATTTGGCGCGCGGCGCACTTGGAAGTTACAAAGCCGATATTCTGCATTTGCATGATTGGCAAACCGCCTTGGCCGCAGTTTATGTGCGCTATCGTGGCGGACCAAAAACCGTCATCACCGTTCACAACATTGCCTTCCAAGGTCAGTTTCCGGCAGGCTATTTCAATGTCCTCAATTTACCGCCACAGGCTTTCGCAATTGATGGCGTTGAATTTTATGGCAATGTCAGCTTTCTCAAAGGTGGACTTGCCACGGCCACCTCGATCACCACTGTGTCTCCCACTTACGCATCCGAAATTTGCACTGCAGATTATGGCATGGGCCTGCAAGGCTTGTTGCAATCACGCCGCACCGCCCTCAGCGGTATTGTGAATGGCATTGACACTGATGTGTGGAATCCAGCCACCGACAAAGCCTTGGCCGCAAATTTCAGCGCAAAAGACTTAACAAATCGCACGGCCAACAAGCGCGCCATCGAAAAACGCTTTGGTTTGGAAACAGGCGACGGCATAATCCACGGCGTAGTCAGCAGATTGACGTGGCAAAAAGGCCTTGATATTTTTGCTTCATTGTTAGATTGGCTGGCCGGCACTGGCGCCAGACTGGCGCTGATCGGTACCGGAGAGGCGGCCATCGAAACCGCTGTCATGCAAGCGGCCCAGCGCCACCCCGGCCGCATCGGCGTAGTCACAGCTTATGATGAAAACCTGTCGCATTTGGTTCAAGGCGGCTGCGATACCATGCTGGTGCCCTCGCGCTTTGAGCCGTGCGGACTTACCCAGCTCTACGGCCTGCGGTATGGCTGCGTGCCAGTTGTGGCGCGCACGGGTGGCCTTGCCGATACAATCATTGATGCCAATGATGCAGCCCTTGCGGCAGGCGTTGCCACAGGAATTCAGTTCTCACCCGTCGATGGCATAACTTTACAAAATGCATTGGCTCGCACCCACATGCTTTACGAAAATAAGGCTATCTGGAAAAACATCCAAAGCCGTGGCATGGCAACGGATGTCTCATGGGATCGCAGTGCTGCGGCCTATGCCTCACTCTATAAAACGGTTTTACAAAATGATTGAAATTATACCTACCACCCCTTTCGATGGCCAACGCCCCGGCACGTCAGGCTTACGCAAAAAAGTGGTTGTGTTCCAACAGCCGCATTATGCTGAAAATTTTATCCAAGCCATTTTTGATGCACTCGAAGGTTTTGCTGGCAAGACTTTGGTGATCGGTGGCGATGGCCGTTACTACAATAAGGAAGTTGTGCAAACAGCCATGCGTATGGCCGCAGCCAATGGTTTTGGTCGCGTCATCGTCGGGCAAAATGGCTTGCTTTCGACCCCCGCCGCTTCCCACCTCATTCGCAAAAACCAAGCTTTTGGCGGCATCATCTTATCTGCAAGCCACAATCCCGGCGGGCCAGATGGCGATTTTGGAATTAAATATAACGGTGGCAACGGCGGCCCAGCGCCTGAAAAAATAACGGAAGCAATCTTCGCTCTGACTAAATCTCTAACGCACTATAAAACCACAAAATCAGCAGACGTAGATTTGAACAAGATCGGCATAACCACCATCGGCTCGATGACCGTTGAAGTCGTGGATCCTGTCACAGACTACGCAGCCCTCATGCAAACCCTGTTTGACTTTGAAGCTATCCGTACACTGATTAAATCAGGATTCACCATGAAGTTTGATGGCATGGGCGCGATCACTGGTCCCTATGCTCACCGCATTTTGGAAGACCAACTTGGCTTTGCCAAAGGCACAGTAATGAACGGCGTGCCCTTGCCAGATTTCGGTGGCCACCACCCCGATCCAAACTTGGTACATGCCAAAGACTTGTGTGACATGCTTCTCGTCAACAAGACTTATGATTTCGGTGCCGCGTCTGATGGCGATGGTGATCGCAATCTCATTGTCGGCAAAGACATTTATGTAACGCCTTCTGATTCTTTGGCGATCATCGCCGCCAACATGCATTTAACGCCAGGCTATAAAGGCGGCATTAAGGGCATTGCACGCTCAATGCCCACAAGTTGTGCAGCCGACCGTGTGGCTGATAAAATGGGCCTCAAATGTTACGAGACTCCAACCGGCTGGAAATTCTTCGGCAATCTGCTGGATGCCGATATGGCAACTGTCTGCGGTGAAGAAAGTTTCGGCACCGGTTCAAACCATGTACGTGAAAAAGATGGCCTCTGGGCTGTTCTTATGTGGCTCAACATTTTGGCCGTGCGCAAACAATCTGCCAAAGAAATTGTGGATGCCCATTGGAATGAATTTGGCCGCAACTATTACACCCGCCACGACTATGAAGAGGTAGATTTAGCATCTGCCAATGAAATGATGAGCGCATTGCGCGGCCAACTGTCGTCACTGGTGGGTCAGCACAACATTGAGAGTGCTGATGATTTTTCATATAATGATCCCGTCGATGGTTCGCACACCACAGGCCAAGGCATTAGACTCTTGCTGAAAGATGGCGCTCGCGTTATTTACCGTCTCTCGGGAACCGGAACCGCAGGCGCAACTTTGCGGGTCTATATTGAAAAATACGAGCCGCACCCCCAGCGGCATGACATGGAAGTGCAACACGCTTTGTTTGATCTTATTCTACTCTCGAAATCATTGGCTCAAATTGAAAAATACACGGGCCGCAAAGAAGCATCGGTGATCACCTGACTCCGGCCTTGGGTGTTACCCTCGCTAAAGAGGGTGCTTATGTCGCTGTCTACTCGCAGCACGCTACGAAGATCACAGTCTGCACGTTCGCAAACGGCGTAGAATCGCGCCACGACCTCAGCAAACGTGACGGCTATGTGCATTTTGCATTTATCAAAGATATTAAAGCAGGCACAAAATATGGTTTCCGCGCTGAGGGGCCATGGGATCCAGACTTAGGCTTGCGGTTTGATCCTTCAAAACTTTTAATCGATCCCTTTGCATGGTCTCTGGACCGCGCCTTCGAATATCACAATGATTTGAGCTCGCGCGGCAAAGACACGAGCGGCCTTGTACCTTTAGCGATTGCAAGTCCGGAGTTGCCAGATGTCAAGCGTCCGGCCCACCGTAAACCTGAATTTATCTATGAGTTGGGCGTAAAATCATTCACCAAGTTGCACCCTTCAGTGCCGGAACAAAAACGCGGCACACTGGCAGCTCTGGCTGAAAAACCCATCCTCGACCATCTCACAAAACTAGGTGTCGACACGATTGAGTTGATGCCCATCACCGCGTGGATTGACGAGCGACATCTGCACGCCGCAGGGCTTAAAAACGCGTGGGGTTATAATCCTGTGCAGTTTTTCGCGCCCGATTTTCGTTTAGCACCTGGGGGCTTGCAAGAAGTTCGCGACACTGTAGCGACCCTACACAAAAATAATTTTCGCGTGATCCTCGATGTGGTTCTAAATCACTCCGGTGAAAGTGATCAGTTCGGTCCGACCATCTGTTTTCGCGGGCAAGATAACAGCACCTATTACGCCCACGCCCGCGGCGGCCTGATCAATGACACAGGCTGCGGCAATACCCTAAACCTCACCCACCCGCATGTCATTCAAATGACCATTGCTGCACTCAAGCACTGGGTTCTAAAAACGGGTATTGATGGCTTTCGCTTTGATTTGGCAACAGTCATGGGCCGCATGAATGACGGCTTTCAAACCACGGCGCCTTTGCTGCAAGCCATCCAAAATGACAATGTGCTCTCAACTTGCATTCTTATTGCCGAGCCTTGGGATATTGGGCCCGGCGGTTATCAACTTGGCAACTTTGCAAAATCTTGGCCCGAATGGAACGATAAATATCGCGACGACGTGAGGCGGTTCTGGCGCGGCGATGCCAATTCGGCAAATAGCCTCGCAACCCGTATTACGGGATCATCGGATGTCTTTGCGCGGAAAGAAAAACCATCGGCAAGTGTGAATTTTATCGCTGCTCATGATGGCTTCACATTGCAAGACATTGTGACTTGCAGTGTTAAAAATAATTACAACAACGGCGAAGACAATCGCGACGGCAAGAACGGCGAAACCACATGGCAAGGCGGAAATATTCGGGCCTTGTTGGCGACACTTTTTCTATCACGTGGCACACTCATGTTAACAGCTGGCGACGAATTTGGCCGCACCCAGTCTGGCAATAATAATGCTTATGCCCAAGACAATGATGTCACGTGGTTGGATTGGGAGAAGTCAGATCAAAGCCTCATCAATCTCGTCGCAAAACTGATGGCCCTGCGCCGCTCATTGCCCATTATTACCAATGATGAATTTTTAACAGGCGCAGGCGACGCAACGTGGTTCAATGAAACAGGTGAAGCCTTGAATTGGGAAAATGCCGGTCAACGCTTTGTCGGCTTGGCCTTGACCAGCAAAAAAATTAGAGTTGCGATTACGTTTAATGGTTCAAATCAAGACGCCACGTTAAAATTGCCCACAAGCCCCGGCACCAAATGGAAACAGCTTTTCAACTCTGAAAATAGGGGCGAATGCCCGGCGCATTCTGTGTCTGTTTATCAAGAAGTGCGAAAATGAACAAAGGGCTCCCAACTGGGGAGCCCTTCACTAAACTGGGATCCCGGTACGCAGTACCTTATCCGGGAAAACCTGGGACACTGGCCAACAGGGCCAACGCGTGTCATGTGAGAGATATTAGCCGAGACAAGTTTCTAATCCCTTTCTGCCAAAAACTTTTGCATTAACAGAGCCTTACCGCGACGTGAGATAAAGCCTCAAAGTGTTTCAAAACGATGCAAAAATAAAAATTTTCAAAAAAATATTTTAAAACGACGGCACATATCCCATATGCAAAAAAGAATGTGATCAGGGCTTCACATTGCCGCGAACTGTGTTAGAAGCCCTTTATTCCTTAACGCGGGATGGAGCAGCCCGGTAGCTCGTCAGGCTCATAACCTGAAGGTCGTCAGTTCAAATCTGGCTCCCGCAACCAAAATAAAGCCCGCTTTCTCAATGAGATAGCGGGTCTTCTTTTTTCGGGGTTGATCGAGAAAAGCCACTCTGGGTTACACCTGGGTTACACTTGAAAAAGAATTTGCGGGATATCCACAGAAAACTCCTAGGCGGCGTTGCCAATCACTGAATTTCATTGACATAAAAATACATGGCTCAGGCTTAAATTTTTGAGTTAATCATGTCGAGGGCCCTTTGCTATTGCACATAGGAGTAGGCACAGATTCTTTTATGAACCTCAAATGCCCTTCGACGGCGTTTTGAGTTCTTGAGGCCGATTTAAACAAATCCAACGAAATTGATCCGGCGCAGCTAGCACCATCGGTAGAGCCCACCGCACGAATTGATTCCAAGTAGTTGTTGACTGGGCCCTTTTCAAGAGGTGAGCACCGCTTAGACAACTGGGTGCAAGCAACCAGACATCCTGATTTAACTATGGGATCAACAATCTCTTTTCGAGGATTGTCGTGACGACCGCGGCCGTTGGAGAAAATGACTAAGTCTGGCTTTGATTTCTTAAGAAAGACGTCAACAAATTTCTCTGCATCAGTATCGCCGGGAGACCCACCATGGTGTGGGAAAACGACAGTAGAAGCATTCAAATCTACATCGTATTGCATAGCGTCATCTAACCCTATTTGATCTATGTCAGCCGCCAATAGTAATGGCGAATGACCTGTACAATAGATTTTGAGTACTGCCGAGAGCGAGTTAGAAGTAATTACCCTTCCTTTGCGGTCTTTACTGCCCACACCAGATAAAGCGAGAGCAGCTGAAGGCGCCAATACTTGAACAAATGCGTCACCAAATTGGATGGTGCCAGGCGATGTAGTCGACAACGATGTCTTTACGATACATGAGCCCTTCTTTTCAGCAACTTGGACAGCCGCCAAAAAATCGCGCCATGCGCGCGTCTTCTTTTGTGAGTCAGGATTCACATACAATTTATCTATAACAATTTTATCAGATGTAAGTATGGAGAGAATTCCGGATAGATGGTCCTTATCTGCGTGAGAAATAAATGCTGCAAAGACGCGATCAACGCCGAGATCTTCCAAGGTGTTTAGCAGCAACCCACCTACTGGCGCGTCTACGATGATGGTTGAGCCGTTGGACTGGGCCAAAGCACAGTTTCCATGCGCGACGTCCAAAATCAAAACTTTGCCCATCAACGGCCTACATTCGGTGCAGCAACGACCTCATCAAGATTTCGAAAGAAAAGCTCATCTTCGTTCTTCGCATCAATATTCACATCACCGAGAATGTACTGCCCGGGCCGAACTATTGAACGCAATGAGTCATTTATGCATGATTCTGGCAGAATCAATGCATGATCCGGCCGCCAAGAGGGGACAACTACATCGATGGTTCTAGAGCCGCCGTTTGATGCAACGTCTAAAACGCTAATCAATACACGATGTGGCTTTCGCTCATCAACAGGGTTGCCTTCAATTTCAAGCCGACATACCGTTGCGTATCTTCCGATATTTTCAAGTCTAAATTCATCTCTACTTATCACAATTGGTAGGTCCGCTCGACTTGCGCGGAGATCAAGCCTGTTATTTGATTGATACATAGTCAACAGCATTGCAGGGACACTCTTTGCCCTTAGTCTTTTGATCACCGACGTTCCATGGAATGACGCAAAATTGGTACTCTGAAGCCGATAGTCACAAATGACAAACGGGCTAGATTTTTCAAGGACGAGGCTGACAAGACGATCTGGACTTGTCCCCAATTAATTCCGCATCCTGTTCTCATTTAGGCTGATAACCGCCGAACGAAGTTCGCGGCTAATCGTTCGAACTTGACGGGTGATGAGCCTCCTATGGCTGAATGTTTGCGGCGGGTGTTGTAGAAGCCG
>JANOXS010000092.1:0-2179 GCA_031418535.1 Hyphomicrobiales bacterium | reverse complement strand
TCATGGATGAGGAGCGTCGCACCACGGTGAACCTCAAAGAATGCATTCGCGCTGCTAAGGCCCGCGTGGTGTTTATCAACACGGGGTTTCTTGATCGCACTGGTGATGAGATTCATACCTCGATGGAGCTTGGCCCCATGGCGCGCAAAGGTGACATGAAGCAAGCCACATGGATTCAGGCGTATGAGAATTGGAATGTGGACAATGGTTTGACGCTCGGCCTGCCCGGCCACGGCCAAATTGGCAAGGGCATGTGGGCCATACCAGACCGCATGGCGGATATGCTTGTGCAGAAAATCGCGCATCCTAAAGCCGGTGCCAACACCGCATGGGTGCCCTCACCCACGGCGGCGGTTCTCCACGCCACGCATTATCACCGCGTGAATGTGGCTGAGGTGCAAGCGCAGTTGAAGTCGCGCAAGCGAGCCAGTTTAGATGATATTCTCTCGGTGCCCGTGGTCACGCGGCCGAATTGGAGTGCGGCTGATATTCAAGCCGAACTCGATAACAATGCGCAAGGGCTTTTGGGTTATGTGGTGCGCTGGGTGGAGCAAGGGGTGGGTTGTTCCAAAGTGCCGGACATCAACAATGTGGGCCTGATGGAAGACCGCGCCACATTGCGCATTTCATCGCAGCATATGGCGAATTGGATTCGGCATGGCGTATGTTCGCGTGAGCAAGTTCTGGAGACGCTGAAGCTCATGGCGAAAGTGGTGGATGGGCAGAATGCGGGGGATGCTTCGTATCGTGCGATGAGTGCCGATTTCGAAAAGTCATTGGCGTTTCAGGCTGCTTGTGATCTGGTGTTCAAGGGGGTTGAACAGCCGAATGGATATACGGAACCGTTGCTGCATCAGTACAGGTTGAGGGTGAAGGAGACCTTAAAGAGTTAGATTTCTAAATCTATATTAATTGGTTTATCTACTGGTTACAAATATTGAAGGACTTCAAGCAGTGACCTACCTTGTTGCTATAGAAACAGGAGTAAAACCAAATGAAGTATACCTACAGAGTTCGAGGAAGCCAAAACGGACAGCTATCTGGAGCAATAATAAAAGAAACGGATGATTTGATAGAGGCCAACAAATTTCTTGTAGCTGCCCAGCAACTTGGCGATGCCAATTTGGAAATATACATTAAAGAAATTGAACCCAAAAATAACCCACATGAGTAACTGTCAATTTGTCAATTCGCACACACACCGTGGTCATCCAAAGTTCTCAAATTTTACAAGCACTGCAGCCAAAATCGCTTGAGCTATTTTGCGTTGCTCCAGTTAGCTGGCTACTCAAAACCGCATACTACCTCGGCTACCATAGAAACGCTTGGAATGAGACAACTGTCTTTAGATACTTTAGCGACAGTGTCAGCTTCGATTTGGAAACCGTGAAAAGCAAAGCGGAGAAAGCGAGAGTACAGGGTAATGTATTTAAAATTGTAGCTATACCTGTATTTGTTTTCAAATACGCTATTGGTCCTGAGTCATTTAAGTATTCGATAGGACTTTATCCAGTTAACAGGGGCTCGAACACTTTTTATGAAACCATTATGAACGAAGTAACCACACTGCGCCGTTGGGATTTTTGGAAAAGCTTTCCGCCAATTAACGAAAGCAAATTGCTAGTTTCGAGGTTGTTATCTATTCCAAATAAATCAGGTTTTGAGCCTTTCCAAATCTATTCAAAATCAATTGGTACAGATGAAAAATTGCAGTGGAAAGTCGTAAAGCCTGAGCAATACATAGATTTCTTGAGGTTTACTGATTTGCTGCTCGAAGCAATCACGCGACCATAGGTAAGCAGATAAAAGTAGAAAATGGGACTGGTCAAATTGTGATTACAATATTGGTAATTACCGCATTTCGTCTGGAACAACGCGCCTGTACTTATCCTCTCCTCAAGCACCTCCATCCATCTCGCGCAAGCAAGTGCGCGATCCACCTTCCCCGCGCTGCGGAGAAGGAGAAGGGCATTAGAGCTTTACGGCGTTTGACGCTTCGCTTGAATAACAAGCATCTAAGATTTTCTGCAGATCTGCGGCGCGGCGGAATGATGGGTCACCATTTTTGCCGCTCACGATTGCGTCGATGAACTTCTTGTAGTTCGCAGGTTCGGCATCGGTTTTTACGATGTCGCGCCAGGCTTGGGTGTGGACGTCTTCGCCGCTGCAGACGCGCAGC
>JANOXS010000091.1:0-16561 GCA_031418535.1 Hyphomicrobiales bacterium | reverse complement strand
TGGCAACTGAGAATTGGCGAGGCCCACGGGATTCGTACTGATAATAATTTTTGGAGAGATTTAAAATGATCAAGTTTTTGAAAGATGATGCTGGCGCAACTGCAATTGAATATGGCCTCATTGCTTCAGCAATGGCTGTGTGCCTGCTCGCTGCAATGCCTTCGATTACTGATGCTCTGTCTGGCCGTTTCGGCACTATCGGTGCTTCGATCACGGCTGGTAAGTAAATCAGTTTTTGTGGTGGTTGGATTAAGATCACCATAAACACATTTTAATTAGGCGCTCCTTTGGGGGCGCTTTTTTTGATTTCAATTTAGAATTTAACCACCCATTAACCTTCCTAAGATCCGAGCTCAGGTCGTTGACAGTTTATGTAATAGCTTTAACGGCGGTTAACGACTTTCTGATAGATCCTAAGCACACGAGACGCAAAACAGTGATGTGGACAATGGCCAGAAAATTTAACACGTTTTTACAAAATGATGATGGCGCAACCGCAATTGAATATTGCATGATTGCTGCGGCCATGTGCATTGCTCTGCTTGCGGCAATGCCACTGATTGCAAATCCATTGAGTGAAAAACTTATGTCAATCGCGCCTGGAATTTTAAACGGCAAGTAAGTTCTAGTTTTGCGCCATTTGATTGTGCTTGCGCGCCATAAAGCTTTTTGCAGTTTCAACAGCTACAGCCGCATCCCGGCAATAGGCATCAGCACCCACTGCTTTGGCAAACTCTTCATTCAAGGGTGCGCCGCCAACTAATACGATATAGTCATCGCGGATGCCTTTTTCTTTCATCGTATCAATCACCACTTTCATATAAGGCATAGTGGTGGTGAGCAGTGCGGACATGCCGATGATATCTGGCTCGTGTTCTTCAATGGCTTTCAAATAATTCTCAACTGGGTTGTTGATGCCAAGGTTTATAACCTCGAAGCCTGCACCTTCCATCATCATGCCAACCAAGTTCTTACCAATATCGTGAATGTCGCCCTTCACCGTGCCGATAACCATTTTGCCCAAACGCGGTGCACCAGTGGCAATCAGCAGAGGCCGCAAAATGGCCATGCCGGCTTTCATAGAATTGGCGGCAAGTAAAACTTCTGGCACGAACAAAATGCCATCGCGGAAATCGATGCCCACAATGCGCATTCCTTCAACGAGGCCTTCAGTCAAAGTTTTATAAGGCGTCCAGTTGCGACCTAATAAAATGTGAACACCCTGCTCCACTTCTTCTTTAAGGCCATCGTAAAGATCATCATGGATCTGCTGAACCAGCTCTTCGTCATTCAATGAATTCAGATCAAGATCGCCTGCGTCGCTCATGGGGCACTCCAAGGAACTGGTTAATGTGTCGCTAAGATAAGCTGGGGCGGTAAATAATCCCACTCTGCTCACGACATGCACTTGCCCGATTGCGACGAGTGAAACAAGAGGTTATGAATTATTCGACTGGTTAAAGGGATTCACTATGTTGGCACATTACAATATCGAAACAGTTCGGGCGCAGTTTCCGGCTTTAGCTTTACGCGACGGCGAAACCAGCCGCGTTTACTTTGACAACCCGGCAGGCACGCAAGTGCCGCAACAGGTGGTCGACCGTACGGTTGAATGTTTGGTCCATAAAAACGCAAACTTGGGTGGATATTTTAAAACCACACTGGAGGCCGATGCACTGGTGAATGAAGCTCACCAAGCGTGCGCTGATTTTTACAATGCGGCCTCTGCCGAAGAAATAGTATTTGGCCAAAACATGACAACTTTGACCCTCCATTTTTCGCGCTGTTTGGGCAAACACTTCAAAGTTGGAGATGAAATTGTGCTCAGCAGCATGGACCATGATGCCAATGTGGCACCTTGGCTTTTGCTGGCGGATGATCTGGGCCTTGTGGTGCGCTGGATGGAATTTGACCCTGAGACTTATGAATTTCCGGCGGATGCTTTAACAAAAGTGCTAAGCAGCAAAACCAAACTCCTGGCCATGGGCATGGCGTCTAATTGCACAGGCACCGTGCATGATGTGGCAGCTTTCGCACGTGAAGCAAGGGCGGCAGGTGCCATCGTTTATCTCGATGCTGTGCAATATGCGCCGCATTACGCCATTGATGTGCAAGCATTGGGTGCGGATATTGTTGTCTCGTCGGCCTATAAATGGTTTGGCCCACATATGGGCGTGTTGTGGGGACGCAAAGAACTTCTGCAAAGCACGTTCGGTTATAAAGTTCGCGCAGTGGGGGAAGACCTGCCGCATAAATTTGAGACTGGCACTTTAAGCCACGAAGGCATGGCGGGGTGTTTGGGGGCTATCGAATATCTCGAACAATTCGGCACAGGGCCTACTCGTGCTGCAAAACTGAAATCTTCGTGGGACGTTATGGTTGCTTATGAACACAGAATAACGGGCCAGTTGATTGATGGTTTGCGCCGGGTGAAGGGTTTAACGATACGCGGCGTGACTTCAGCCAATGCCATGCACCGCCGGGTGCCTACAGTTTCTTTCACTGTTGACGGCGTTCAGCCAGATAAATTGGCCAAACATTTTGCCACCGAAAATATTTTCGTGTGGTCTGGCCATAATTATGCGCTTGAACCTATCAAGCGCATGGGATTGATGGACAAAGGTGGCGTGCTGCGGGTTGGTTTGGCCCATTATAATACGGCGGCAGAAGTGGACCAGCTTCTGGGTTCCCTCACCCGCGCTTTGGCATAAGGATTTAAAATGAGTTTTAAAATAGCGGTCGTTGGATTGGGTAAAATTGCACATGATCAGCATTTGCGGTGCATCGCCAAAAATGCCGATTTCAAATTGGTGGCGGGCGTCAGCCGTCACGCGAAATTAGATTATGTGTCATGTTTTGAATCACTTGAGGAACTTATCAAAAGTAAAATCTCAATTGATGCTGTGGCCTTATGCACGCCGCCATCGGTGCGGCTTGGCATGGCCATGCAAGCTTTGGATGCTGGCTTTCATGTGCTGATTGAAAAACCACCAACACCTACGCTTGGCGAAATGTTTGCGATGATTGATTATGCCAAGGCCAAAGGCCGGGTGCTTTATGCAACTTGGCATTCGCGCTATAATCAGGCGGTGGACGAAGCAAAGCGCTTGCTTTCCGGCAAGCAGATTTCAAAGTTGAAGGTCACGTGGCGCGAAGATGTTCGCCGGTGGCACCCTGACCAAGAATGGATTTGGGAACCGGGTGGCTTTGGTGTTTTTGACCCCGGCATCAATGCACTTTCAATTGTGACTAAGATTATTCCCGAAGCAATTTATGTGCAAAGCGCAGTCATCGAAGTTCCCTCCAACAAAGCAACACCGATTGCAGCACAAATCACATTCAAACATGCGGACGGCCGCAAGGCTGACATGAGCGCTGATTTTGATTGGCGGCAGACAGGCGAACAGACGTGGGAAATTGAAATCGAAACCGCCGACGGCATGAGCCTGTTCTTGAAAAAAGGCGGCACAGTTTTAAGCGTCAATGGCAAAACCATCCTGGAAGCACCCATGGAAGAATATGAAATGATCTATGCACGCTTTGCCGAATTGTTGAAATCAGGCCAATCCGACACCGACGTGCGCCCGCTGCAACTGGTGTGTGATAGCTTCATGCTGGGACGACCGAAAGTGGTGGAAGCGTTTGTTTAGAAAATGGCCGTGATGATGCGGTCAAGTTTGCTGCCTTGATGATAGAGTCTTTTGACAGCATAGGCTGCTAGAAGCGCAACCGCTGCGCCACCAAGAATGTCGGACGCATAATGCATTCCTACATAAATGCGAGAGATGCAAACCAGCGCTGCCAAGGCCAGAAATATAACTGACCAGCGGTGCAAGCCATGTAGTGCAAATGCAAAGACGATTGAAAGCGAAGCAATGGCATGATCCGACGGGAAAGACCAATCGGCAGTTCTTGGCACGATCAAATGACTTATCCCAGCATCATAGGGGCGGATGCGATGGATGAACAGCAACATAATCTGCGCCAGTGCAAGGCCTAGCAGAAATGAAAGTCCCGCTGCCACGCAAATGTGGCGCTTATGAACGCGTGATCGTTTCCCCCACCAATGCAAGACCACGAGCAACACCATGAGAGGTACACCGAAAGCGGTGATCTCAACCATTACTTGATCGAGTGCGGCCTCGTGACCAGCAAAACTATTGATCCATTGGGTGACGGCTGTATCCAACTAACTCCGCCTGCGCTCGCGTCGTGCGGCACCCTCTGCGGCTTGATCGATGCCTTTGGCCAGTGCCGACACCGCTCCCAATTTTTCTTCGACCAATTCAATTGTTGGGCGGGCTCCTTTGGTGTGGGCTTCGAGGGCTTGGCGCATGGCGGCCAGATGTTCTGGGCTGGTGCCACAGCAACCGCCAATAATGCGCGCACCGGAATCAACCGCGATGCGGGCGTAATCTGCCATCAGTTCTGGCGTGCCAGTGTAATGAATATGGCCATCGCGATATTGCGGAACGCCGCAATTGCCTTTGGCAACGACATGCGCATCGGGCCGCGCAGCTGTTATTCCCATCACGGTTGCGATGAGTTCAGATGCGCCAACGCCGCAATTTGCGCCGATGGCGATAGGTTGGGTGACGAGCGACGAAGCCAAGGCACCAAAGGCTGTGGGGGTTATGCCCATCATAGTGCGGCCATTGGTGTCAAAGCTCATAGTGGTGACGATCGGCAAGCCTGCAACTGCAGCGCCTTCCACCGCGGCGCGAAGTTCTTCCTCGCCTGACATGGTCTCAATCCAGAGTACATCTACACCGCCCTCTTTCAAAGCCAGCGCTTGTTCGGCAAATGCAGAAACGCCTTCTTCATAGGGGAAGGTGCCGACGGGCATGTAAATTTCGCCTGTTGGGCCGATGGAGCCTGCCACATAGACATCTCGCGACACTGCATCAGCTTCTGCTCTCGCGTTTGCGGCGGCGGCCATATTCACGGCGCGCACTTTGTCTTGGGCATCATGCAATTTCAAGCGGTGGCGATTGCCGCCGAACGTGTTGGTGAGAATGATATCAGCGCCCGCTGCAATAAATTGCCCGTGCAATGACCGCACTTTTTCCGGGTGTTCAAAATTCCACATTTCTGGCGCATCACCAGACATCAACCCCATCTGGAAATAATTGGTCCCAGTCGCCCCGTCGGCCAGCATCCATGGACGCGAGTTTAGGGCTTCAGTGAAAGTTGGACGTGCCATTGGAGAACCTCAAAAAACTATATAAAGAAAGCTTTATATGATTTGAAGGGCTGGAGCAAGCACAAGCTTAAGCATTTTGCTTGCCATAAAACAGGCCGACAACATGTTCGGCTTCAGCAAAAAACAACCACCGCTCCACCCAAGCCGCGAGCATCACGACAGGCACGGCTAGATAGACAAGGGCCTGAAAATTTGAGGCAAACAACATCAACAGAAAGACAACATTGAGCAGTGCCAATACCAGCAATCGCAATTTTCTGGCTTGGCGTCTGGCCACGACATAACCCATTTCCTTCATGAGAAAATTGGTCGATGTGTGTGGCATTTCCCATTGGCGCACGCCCTCGCCTAAGCCTGTTGCTGCGGCCATTGTGTGCGTTCTCGTGGCCCGGTCAATCATACGCCAATACATGAACTTAAACAAAATCAGCAGCAACAAAGCAATGAAAGCCAGAACCGATTGGGCTGGCGCAAATCGACCAAAATAAGCTGCAATCGCAGTGAGCCAGATCGATCCTGTTGCCACGGAAAACAACAAATACACAGGAACTGTCAGCGGCTGGTTCCAGCTCCTTATCGTTTTCAAAGTTGAATATATTTTCGCTGTGCAAAAAACTGTGATCACACACATGATAGCAGTGGCATAGCCGAAGGGTTTAATCAGGCCCGGTGCATCAATCAGACCAGACCAAACCGCGCCAAACCCTAATGCGAGCGGATAGGTGACCACTGCTGCAATGCCCTCTCGTGATAGCCATGACGAGCGCCATTGCGACAGTGCCCGCCAAGCCCGTTCGGGTCTGCCCAAATGCATGGTTGATGAAAATAGGCCAATGGTGATGAGCAGCAGCGCCACGATGATGGAAGTGAAAGCAAATGCTGATGTGGAAGCGCGGCCATGGCTGGCCCCTGCTAAACTCAACATGGCGAGAAGGCCATAGCCAGCACCAGATGCGGTTGTGAAAAGTATAACGGAATACGCAGGATTCATTGATTAGCCTTCAAGCTTGTCTGAATTATCCGAACTGTTGGCGCCACTAGAAGTGCTGCTTCTGCTCAGCAATTTGTCGGCCCACAGGAACAGTTTTTCCATAGGTGAACCATTTGATTTTGGCAGTGCTTCGATGTGAGCTTGCTTTGTCTCGCGCCTTGCACGGGGAGGCAGATATTTATTGGTCGGCTTGTAACCCAGGTCGGGCAACAGATCATAACCGCCACGTTCTTTTACCAATTGCGAAACAGCAGATGATTCATCACCAAGATCACCAAAGTGACGGGCACCTGTTGGGCAGGCTTTAACGCAGGCTGGCACTTGGTCTTCTGGTTCTAAATTGGTGTTATAAATACGGTCCACACAGAGTGTGCATTTTTTCATCACACCTTGGGTGTAATCATATTCGCGAGCGCCATAAGGGCAGGCCCACGAGCAGAGCTTGCAGCCGATGCAGGTATCTGGGTTGATCAAAACAATGCCATCTTCGGCGCGTTTGTAAGATGCCCCTGTTGGGCAAACTGTGACGCAAGCTGGCTCTTCACAATGCAGGCACGAGCGTGGGAAATTTACGATGCGTGAATCATCGCGCCCCTGCTCTTTTACTTCATAGCCATGGATTCGGTTAAACCATGGGCCAGATGGGTCGGCACCGTAAGGATCAGTGTCAGTAAGTGGGCCTGAGTCTCCCTGCGCATTCCATTCTTTGCAAGACGTTGCGCAAGCTTGGCAACCCACGCAAGTGTCGAGGTCGATGACGAGGCCGAGTTTTTTGGACGACGGGGTTGGAAGTGAGGTCATTTCGCCCTCTTCAATTTTTTGAGCATATTGAACTGCGGAGCACTCGTCGGGTTTTGATCGACACACTTCTCAATTCGCACCCGCAGATCATACCACGCCGCCTGCCCCGTGATTGGATCGGAGTTTGAATAGCGATATCCACCTTCACGCATCGGAAGAAGATCGCTGATTAAGTGATTGAGCAGGAATCCTTTTTTGGACTCTGGTGCATCAGGTGAAAGGCCCCACGCGCCTTTGCGTTTGCCTATGGCGTTCCATGTCCATACGGTGTCCTCATTCTGGCCATCGAGCAATTTGACTTGACCTTTGATGCGCCCGTGGTGCGAAATTACGTCGACCCAATCGCCGTCTGCGATACCAAGTTTTGTAGCGCGGTTTTTATGGACGTAAAGCCAATTGCGCCCGATGATTTGCCGCAGCCAAGAATTCTGAGAACCCCAGGAATGATACATGGCCATAGGGCGCTGGGTGATGGCGTGCATGGGAAATTTGTCTTCGTCCACCATGGAGCCTTCAAAAGGCGCATACCAAAATGGAATGGGATCAAAATAGGTTTCAATGCGTTGCTTGTGTTGGTCGGGTGGCTGCACCTTACCATGGCCGCGTGCCGACAGGCGAAACTTTTGCAACGTTTCTGAATAGACATGGTGGATGATCGGTTCGGGGCGCGGAAGAAAACCGAAGAAGGTGGCCCAATCCAAATAATCCCAATTCACATGACGATAATATTTCATGTTGTCTGGCAGTTCTTGAAACCAGTGGCATCCATTATCGATGTAAGCTTGAAGCTGGTTGGGGTTCACCGCACCCCTGCCCGCGGCCTTGCCATCTTTACCGCGAAAGCCAGCGAGCGGACCAAGGCCGGGGGCTCGTTCATGGTTCACAATGTAATCAGGATAGCCACCCGGATAACGTGGCTTTCCCTCTGCCGTCGTCATGCCGGGAAGACCCAGGCGTGCGCCCAAATCGAGCAACACAGTTTGAAAGGCCCGTACATCGCGGTCCGGTTCAACAACAGGCTGGCGGATGGAATCTGCAGGGCCGTCGGCTTCAGATATTGGCCGATCCAACATCGAGATGCAGTCCCAGCGTTCCAAGTAAGTTGTGTCGGGCAAAATCAGATCAGCATAATGCACCATCTCAGATGCATAAGCATCGGAGTAAATAATTTTTGGAATCACATATTCGCCGTCTAGGCGCTTACTTGTAAGCGCTTTAATCGTGTCCGGCACATTCATGGCAGAATTCCAGCTCATGTTGGCCATATACATAAACAAGACATCAATGTTGTATGGATCGCCCTTGGAAGCGTTGTTGATGACCATGTGCATCATGCCATGCGCAGACAATGGTGCATCCCAAGAATAAGCTTTGTCGATGCGTTGCGGCGTGCCTTGCTCATCAACCAGCAAATCTTCCGGACTGGTGATGAAACCGAGCGGTGGGCCCGGCAAGGGCGTGTTAGGCTTCACCTGCCCCAGTTTGCCCGCAGGCTTCACATTGGGCGGAATGGATTTTGGAAAAGGTGGCTTATAGCGCGAACCACCCGGCACATCGATGGTGCCCAACATGATTTGTAAAATATGGATGGTGCGGCAGGTGTGAAAGCCATTGGCATGCGCCGAAATTCCGCGCATGGCGTGCATGGCTACGGGGCGGCCAATGGTCTTTTCATGTCGCCTTCCCTGATAATCCGTCCACGGAATATCAAGTTCCACCGTGTCTTCAAATGCGGTGTGTGCGAGTTCCGATGCAATGCGGCGGATGGTTTCTGCTGGCACGCCGCACCGATCAGCTACGCCATCGGGTGAGTAATCGTCTGAGCTAAAACGTTCGGCAATCAAAGTGAAAGAAGTCACCACCTTGCGGCCATCATCCAATGTGAATCGGCCCATCAGTTTTGGTGTGGCATCAGACGTGTTGGCAACTACTTCGCGGTTGATGTGATGATCCCACACCAACGGATTTCCTGCAGCATTTCGCGCAATCAAACCATCGTCGGGCCCACCCTTGTTTTCAACCACCAACCAAGATGAATTGGTGTAGCGCGATAGATAATCACCATCAATTTTTTGGGCATGGAGCAATTCGTGGATCAGAGCTGATACAAATAAACCATCCGTGCCAGGGCGAATTCCAATCCATTCGTCAGCAATTGCAGAATAACCCGTCTTCACCGGATTGATCGAAACGATTTTGGTGCCGCGTGCCTTTAATTTTCCAAGTCCCGCTTTAATTGGGTTGGAGCCATGATCTTCGGCCACACCAAACAACAAGAAGTATTTTGTGTGTTTCCAATCGGGTTCACCAAATTCCCAGAACGACCCGCCGTAAGTATAAAGCCCAGCCGCCGCCATGTTCACTGAACAAAAGCCGCCATGGGCTGCATAGTTTGGCGTGCCGAACTGCGAGGCCCACCAGCCCGTCAGTCCTTGGCTTTGATCACGACCTGTGAAGAAAGCGAGTTTGGCAGGATTGTTGTTGCGCGTTTCAGAAAGCCACAGCGTTGCGGTGCGCAAGGCTTCTTCCCATTCGATTTCGCGAAACTCACCAGAGCCGCGCTCGCCCACACGGATCAATGGTTTTGACAATCGTGCTGGTGAGTAATGCTGCTTAATGCCTGCTGCACCTTTGCCGCAAATAATACCCTTGTTCACCGGGTGATCGCGGTTGCCATCAATGTATGTAACCCGACCATCTTTGAGATGAACTTTTATGCCGCAGCGGCAGGCGCACATGTAACATGTGGTGGTTTTAATTTCGTCCCAGTTTTTGGGGGACGTATTGATTTGCGGTTGAGCCATGGCCCACATTACCCAAGTCTAACGTTTGCGCCATAGCCCAGAGTTAATTTGGCACAGGTGCCAGTGTGCGGGTGCGGCTGTGGTCCATCACCAGCATGAATAGACCAGCTCCGATCACTACGGCAGCACCAACCCACGTATAGATATCGGGAAAATCGTTGAACAGGAATATGCCAAACAACACGGCCCAGATCATTGCAGTGTATTCAAAGGGTGCTACAAAATTTGCTTCAGCGTTCTGATAGGCGCTGATGAAGGATGTGGCACTGATTGCCGAAAAAACACCGAGCAAAAGCAGCGATACAACATGTGTACTGTCAGGCAAATGGAATGATTTCGTGAGCGAAGGCATGACATCGGTTCCGGCATAACCCAAGGCATAAACCACTGCACCAATTACAACCGCAGCACCAATGTAAAATAAATTTTGCCAGTTCGAAATTACAATGGGCGGCACGGTTTGCGAAATATGCCGCGACATCATTTGACCCACCGCATAGCCAAAAGCAGAATAAAGCGCCAACAGCGATGCAGGTTGGAATGATGAAACTCCGGGGCGAAGGGTGATCACCACACCGATGAAACCAACGGCAATTGCTAACCAACGATATAACGGTACTTTTTCACCCAAGCCCTTGCCCACCATGGCGGCCATGAAAAAAGGCATGGTGAAATAAATCGCCACGGCATTGGCAAGCGGCATAACTGCGATTGCCAAAATAAAAGAAAAATAAGCTGAACACAAAATCAACGAACGGATCATCACGAGGCCGAGCAAAGGCGTATTCATAGCCTTAAAACCAACACCGCGCGCTTGCCAAGCCGATAGGAATGGAATGGCCATAAGGCCCCGAAAGGCCATAATTTCATAAGCTGGAAATGATCCTGACAGAAACTTTACAATGGCGTCCTGCGAAGTTGCCAAGCCTACCGCAAGCGTGATGAACGCAATGGCTTTCAGCTTGTGTTGTTGCCGCGCCATCACAATTGGCTCTTCATAATTTCCGCAAGCAGCTTCACACCCGGTTCGATTTTCTTTTCATCGATAGAGGAAAATGCCAAGCGGAAGTAATTTTTGGGTTGTGGCGCTGTGCCAAAGTTTACGCGACCCGGTTCGATCAAAATGCTCTGGGCGGCTGCAGCTTTGGTGAGCTGCTCGGTGTCAAGTTTGGCTGGCCCTTTAACCCAAAAACTCGTGCCTCCAAAAGACGGGATGCGCGACGAACTGGGAAAATGAGTTTCGAGCGCTTTGCCCATGACTTCCCACCGGGTGCGGTAAGCCTTGTGCAAACGACGGATCAAAGTGTCGTGGTGGCCCAGCGATAAGAACAATGCGGCTGTGCGCTGATTATTTGTGGGTGGATGGCGCACCATCAAACGGCGCAGAGCTCGGGCTTCTGCTATCAGGGCTTTCGGTGCCACCATGAAGCCGAGCCGCAAACCGGGGAACAGAGTTTTCGAAAGCGAGCCAATGTAAATGACGCGGCCTTCGTCATCGAGTGACTTGAGTGCGGGGCACGGCTCATTCACATAGTTGGTTTCGAATTCATAATCGTCTTCGATGATGATAAAATTTTCGTCAGAGGCTTTTTTAAGAAGCGCCATGCGCCGTTCCAACGGCATTGTAACCGTAGTTGGAAACTGGTGGCTTGGTGTGGCATAAACGATATTGGACCCATCCAGTGCTATACTTGGCACCAAGCCTTTTTCGTCAACTGGAACCAATTTTACATTATCGCTTGCGAGCTCAAAAATGTTGCGCATATCAGAGTAACCCGGCTCTTCCATGGCAATGCGTGTGGACTTATCACACAGCAAGCTTGTCAGAATGAACAACGCATTTTGCGCGCCCATAGTGACCAGAATTTCATCGTCGGTCGCCATGATCCCTCGGCGTGGGAGGATACGGCGGCGAATTTGTTCGACGAGCAACGGGTCGTCGATCGCGGAGGTGTCATTGGTCCAAGCGCCAAACCATTTCTTGCCCAAGGCTTGCCTTGTGCAATCACGCCATTCTGCCAATGGGAATAGAGAATGGTCAACCTGTCCATAAATAAACGGATAAGTATATTCTTGCCAATCCAATGGTTTAATAGAGTTTTCTTGAAGGCTTGGCCGTAATTTTACGCGTGCGGCCCAGTCTAATCCGATGTTTGGAATTTGCGACTTGTTTGCAGGACGCGGTTTGGCCACACTATCTTCAATCGCCTTATCGGACACATAATAGCCCGAACGCTCCTTGGCCAAAAGATAGCCATCATCTAGCAAACCTTGATAGGCCAGCACCACAGTATTGCGTGACACGCTGAGGGTCTTTGCCATTTTGCGAGTTGAAGGAATTGGCTCTGAACGGTCGAGTTTGCGGTCAAGAATTGCCGAAACCAAAGCTTCACGGATTTGGGATTGCAGGGAAGCATATTCCCCGCGTTTGATATGAATAAGCCAGTCGCGCATCCTTAGGCAATAGCATTGGACCTATGATTGGTCCAGAAAATTAAATCACAGGAAAGCCGCTCCAGGGTTTAACTGTGCGCAAAGCAAGCGCAGATTGGATGCGTTGGATGCCTGGTAGCCGTGATAATTTGGTTCGATGAACCCGTTCATAATCGCTGGAATCCGCTGCAGCCACGCGCAGTAGATAATCGAACTGACCACTCATGAGATGGCACTCTAAAATTTCAGGCACACGCTGCACGGCTTTCTCAAATTTCTCAAACGCCTCTTCAGTTTGAGATCCCAGTGAAACTTCGACAAAGAATTCATTGGCAAGCCCCAGACGCTTGCCATCAAGGGTCGCGGTGTAGCCCGTAATAATTCCCGCCTTCTCCAAAAGCTTGACGCGGCGATGACACGAAGATGGTGAAAGCCCTGCCCGTTCGGCCAATTCCGCAATGGGAATGATGGCTTTGCGTTGCAACTCGATAAGAATGATTTTATCGATCTTGTCTAATTTCTCGATTTTCATTCGTATTTTATGACATATATTAGAATTTTCTGCCAGTATCTATTCTGAATTATCTCACGATTGAAATTTCATTCTCACAAGTTGAGTTATGCTGTTTCTCTCAAGGAGAAACATCATGCTGATCGGCGTTCCAAAAGAAATTAAGAATCACGAATATCGCGTTGGCTTCACGCCGACATCTGTGCGCGAAGCTGTGCGCCATGGCCACGAAGTGTGGGTGCAAGCCAATGCAGGCTCAGGTATTGGCTCCAGTGATGCAGATTACACTGCAGCGGGTGCAAAAATCGTGGCCGAAGCGGCTGATATTTTTGCCAAGGCTGATATGATTGTGAAGGTGAAAGAGCCGCTGGCAGGCGAGCGCGCCATGTTGCGTGAAGGTCAAATTCTTTACACCTATTTGCATCTGGCTCCAGATCCTGAACAAACCAAAGATCTCGTGAAGTCTGGTGCAGTTTGTATCGCATATGAAACCGTTACCTCAGCGCGTGGTGGTTTGCCTTTGCTGGCCCCCATGAGCCAAGTGGCAGGCCGCATGTCGGTTCAGTCGGGTGCGCATTGCCTCGAAAAAGCCCAAGGTGGGCGCGGCATGTTGCTGGGTGGTGTGCCCGGCGTTTCGCCTGCAAAAGTTGTAATCCTCGGCGGCGGGGTTGTGGGAACCAATGCGGCAGCCATTGCTATTGGCATGGGTGCTGATGTCACCATCATTGAACGCTCCACCGACCGGATGGAAGAGTTGGTGGCGCGGTTTGGCCTCAGCGTGAAAACGCTCTATTCCACCCAAGGTGCGATTGAAGATGAATGTGCGATGGCTGATCTGGTGATTGGCGGCGTGCTTATTCCGGGGGCGGCTGCGCCTAAGCTTGTGACCAAGAAAATGTTGAAAGATTGGAAGCCGGGATCGGTTTTTGTTGACGTGGCGATTGACCAAGGCGGCTGCGCTGAAACTTCACACGCGACAACTCATGCTGACCCAACTTATGTGGTCGACAATGTGGTGCATTATTGTGTGGCCAATATGCCCGGTGGCGTTGCCCGCACATCTACTTACGCACTCAACAATGTGACCCTTCCGTTTGCGCTGAACATTGCAAATAAAGGTTGGAAGAAAGCCCTTCATGATGATGCGCATTTGCGTAACGGTCTCAACGTTGCCAGCGGTCATGTAACGTACAAAGCCGTCGCTGATGATTTGGGTTATGCATATATGGCGGCGGAGAAGCTCGTCGGATAAACTAAATTTTGTTATGCGGTGATTTTGGGCAAAGCAACCAGTCTGCTCTGGCCCAGATCATTGCAGCTGCTATCAATCCCCATGGCACAATTGCGTGCCATGGATCGATAGATGTAAATAGTGTCGCCACTAACGCCAATATGTAAGTTGCCCTGCTTACGAGTGGCAGTATTTTAAAGAATCTTTCACTTTGCCAGTTTGCAAAAGCACCGAACTTGCCGCCAGCATGAAGAAGTGTTGTTGTAACGGCCAGATAAAAGCCCAATTTGCCGTGTGAAAATCCAATTAATCCGACGCCGATTAAAATTGCGCCAATGCCCGATAGCCCATCACCCATTTTATTGTCATGAACATTTGGCGGGTGGCCGTTAGCCCACGCAGAAGCATATTTTTGACCGCTGACGAAAAAGAAAATTACCGCCAGACTTGTAAAAATCGCTGGCCAACTTCCGATAAAAAAAGTGTTCAAGGCTGCAAAAGTGGTGCCGAGTTTAGCTTGGGAAAGAACCATGCAATCCAACAGGCCAACTCCTAACGCAACAATATTTCCTGCGTTGTAAAGTTTGCCCGGATTATTTAAATATGAAACGCGAAGCTTAAAACTTGAAGTGTTCGGTGCAGTACTTTGTGCAATCGCCATGGAACTTCTCCTCAACTTATGAAGAGAAGATAACCCAGTTAAAATCTGCTGGCTTCATCCAAGCGGATGACCTTTTGAACTATATTTCAAGTACAGACAAAATCGCACTCTGGCGCTTTAAATTTAGTTTTTTGGTTTCGTTTCCAAATAGTAATTGGCCTTCTTGCCATAAATCAATCCGCGCAACACTCGACGCATGGCTTCGGATTTGCGCAGTGGATCAATCACAGCGCGGGCGGCATCGTGCACGAATACTTTTGCGGCATCCATGGCAGGCGAAACACCGGGTGGGCGTTGGGCCATGCCGTAGCGGCGCAAGGTTCCGTTCATCAAGCGGATTTTGTTGAGACGTACGACTTCTGGCGTTTTCCACGTCATTGCCATTGAAATTGAGTAGCTGTTTCCTGTGCTCACCCAATGCGGAATTGTGTAGGGCATGTGCACAGCGTCACCGGGTTTCAGCGTATGTAAAGTTGCACGCGCTTCATGGTCTTCGGCATAAATTTGATTGCGATGTTTGGAGGGTGAAATTTCGAGCGCCTCTTCCGACACCAAGCCGTAGTCAGAATTATCAAAGGTGCGCACAAATTTATCGCCCTTAATTTGGATCAGAATATTTTCTTCCCAGTCCACATGAAAAGGCGTTGTAGCTTTGGCTGAAGATACAAATATGAAGCCTTGCAGATCAGAATAATCTGATGGTTTGCGGCCTGCTGCTTCATTTGCTTCGCGCACGAAAGCTTCAAGTAGTGCTCGATATTCAGGATCGTTTTCGACAAACTTGATCACCATCCAGGCATTTGCTTTTTCGATGGACCTGATCACATCAACCACGGACATATCGAGTTTCGGCACGTCTTCCGGCTTCACACCCACCGCCACTTTTCCTGAATTATATTCGATGGCATCGCGTGGCTGCGACTTTGCCAATTTAATCAGACGCGGCAACGTGAAAAGCGGATGATCTGCCAGCGTGTGTTTTAAACGAAACGGCGTTTTCAGAAAACTTTTCGCAGCTAATTCATTATCAACAATCACGATACTCATGAGCGTCTTTTTCCTTTTACCTTGTAATATAAATCACGGGCTACGCTGCGCCATTTCAGTTTTTGGCGAGCAAGCAAGACCGTGAAATTGAATTGAAGTTTTGAAATTTTTGAGCTTGCAACAAACACTGAAATCATCGGCAAGCGGTCGCGCCAGATGCGATCAATGAGCGGATGATTTGGGATGGCGCTGCTGTCGACGACGTGAATGTTTGGCTCAGCAAAAAATGCTTCTGTGCAATCTAAAATGATCAGTGCGCCAGGCGAATATTTGGCGAAATTTTCGTCGTGGGCAATCTTGCCCAGCCAAGCCCGGTCTTTTTCTACAATTGCAAACAATGACGCGATGCATTTGCCATTTAGTTTCATACTCCAAAAGCGGAGTTTGCCGGACTTGTGCAAATCGGTTGCCGATTCGCGCAAAGCTGCCGCCATATTTACATCATCGGCAATTGCAGTTCCGCGTTTGCCTTTCCAGCCTGCGGCTTCAAGCTTTAGAAAATCAGAGACGAATGATTCGACATTGCTTGAACTTTGCAGGTGCTCAGTCACCAGATCGCCCTGCTCGCTCAACCTTGTACGAAGGCGTTTAAATTCCTTGCGGCGCTTTTGGTCGAAGTTCGTTTGCAGCCAATTTTCATAGGTGCCGGATATTTTCAGACCTGCCCGTGCCCATGATTCGAAAACGGCATAGCGATGAGCGTGTTGCTGTAGGGCAGCCTGACAGGCTCCATTTGCTGCAATGGCTTGAAACAAAAACGGCTTGGACTGGCCACTCAAAAACGCAGTGATCGTTGCAGCATGAAGATTTTCGGCAATGTGCGGTGTGCCTGAAGCGGTGAGCGGCGTTACCCAGGATTTGGCATATGCAAAGCCATTC
>JANOXS010000090.1:0-6372 GCA_031418535.1 Hyphomicrobiales bacterium | reverse complement strand
GAGGTCCAAGCACAACCCATTCAACGCTTTTGTAAATGCTGAGAGGCGTTTGTCATCAGCGGATTTCAAAGCTTTGAGGGCAGGTGACTTTCCCGTTGCAAACATCAGCACAGTATCTGATGTCGACGTGTCGCCATCCACTGTGATGCAATTAAAAGATGGGTTTACGGCGTTCGATAAAAGTTTTTGCATGATACGCGCAGGCAATGTGGCATCGGTAAAAATGAAGACTAGCATTGTCGCCATATCAGGGGCAACCATGCCGGACCCTTTGGCAATGCCGTTGATGGTCACGGTTTTGCCGCCGAGCTTTGCTTGCGCTGTTGCAACTTTTGCAAATGTGTCAGTGGTCATGATCGACCGCGCGGCCATGTCCCATGCATTGCTTGAAGCACTTTCATGAAGGGCTGGAAGCGCGTTCACGATAGGTGCCGGATTTAAGGGTTCCCCTATTACGCCGGTCGACGCTTGGTAGATTTCGCTGGCTTTGCATTTCAGTTGTTTGGCGGCAGCGCTGGCCACGGCTTTAACGGTCGCAACACCGGCCTTGCCAGTAAAGGCATTGGCATTTCCGGCGTTTACAACGAGTGCGCGGGCTGAGCCTGATTTTAAGTTATCAGCACACCAATCGACGGGAGCCGAACGCGATTTTGAATTGGTTAAACAACCAGCAACAGTTGTTCCCGCGTCCATAATCGCTAACAAGACGTCGGGGCGATTTTTGTAGCGGATGCCCGTTTCGGCGGCAGCTAATCTTACGCCCGAAATTTCAGGAAGATTTGGAGTTGATAACGGGGCAAGCGGAGATACCAGTTTAGACATTTCGAATTTCTCCGCTCGTTATTATTGTTCAGGAAGGGCCAGATCGCCTTTGCCAGTACCTTCAACGGGCTGTTCGCCAGCGACCGCGGCACCCGCATCACCCTTTTGCTTTTCAAGCTGAAGCTTGCGTTGGGCGAGAGATTCTTCCTGCGCTTTTTTCAAATCAGGATCAATAATTTCGACTTTGGCTGTGCCTTGTAAGCCAGCCAACAAAGCTTGAACTTTGTCTCGCACTAGAACATTGCGGATCGCATTTTTAACTTGGTCGTAGGGCTGGGCAGCACCCATTTTACGGTCGTCCATGCGAATGATGTGCCAGCCGTAATCTGTTTTTACCGGTTGCGATGTTTCACCAGTCTTTAAAGCAAAGGCCGCATCCGAAAATTCTTTTACCATTTCCGGTGCGGTGAAATAACCAAGGTCTCCGCCGTAGTCTTTCGAGCCGTCCAAACTATACTGCTTGGCGAGATCTTCGAATTTATCGCCCTTCAGAAGTTTGGCTTCAATGTCGTTTGCTTCTTTTTCAGTGGCCACTAAAATATGACGCGCGCGCACACGTTCGGTTTGCTTAACCTTGGCCGATTCTTTGTCGTAGGCCGCTTTAATTTCTTCTTCCGTGACAGAAGGCGAAATTTTCTGGGCTAAATAAGAATCGCGCAAAGCTTTGGCTTGATAGGCAGCCAAGCGGCGCTTGTAATCATCACTGTCTCCAATTGCATCTTTAGATGCAACTTGGGCTAGCAAATGACGCTCGATCAAAAATTCTACGACAAAAGGAAAACGTAACTTTGGTGGCATGTTCGGCAATTGGCCGATCACATCATCAAATGCCATTCGAACTTCCGAAGTTTTGATTTCGTAACCATTGACAGTGGCCACTACTTTATCTTCGCCGGACAATGTGTCGGCTGATTGTGCTTGAACAAGAGTTGGCAAGCTTGCCAAAATGACAAAGCTTAGAGCCGACGTGAGAAGGGCTGATTTCAACATATTGTGAATGCGCGGCATGAATTCCATCTATGATATGAGTGCCTAAAACAGTTGCTATATGCAGGCAATGGCGCTGAAACAAGGCGATAATAAGCCTTTTGACGTTATGTTGCCTTGCTGCAACAGGTTGAAATGCCAGCTCGCAAACCCTATCTGGAATTTATAACCCGCTTAGAGCCCAAACATGGATGAATTGAAATGTTTACCAAACCCTGTTCTCTGGGCTAGAAGACCGCCAAATCTGGGGTCTATCCCCCTCTAAGGAACGAATCACATGCTCGGATTGCGCAAGCTCGCCGCAAAAGTTTTTGGCACGACAAATGACCGCAAGTTGGTGGCTTTTCAAAAGTTGGTGCCTGAAATCAACGCACTTGAAGAGCAATATGCAGCCTTAAGTGACGAGCAGTTGCGGGGACTTACGGACCAATTTAAGGCCGAAATTGCTGCTGGAAAAACCATTGACGATCTTTTGGCTCCGGCATTTGCGGCTGTGCGCGAAGCCTCCAAGCGGGCTTTGGGCCTTCGCCCTTTTGATGTGCAGCTGGTGGGCGGCATGGTTTTGAACGCCGGTATGATTTCAGAAATGAAAACGGGCGAAGGCAAAACGTTGGTTGCCACTCTACCAGTTTATCTGAATGCTCTTGAAGGCAAGGGCGTTCACGTGGTGACCGTGAATGATTATTTGGCCAAACGCGACTCTGAGTGGATGGCCAAGGTTTATGGATTTTTGGGCCTCACCACAGGCGTTATCGTCCATGGCTTAGAAGACGGGCAGCGCCGCGCTGCTTATGCCTGCGATGTGACTTATGCCACCAACAACGAATTAGGTTTCGATTATCTGCGCGACAACATGAAATACTATCTTCACGAGATGGTGCAGCGTGGACACCATTTTGCAATCGTGGATGAAGTCGATTCGATTCTAGTTGATGAAGCCAGAACGCCGTTGATTATTTCTGGACCGTCTGAAGATCAGTCGGGCCTTTATAATTCGTTGGATGGGTTTATTCCGCAGTTGGTTGCTGCTGATTATGAACTGGATGAAAAACAACGCCAGGTGACTTTGACTGAAGCTGGCAATGAACATTTAGAGCAATTGCTGACTGCTGCTGGCGTTATGAAAAGCGGCAGCATGTATGATGCTGCTAACATTGGTGTGGTGCATCACATTCAACAAGCCCTTCGCGCCCACACCCTGTTTCAAAAAGACAAAGACTACATTGTTAAAGACGGTGAAGTTGTAATCATCGACGAATTCACGGGCCGTATGATGACGGGCCGGCGTTATTCCGATGGTCTGCATCAGGCCATTGAAGCCAAAGAACATGTGCAGGTGCAGCCGGAAAATGTGACGATGGCATCGGTCACGTTCCAGAATTATTTCCGCATGTATAAAAAATTGGCGGGTATGACGGGCACAGCTTTGACGGAAGCTGACGAGTTTCAAGATATTTACGGTTTGGAAGTCATCGAAATTCCAACGAATGTTCCTGTGGCGCGTTTGGATGAAGACGACGAAGTTTATCGCACAGCCAAAGAAAAATATGCCGCCATCAGCGACACTATTCGTGTAGCGCGCGGGCGTGGTCAGCCAGTTTTGGTGGGCACAACGTCGATTGAAAAATCAGAAGAAATTTCTGGTGTGTTGAAAGCTCAAGGCATTGAACACAGTGTTTTGAATGCGCGCTTCCATGAACAGGAAGCAACCATTATTGCCCAAGCGGGTGCCCCCGGTGCGGTGACCATTGCCACCAACATGGCAGGTCGCGGAACCGATATTAAACTCGGCGGCAATTTGGATATGCGTATTGCAACAGAACTGGGCGCAGTGCCTGAAGGCAAAGAGCGCGAGCGCCGCATTGCGCAGATTAAAGATGAAATTGAAGCGCACAAGCAAACTGTGCTTGCAGGGGGTGGCCTGTTTGTGATCGGCACCGAGCGCCATGAAAGCCGCCGCATCGATAACCAGTTGCGCGGTCGCTCCGGTCGTCAGGGTGACCCCGGTCAATCGCGGTTTTACCTTTCCCTGCAAGATGATTTGATGCGAATTTTCGGATCCGAACGATTGGACAGCATGTTGCAAAAGCTTGGCCTCAAAGAAGGCGAGGCGATTATTTCATCATGGATCAACAAGGCGCTGGAAAAAGCCCAACAGAAAGTTGAAGCGCGTAACTTCGACATTCGTAAAAATCTGTTGAAATTCGACAACGTGATGAATGATCAGCGCAAGGCGATTTTTGATCAACGCATTGGCATTATGAATGGTGACGAGATTCCAGAAACTGTCGATGACATGCGCCACGACGTGATTGGCGAATTGATTTCAAAGCATATTCCTGAAAATGCTTACGCTGAACAATGGGATGCATCAGGTCTTCGCGAACGCTTGCGCGATGTTGTGGCAATTGATTTTCCGGTTGATGAATGGGCCAAAGAAGAAGGCATTGCCGACGAGGAAATTCGCGAGCGCGTGGTGACCACCGTTGATAAATTTTATGGTGATAAGCGCGAGAAATATACCACTGATATTATGAAGCAAGTGGAACGTTCCGTGTTGTTGCAAACGCTGGACCGTTTGTGGCGCGAACATATTGTTGCCGTTGATTACTTGCGTCAGGTGATCCATTTGCGTGGTTATGGCCAGCGTGACCCGCTCAATGAATATAAGACTGAAGGCTTCACGCTGTTCTCAGAAATGGTGACGCGTTTGAAAGAAAACGTTACAGGCCAATTGATGCGTGTGGAAATTCAGTTTGGCGAGCAAGGTGAAGACCTGCCCGATGAATCTGAATTACCGATGATGGAAGCCCATCACATCGATGCCACAACCGGCCAAGATGATGTGGGTGAAGGGATGCCCATGTTTGGCACAGCATCACTTGGAGCGGCGGCCGCAGTGGCTGCAAATTTCGACCCGAAAAATCCTGAAACATGGGGCAAAGTTGCACGCACCGCAGATTGTCCGTGTGGCTCAGGTAAGAAATATAAGCATTGCCACGGGGCTTATGTTTAAAATTTAAACCAGCAATCTGGAAGAATGCGGTCAGGCCGGCCTTTGATATTGGCCTCATCGAGTGGGTGCGGAAAAGCTTCAGTGGGTTTTCGTGTTTTAATTCTATCTTTGCGTAGGAACGTATATTCCATCACCAGCGGGATTTTTAACCCTCGGTAATTGATTTGGCGCGCGTGATTGTTGGGGTGGACATGCACGATGTCAAAATCCAGTAAGAGCTTATCAAAAATGGTTTCAAATTTTTTGAGTTCCGTTTTATTGAACAGCTTTCTGAAGCGATGAAACTCAATCGTCATAATCCTAAATTTTTGTAGAATCTCGCGCGGTGTTGTGGACAGCACATCATATTCGCTGTCTTCAATATCCATTTGCAAAATGAAATCTGTTTGACCTCGCGCGTTGCGATTTACCCAATTTTCCAGTGTCATGTGGGTTTCAGTTTCGGCGGGACCGATAAATTTTTTCTCGAATTTAAACAGTATGTTTTGAATGGCTGGACCGTCCACGGAATAGTCTGCCATGAAACAGGTCATGCCGCGTTTTGCCATTGCATCTTCAAAATCAGAAGTGTTGGCAACGCCGGGCGAAAAGCAAATTTTAATACCCGCTAAATCATCAGGAATTAAATAACCGCCATCATCGGTTCCGCCAATTCTGATCAGTGGCTTATCAGTGGTGAGAGGGCGAATTTTTTCGAGAACACGTAAGATGTCCTTAGCTGAAGTCGCTTGACCTGAAAATATGTCACCTAGCCGCTTTACAATTCGTGTGACCGCTTTCATTGCTGTTCAGCATCCTGTTTTAAAATATCCGCTAATCTATGTGTCGCACCGCCGGGCTTTAAGGGTTTGGGTTGGCTCTCATGGGGTTTCCAGGCCATCGCCCATGCAATTTCTAAAGTGGCGTTGATGCGGGTGTCTTTATCGGCGAAATGGTTGTGATAGTGTTCAGCCATTTTTGTGAGCAAGCGTTTCGAAACGAATTTAGTGCTGCGGCCCAGCAGTGGATTGGCAAAGCCAAAGGCTTTGATTTCCTTCATCAGCGTAAACACATCAGCATAGCGCACAACGGTTTTTTCCATGTCGGCGACTGGCAAAGCAAGACCAGCACGCTGCATCAGCCCGCCCAATTCTCGCACCCCGATCATGGGGGCTACCCGCGGGCTCACCCCACCCGTCACTTCAAGTTCGGCATGGAGCCAACTTTCACGCAGTTCATGCAATGTGTCACCAGCGAAAAATGCAACAGCCAAAAGTCCGTCGGCTTTTAGGCTCCTGCCTAATTGCGCCAAATGCCCGGGCACATCATTCACGCAATGCAAATCGAGGAGGCTGATAATGCAGTCGTAAGTTTGGTCGGGCAAATTGAGGCCATCGTCAAGACTTGGATTAACTTGAGCCATCGTGTCAAATTTTTCTGACTTCGTAAGAGCATCCACAATCGCTTTCGAAGGCTGCGAGATCAGCAGGGCTTGCGGCAGGCGGCGCATGATCAGTGACAGGCGTTCATTCAGTTCTGTTGCGATGTGATTTTGCAAAATCTCGGTG
>JANOXS010000089.1:0-1884 GCA_031418535.1 Hyphomicrobiales bacterium | reverse complement strand
GTCAAAGGCTTGTTCAAATTTCGTTCGGTCTAAATTTGAAGCACCAATCTGCCGGGCAATTGCGCTGATCACCGCAAACATATTTTTAGCGCGATGTTTAAGCTCAACCACAAATAATTCGGCACGGTCGGCTCGGTTTGCAGCGGATTGATCAAGCACCGATATTACAGTTGCGCTGGGCAGGGGACCGACACTGAACGGATTGATTCCGATTTCAACGGGGATTGTAAAACCTGTTTTGTGACGTGCTGACAAATGCCTTCCTTCGCCCATGGGGCGGCGGCTTGGCGCTTTGGCGAAATTTTCGCGAAGTAAACGATGGTTGAATTGCAAAGCGTCGGGAACAAGAATTTCAACTTTTTGCCCGACCAATTGTTCTTTTGAATAGCCGAATAGCTGTTCGGCGGCTGTGTTTATGTGCAGAACAAATCCACTGAGATCAATTACGAGCATTGCGACGGGCGCATAATCAAGAAATTGCTGTGCGACAGCTAATGCCAAATCTGCTTCTTGAGGTGATATGGTTTCGTCAGCCAGTTCCACTCTTAAATACTCCCACTCACTGTCAACGAAATGCGATTTCCTCAAATGGTTAGATGGGGCACATTCGGCGTCTTCGCCTTCAAGTATAAACCATAAATCTCGAAACGCAGCTGAATTAAAAAATGTATGGCGTGGCAACAGTGAAGTCGCTTGACGAGGTTGCGAGAACAGTACAACTTTGACTGGGTTGTAAGGTAGCCACTGGGGGAATTTATGATGAAAACTAAAATCGTCTCGACGCTTTTTATCGCCATCGCGGTGATGATTGCTGCGCCTGCATTTGCAAAGACGGCTGGTGGAAAAGGTAAGGGTGTGTTTTGCACGCAAGGCGGAGATAATATTTTTATTCCGGCTGCTCATTTTAGCGCCAAAGTTCGGGCCAGTATGCGCAAAGGTCAAAAGGTTAAAGTCAACCTTTCGGGCTACGGTCCGATCAGCTGCGTGGTGTATTAGCCTTTTAGATCGACGCGCAATCTGGCCAGTGCTGTTGGTAATTGGCTTTCAAAACGCATGTGCTTGCCCGTGACAGGGTGATCAAAACCCAACACTGTGGCGTGAAGGGCCTGGCCTCTCAAATAGGATAGGCTGAGGGCGGCTGCTTCGCTGAGTTTTGATTTAGAGGCTTTGAATCCGCCACCATAAACGCTGTCGCCCATCAGTGGTTGGCCGATATGGGCCATGTGCACTCGGATCTGATGGGTGCGCCCGGTTTCTAAGCGGCAGCGCACCAAGCTTGCGACGGGGCCTTCGCCGTAGGTTTCTTCAACTTCGTAATGGGTGATCGCTTCGCGTGCGACTGCTGAATTTGATACTGCCATTTTCTGACGGTTTGCGTTGCTGCGGGCGATGCCAGTGGTGATCATGCCAGTGCGGCGTTCTGGCTTGCCCCACACGAATGCCAAATATTCCCGCTCTAAGCGGCCATCTAAACCGTGGCTGACGAATTGCTCTGACAAGCCGTGGTGGGCTTTATCGTTTTTGGCCACCACTAAAAGTCCGCTGGTGTCCTTGTCCAAACGGTGCACGATGCCGGGGCGTTTGACGCCGCCAATGCCAGACAGTGTATCACCGCAATGGGCGATCAGCGCATTGACCATGGTGCCATTTTCATTGCCAGCACCTGGATGCACGACGAGGCCTGCGGGCTTATCCAGCACAATAAGATGTTTGTCTTCGTATACGATGTTGAGATCAATGATTTCAGCCAGCGGAATGGCAGGGGCAGCGGGGGGGATTTTTACCGTCGCAGTTTGGCCTGGCTTAATTTTTTCGCCGCCATCATCTATAACTCGGCCCTCGACAGACACATAGCCATCTGCGATGAGCTTTTGAAAGCGCGCA
>JANOXS010000088.1:0-5648 GCA_031418535.1 Hyphomicrobiales bacterium | reverse complement strand
ATGTACGCAGTCATCAAGACAGGCGGCAAGCAATATCGCGTTGCCGCAAACGATAAAATTCTGATCGAAAAGCTCGAAGGCGAAGCTGGCGATCACATCAATTTCACCAATGTTCTCATGGTTACGGGCGATGGTGCCGTGCATGTGGGTGCTCCTTTCATTGAAGGGGCAACGGTTGTTGGCCAGATTGAAAAGCAGGCCCGTGGGCCGCATTTGATCATTTTCAAGAAGCGCCGCCGGAAGCATTATCGCCGGCGCAACGGACACCGTCAGGATTTGACCTCGGTGATCATCACAGAAATTCTCACCGGTGGCGCCAAGCCAACCGGCAAAAAAGCCGAAGTGAAAGCCAAAGCCGCCCCAGCAGCACTCGCTGCCGCAGGTGCCGCTGGCGCTGACGACATTTCATTGATCGGTGGCATTGGTCCAAAGATCTATGCTGCACTCACTGACATGGGCATTACAACATATGCACAAGTGGCCGCGTGGACACCTGAAGATGTGACCCGCATTGAAGCCGATATTAAGCAGAAGGGCCGCGTTGCCCGTGAAGAGTGGATTGAGCAAGCCAAAGAATTGATGGCTGGCAAACCCCCTCGCGCTAAAACCGATCAAGCTCGTTCATAAGTTAAGGCAGGAGAAATCTCATGGCACATAAAAAAGCAGGTGGTTCATCCCGCAACGGCCGCGATTCGGCGGGCAAGCGTTTGGGTGTGAAATGTTTTGGTGGTGAAAGCGTTATCGCTGGCAACATCATTCTGCGCCAACGTGGCACCCAGTGGCACACCGGTTCAGGTGTTGGCATTGGCCGCGACCACACCATATTTGCGAAGATCGCTGGCACAGTGAATTTCCGCAAAACCAAAGAAAACAAGCAACTTGTTTCGGTTCTGCCGATGAAGGCTGCTGAATAAACTTTTCTCATCTTTGAGAATGAAAACGGAGATGCCATAAGGCGTCTCCGTTTTTTATTGAGGTGACGTAATGATTGAAACTGAACGACTGGTTTTAAGACCCTTGCGAGAGAGCGATGTGGAAACTCTTGTGGTTGAGTTGAATAATTTCAACATCACGCGCAACACGGCACGCATTCCCTATCCATATTCTGAGCAAGATGCTGAGGATTATTTGACTTACAAGCGATCGCTCAATTCACAATCTTTGGCTCTGGCAATTTCGCTATCAGCAGTACCAGCAAAACTTATTGGTGGGATTAGTTATCTCTACAGCCCAGAGAAAAACGATGCCGAGCTTGGCTATTGGCTATCAGAGCTTCATTGGGGCAAAGGTTTGATGACAGAAGCCACAGCAGCAATGGTGAAACATGCATTCAATACTCTGCATATCGAAAAACTCGTCGCTTGTTATCACAACGACAATACAGTTTCGGCGAGGATTTTAACGCGGCTTGGTTTTGAAGGTAACGTGCAATGTTCAAATTTCTCGCTTGCGCAAGGTAAGGAAGTGGCTGTCACAAATATGCATCTTACCAAAGCAGGGTGGTTGGCCCAACAAAAAAGCCGTGATGCAGAACACCACGGCTTGAAATCTTAAACTGCGTTAAACTTAGAATACCATCGCCACATAACGTGGAACGAGGCTCTTGCGGCCAAGGCCGCCATTATGCTTTGAGGCAGCAAGCTTCAAATTGCCGTGCGAACCGCGCACTGCCAAAGCCAAATGCTTCAAACCATATCTTACGTTAACACTGGCATTGAGCAGCTGCCCACAATTGCCACGAAAACCAACACCGCGTGCTGTGGCACACTTCAATTGGAACACGCCATATTCACCAGCAGCGCCGCGCGCACGGGGATTAAAACCAGATTCAACTTTGGCAATGCGCAATGCAAACCAAGTTGGAACACCGTACGATGGTGCTTGTGCTTTGATCATCGCAACCACTGGGCCGCGATCAACGCTGTGCTTGGCCACTTTGTGATGACGAACGCCGTGATGTGATGTGCGCCGAGAGGCTTCAGCAGAGGTTGCAAAAAGTGAGCTTGCAATAACAATGGCCCCGAGGCCCGCAAGAAGTTTTGTTTTCATAATTTATCCTTTCAGTTACTCAAACAACGAACCGACCTTCACAAAACAAGGTGAAAGTAATGAACCAAACCGCCGATGTTTGGGTTGAGTGCGGGGGTAAACAGTCCAAATGTGGCCTCAATAAGGACTCTTGTTGCACTGCACTCGCCTAGGGGTTCAACCTAAGATTGGATCAACTTAAAGCGACGACTCATGTTTATGTTGCGACGCACAAATCGCTTTTGGGCCAAAACGCCCATTATTTGAGTAAAATGATGCCCTATCGCAAAACTCTTCAACTTTCGCAGTCTTTACTCTATGAGCAGCCTATGAAATTTCTTGATGAAGCAAAAATTTATGTCCGCGCCGGTGACGGTGGTGCCGGAGCCGTGTCTTTCCGCCGTGAAAAATTCATTGAATTTGGTGGGCCAGATGGCGGCGATGGCGGCAAAGGTGGCGACGTATGGGTGGAGGCGGCCAACGACCTCAACACGTTGATTGATTATCGTTACCAGCAGCATTTCAAAGTGCGCACTGCTGGGCATGGCATGGGCAGGCTTCGCGCGGGCGCGTCAACAGATGATATTGTGCTGAAAGTTCCAGCCGGCACTGAAGTCTATGAAGAAGACAATGAAACCTTGATTGCTGATTTGGGCAAAGCCGGAGACCGCGTTCGCATTGTCAAAGGCGGCAATGGCGGCTTTGGTAATCATTACTTCAAATCAGCCACCAATCGCAGCCCTTATAATGCCAACCCCGGCCAACAAGGCGAAGAGCGCTGGATTTGGCTGCAAATGAAACTGATCGCTGATGCTGGCATCGTGGGCTTGCCCAATGCTGGCAAGTCAACCTTACTTTCGGTGGTCTCAGCCGCACGCCCAAAAATTGCTGATTATCCTTTCACCACTTTGCACCCGCAATTGGGTGTGGTGAAAGTGGGCAACCATTCATTTGTGCTCGCTGATATTCCTGGCCTCATTGAAGGCGCATCCGAAGGCTTCGGCTTAGGTGTGCGCTTCCTCGGCCATGTGGAACGCTGCGCTGTTCTCATTCATATGATTGATGCCACCGGCGAAGATTTGGTCAAGGCCTACAAAGTGATCCGTGGCGATCTTAAAGCTTACAGTCCAATTCTGGCAGCCAAACCCGAAATCATCGCCTTCAACAAAATTGATGCCGTAGCACCAGATGATTTGGAAAAGAAACTTGCTGACTTTAAGAAAAAGATAAAAAAAACACCGCTGCTGATGTCGGCTGCGACCCAGAAAAATTCGGATGCCGCTATGTATGAGCTTTTCTCGGTAATCAAAACTGGGCGCATAGCAGCTCGTGCACCAGACCCGGCGGGGGTCACCACCGAAGGGTGGAGACCATAATGTCGAGGCTCACCAAAGCCAAACGCATCATCATTAAAGTTGGCTCTGCTCTTTTGGTCGATCAAAAGGCCGGAACGATAAAGGCCGCATGGTTAAGCTCATTGGTTGATGATGTGGCAGAGCTAAAAAAGAATGGTGCCGAAGTTATTCTAGTATCATCCGGCGCAATCGCCCTCGGTCGCCGCACCCTGGGCTTACCAAAAGGCAAATTGAAGCTTGATCAAAGTCAAGCCGCAGCAGCTGTTGGCCAGATAGCTCTAGCGCAAAGCTGGTCCGAGGCTTTGCGCACCCGCAACATCGTTGCAGCGCAAGTTTTGGTGACCTTACAAGATACTGAAGAACGCAGACGCTATCTCAATGCCAGAGCAACACTATCTACTTTACTCGCGCAGGGTGCTGTTCCCGTGATCAATGAAAATGACACGGTCGCCACTTCAGAAATTCGCTATGGCGACAATGATCGCTTGGCCGCGCGCGTTGCCTCCATGATGTCTGGTGACGTACTGGTGTTGCTTTCCGATATTGACGGGCTTTATTCAGCACCCCCCAATCAAAAAGGTGCAACCTTAATTCCCGAACTGCGTGAGATTACGCCCGAAGTGGAAGCAATGGCAGGCAAACCGATTTCAGGCGTTGGCTCTGGCGGAATGATCACCAAAATTGAAGCGGGCAAAATTGCTTTATCAGCAGGCTGCAACATGGTGATTGCCTCCGGCCATGAATTGCACCCCTTAAAACGCATCACCGAAGGTGAACGTTGCACCTGGTTCATCGCGCAAAGCAATGCCATGCAATCGCGCAAACGCTGGATTGCTGGCACATTGCAGCCAGTTGGAAAACTCACCGTTGATGAGGGGGCTAAAGGCGCTTTAATCAAAGGCAAGAGCTTGCTACCCGCTGGTGTCAAATCAGTCGAAGGCAATTTCTCGCGCGGCGATACAGTGAGCGTTGTACTGCAAGATGGTATTGAATTTGCGCGCGGGCTGGTGGCTTATGACTCCATTGATGCCAAACGCATTGCCGGATTAAAATCTGCTGACATTCAAAAACTTCTGGGCAATGATGACCGCGATGTCATCATCCACCGTGATGATTTGGTGATGCTGGGTGGAGAACGCAATTGAACGAGGCAATTTTAAAAATAGGCCAAAATGCCCGCCGTGCTGCGCGCGCACTGGCGCTTGCCCCCACGACGCAAAAGAACCAAGCCCTCGTGGCAATGGCAGCTCACATTCGCAAAAGCACCGCTGAGATTATTGCGGCCAACCAAAAAGATTTAACCGCAGCCAAAGCTAAGAATTTAAAGGCAGCCTTCGTTGATCGCCTCATGCTCAATGAAGCGCGCATTGAAACCATGGCCAAGGGTCTCGAAGAAGTGGCCGTATTGAACGATCCCGTAGCCCGCGTTTTGGCAAAATGGGTGAGACCCAATGGCATGGAAATTTCACGCGTGGCCGTGCCCATTGGTGTGATTGGTATAATCTATGAAAGCCGCCCCAATGTAACGGCGGATGCTGGCGCGCTGTGTTTAAAATCTGGCAACACCGCAATTTTGCGCGGTGGGTCAGATAGTTTTGCCACATCGCAAGTTATTGTCGCTTGCTTACAGTCTGCTCTGAAAGAAGCCGGTCTCGACGAAAACTGCATTCAAATGGTGCCAAGCACAGACCGTCAAATTGTAGGTGCCATGCTCACAGGCCTAGGTGGCAGCATTGATTTGATCGTGCCGCGTGGTGGAAAAACTTTGGTGGCCCGCGTGCAAAATGAAGCGCGCGTTCCGGTGTTCAGCCACCTCGAAGGCATTTGCCATGTCTATGTCGATAAAGCCGCTGATTTAGAAATGGCCAAAGCAATTGTGCTCAACGCAAAAATGCGCCGCACCGGTGTGTGTGGGGCTGCTGAAACAATCTTGATTGATCGTGCTGCACTTCAAAACTTGAAACCAATCATCCGTATGCTGATTGATGCCAAATGCGAAGTGCGTGGCGATGCCGATGCGATGGCAGTAGACTCTGCAGTGATCGCCGCCACCGAAGAAGATTGGGCCACCGAATATGAAGACGCGATCGTCTCAATTCGCGTGGTCGATGGTGTTGATGAAGCCATTACTCACATTGCCAAATATGGCTCTCAACACACTGACTCAATCGTATCCGCGGATGCTAAAACCGCTGAAAAATTCTTGAATGAAGTCGATAGCGCCATTGTTCTCCACAATGCCTCAACACAATTTGCCGATGGCGG
>JANOXS010000087.1:0-5883 GCA_031418535.1 Hyphomicrobiales bacterium | reverse complement strand
CTGGCCCGCTGCAAGCCACACCCTGACACCCGCCGGGACCGGAATCATCAGCGCATCAGTGCAGCAACAACCTGCCGCAAAGCATCCGGCTTCACAGTGCCACTCACCCGAAGCTTGATGCCGCCAACAAGTTCAATCTCGATTGAACCTGCTTCATGCGCCACAGGTGCTGACGCCGACGCAGCAGGCAAGCTGATCGCAGGCACTGTCGCAATCTGCACCGGAACAAAGGCTGCAACACGCCGCGATCCTCTTGGATCGTCGGCCTGTCGGCGCTTGCCCGCAAGTCCTGCTTCTTTACGCCAGCGAAACAGCAAACTCTTGGCCATCCCAAGCTTCCTTGCCACAAGCGACACAGGCAAATGCTGCGTCTCCTCGACAGCCTGACGCCGCTCGTCATCAGTCCAGCGACGACGCGTCTCAACAACGATGATGTTGTCTCTAGAGATATGTCCAGACATAGGCACAGAACCATTTAAGAGACGACACAATCACCGTCTCAATCATGCACCTTCAATCCCATCCGCCAACACCAAACAAGGCGGGTGAGACCGGACGCTTACGTTGCAGCGCTACCGCCGCAGATAATTCAATCGACGTTTGCATGGAACACCTCTTGATGGCGAATCAGGTGCTCAGCAATGAATCACAAGTGATTCCAACGATTCAAGATTCTTCGCGCAGTGGAGGTTTCGGCGGGTGCCAGACTTGTGGGTAATTGAAAGTCAGACCGGACGCTTACAATTAAGATATCCAAATCCGTTTGTAAGGGACAATTTGGAACGGGGTGAAATAGGTTGAACGAAAGAGCTAACGCGCAGTCTAATGCACATTACTAAGGAATCCGCTTCCACTGACTGGAACAGTGCCTCGAAACTGATGATCAAATGAACGGCCCGGAAAAGTTGCTCCCACTGCAGTTGAAAGTTCGCCCAGCCAAGTTCTGTGAATTGAACGATTGAAATCGTATGTATCGTTATAGCCTTTTATTTCCCCTTTGAAATACCAAGCTGTACCTGTTGACCCAAATTCTCCAGTCAATCGAACAGTGACGTCACCCAAAGCTCCATTGGTGAAGAAGCCCTTTGTTGAGAAGGCCACCTTCTCGTCAATCATTATAATACTAGAATCAGAAGCAGAAGCAGCTGCTATCTGCTTTGACATATCGACGCCAAAAGCGTCTGAAATTGTTTCCAAGTCAACTTCAATATTGTCGCCGCTTCCCCCAAGATAGTTTTTCAACGCTTTGATTGCATTGGCTCGTCGTCCGTGCTCCTGAGTATGGTTAAAAGCAACAACGAAAGCGCCAGTGATTGCCCCATTCTCAAATTTTCCACCGCCTATTACAGAACCTGTGCCACCTACCACTGCACCAATACCAATCTTAGTGGCAGTGTTTGCATTTCGGAGATAATTGTTCGACTGCGTATACGAACCTGCAAGACTGCCAAATGCGCCGGCAGCAAATGACTGCCAAAAATCTCCGCCCTGCATCGCATTCAATCCGCCTTGACTAATACCGTGGGCCGCCGCCGCCGCATATGCATTCAGGCCCATCTCGCCAACTCCGTATGCCATGCCAGCTGAGATCCCGCCAATTACGGCGCCTCTAAAGGCACTCGCCATTACATCGTTTAAGTTTCCGCCATACAGTGCTGTACCCAAACCACTTGATATTGCACCTGCTAACATACCAGCGGCAACAGGACCTAATGTACCAACACTCACAACCGTAATCGCAACTGCGACTACAACCACGACGACGGTACGCCAGTTTTTCTCAAACCATTTACCAACTCCGGCGAATGCACCAGATACCGTATCCCAAGCGTCTTCAAAGAAATCGCCGATATCACTAAATATGTCGAAGCCGGACAAATCTACATATCGCATGGGGTTATTGATAGTGTAGCTGTAACGGTCATAGTTCTGACCGAGCATTGGGAACTGGAGGGTTGGATCGGCAGAAATGAAACGAGCAATAGTTGGATCATAAACACGCCCATTCATATGAATGAGATCAAGATGGTCAAGGTGCTCGTGACCTGTGAACCCTTTGTGAAGCGACCCACTGATATCCTCGCCGGGCCATTCAGGCTGTTTTTCCTTTGTCGACCTGACAAAACGTTTACCCCATGGATCGTAGCGATATGCCAGGGTCACAACACCCTTTGCGTCTGTGATGTGCGTAATCGAACCCAGTTGGTCTTTGGTGAAATAGTGGGAGCTGGTTGTGAGTTTCGCAATGAGGTCTGATGATGCCGCAATTTTTGAAGTTGGCGGAATTTCGCCGAGATATGGGTCATACTGGTTGGTTCGTTCCAGTACCGCGACCAGTCCTGTGTCAGCGGAGACGTATACCCGATGGCGGATAAAATCCGGCCTGCCGAGGTTTGAAATTGCGCCGTATTCTGCTACGCGCTCGTATGAGCCTATGGTAATGGTACGTGTAAGCAAGTCGCCATTGCGGAAGTGGTGCAGGTAGCGGTAACCGTCCGGTGCATAAGAAAAGGTCGACCACGTTTCGCTATTGGCTGTGATTTGACGCACTGAATTGTCAGCGTAGTATTCCATGTGACCTTTGGGTCCAAACACCATGTTGCCATTGGCGTCGTACTCATAGGTCCATTTTGACTGACCCTCCTCTTCAGCGCTTACGCCGCTTAACGCATGCGAGTGACCTTCGTTGTCATATTTATAGTAGCCGACATCAGATTTAAACCTGATGCGCCCAACTTCGTCAAATTTGTAAGAAGCCTTTTGTTTGCCGTTTACGGACCAAGAGTTCAAGCGATTTAGGCCATCAGAGTACCCGAAGGACTCTGCAAGCCCTGAGATTTCATCAGATTTAGAAGTCAAGTTGCCAGTGAGGTCATAGTCAAGTTTCAGGTTGGCAATTCTTTTGCCCTTCGAATTCTCTGTTAGAATGTTATTTTCAAAGCCTTTTATGGGATCGAATGTATGAGTGGTCTTAATCCCATTCCCGAATGCCTCCAATGTAACGCGCCCGTATTGATCGCGATCTATTGCATTCCATCTTTCTTGCCATGTGCCGAACGCCTGATCTGGGTCGGACGAAGATACAGTGGAGAGCAAACCCAAATCGTCATAGTTATTCTTCACTGCAAAGCTACGAGGATAGTAGGCCACATTCACGCGGTTATAGTCATCGTAGTCCACGGCTGTCGCGTAAAGTTCTCCTTCGATCCTGACTTCCCGTCGTTCCAATCGGGCAAATCGGTCATATTTAAGGTCTTCGGCATAGCCGTCAGAGGCATCAATGCGGGCTACCGATCCCTTTCCATACTCGGCTAAATCATAGGTCCATTCTGTCCTTTTGTCTGGCGTGACTTTTGCGATTGGTCGCCCCAAGGCATCGTATTCAATTGTCGTGATTTGGCCCTTTGCATCGCGCTGCCACCTGATCTCACCAAATCCGTTGTATTGATACTCCCAATGTCCGAGATCTGGGTCTGTAGTAGCGATTTTGTTGCCGATTGAGTCATATAGATTCACGATTTCTTGGCCGTCAATCTGGATTGTCCGCAGGAGGCGATCTGCAGGACCAAAATCATAGATTAGTTCGTAGCCATTTTGATCAATCGTCTTGATCACTAATCCTTTGCCGTTGGAAATTTTTTTGGTTGTCCGAACGTTAGCTTCACCGCTGACGTGAGGCACTTCCGTTGTGATCGTCAGCCCGTCGTAGGAGATCGACGCTTCAGCGCCATCTGGACGTATGGTCTTAGTGGGGCGACCGAGTTCGTCGTAGTTGATGGTTGCCCAATAGATTTCATCCCCTTCGAAATATGGAAGCGTTGCGTTGACGGCCCGCCCCATCGCATCGAACTTTGTATCCTGATAGACGAGCCGATCACCAAACCCCTTTTTGACCTTGCGGATCACCCGCCCCTGAAGGTCCATCCAACTCTCTGTTGGAGGCATTGCGCCCACCTGCTCCACGGATTTCATTACGACTGCGTGCCCGTGAACAATTTCATTTTCGACCCAGGAAAGGGTGCTCTTGGCTTCAATTCCCGTCGGAGAGAGAGAGCGAACTAAGCGGCCAAAGCCATCGTATTTGTTTTCGACACGCACCCCATTCGGATCAGTGGCAACCGGAACCACGCCGAGAATGTCATCAACAACTCTGTTGGCTGTGTGGCCTACGGCGTTTGTTTCCGAGACGACGAAGCGTCCCAACCCATCAAGTTTTGCCTCCGATGATCTTTTCGAGCGGAAGTGATTGTCTGTACGCTCTGTACGCGTGATGTTGCCAAATCCATCACGGAAATACCTTGTCGTAAGAGAAAGAGACGTGGCGGCATTCGCGGTTTCAGTTTCGAGTACTCCCTTGTCCTGATCGTAGGTAAAGGTTGCCACATTAGTGACGTACTGTTCCGCCGCCACGCCGTGATCTATTCCCTCTAAGTCCGCACAGTTAACCTGTGTCGCGCTTGTACCATGTGTTATTCTTGCCTTGGTCAGCCGACCGAGAAACCACCTTTCGACTTCATAGTTGCGCTGCGACCTATCATATTCGTTGTTCGTAGATGTCCAACTTCCGTCACCGTAGATGACACATGTCTCGGTCGCGTTGTTGTCTTCGTCATACTTGAAGCTATTGGTCGTTTTGCTCAGCGGCGCACCGTTGAGATCGTTGTTCTCTGATACCGTTCCATTCATCACTACCCGAACCGGGAATGCGCCGGCAGTTGGCGGAACAACTTGATAGTCAAAGCTGTTGGTTGTCAGGGTATGACCGCCGTGGGAAGTAGTCTCAACACGGCTCCGTCCAGCAAGGAAGTAGGACTGGTACATTACGGCCAAATCTTGAATCTGGTTGTGAGCGTGTTTGGCCACACGCGATTCGAATCCCACTGGCATCGCGCCCGTGACATCAAACCGGAACCCTTTGTAACGATATGTTGTTTCCAACTTCCGGTCAGTCGTCTCGATTGTCGTCATCTTCTCGACGGCATATATCGTCGGAGCATGGCTGATAAATGGGTATTCTGAAATCGGACTGGGAGTGTAAAACTGGCTTTCAGCTGCCTCACCATTGCGAAGTTGCAGGAGGGAGCGATATGCAAACTCAGTCCTCAAACCCATACCGTTTGTAACTGCCTGCAGCGTGTCGGCGCGGCTTCCCAGATTGAGATAAGCACCACGCGTCAAAATTCCATTTTCGTCCTTCCAGCTTCGCAGGATGTCAGGACGGCCATTGCCATCAACGTCTATGGTGCGAACACCAAGGTCCTTCCCTTCACCATCAACAATGTCAAAAGGCGGCGCGTAGCTGGTCTCTTTAAGCCAGCCAAATCCGGAGTTGAGATAAGCGCCCTTCGCTTCCGGTCTTCCATACATGACATCGATAAGTCCATCCGCATTAAGGTCAAGAAAGCGATAGGCCTTAAGCTTTTCGTTCGAGGATGAGACATCGTTCGGTACAACGTAACTTGTATTATCATGCCATCCAGCACCTGTGTTCAACAAGGTTTGGCTGCCGCTATTCGGGCGGGAGATCAAAATGTCTGACAGGCCATCGTTGTTTATGTCCAGCACATCAATCGATGCGGTTTTCTCTGTGATATCCAAATCAAGATCTACACGTGGAAGAACCGGATCAGCTGCTTCGACCCATCCTGCACCAGTGTTTATGAGCGCTCCGGCGCAGGTCGATCCCACAGGAATTGGGTGCTTAATGACAGTGACAATCCCGTTTGTTGTCTCTGTTTGGTCTCGGTTTTGACATTGCCTATCTAAGTGTCTGACCGAAAAAGAAGTTGGGTGATATCAGTCATTTGTGATTCAATCGGTGTTGCAAAGCATCGATGGAGGATTACATGTGGACAGCTACCACCCGCAAGCAGTTTGCCAGAG
>JANOXS010000086.1:0-2635 GCA_031418535.1 Hyphomicrobiales bacterium | reverse complement strand
TAATCGGCACTGAGCGCCATGAAAGCCGCCGCATTGATAACCAGTTGCGCGGTCGCTCCGGTCGTCAGGGTGATCCCGGTCAATCGCGGTTTTACCTTTCCTTGCAAGATGATTTGATGCGAATTTTTGGATCAGAAAGATTGGACAGCATGTTACAAAAGCTTGGCCTAAAGGAAGGCGAGGCGATTATTTCATCATGGATCAACAAGGCGCTGGAAAAAGCCCAACAGAAAGTTGAAGCCAGAAACTTCGACATTCGTAAAAATTTGTTGAAATTCGACAACGTGATGAATGATCAGCGCAAGGCGATTTTTGATCAACGCATTGGCATTATGAATGGTGACGAGATTCCAGAAACTGTGGATGATATGCGCCACGACGTGATTGGCGAACTGATTTCAAAACATATTCCTGAAAATGCTTACGCTGAACAATGGGATGCATCAGGTCTTCGCGAACGCCTGCGTGATACAGTGGCAATTGATTTTCCGGTTGATGAATGGGCCAAAGAAGAAGGCATTGCCGACGAGGAAATTCGCGAGCGCGTGGTGACCACCGTTGATAAATTCTACGGTGATAAACGTGAGAAATACACCACCGATATTATGAAGCAGGTGGAACGGTCGGTATTGTTGCAAACGCTGGATCGTTTGTGGCGCGAACATATTGTTGCCGTTGATTACTTGCGTCAGGTGATCCATTTGCGTGGTTATGGTCAGCGTGACCCGCTCAACGAATATAAGACTGAAGGCTTCACGCTGTTCTCAGATATGGTGACGCGTTTGAAGGAAAACGTGACAGGCCAATTGATGCGCGTGGAAATTCAGTTTGGTGAGCAGAGCGAAGATCTGCCCGATGAATCCGAACTCCCGATGATGGAAGCTCATCACATTGATGCTACCACGGGCCAAGATGATGTGGGTGAAGGCATGCCGATGTTTGGCACGACATCACTTGGAGCGGCAGCCGCAGTGGCTGCAAATTTCGACCCGAAAAATCCTGAAACATGGGGCAAAGTTGCGCGCACGGCGGATTGCCCGTGTGGCTCAGGTAAGAAATATAAGCACTGCCATGGGACTTATGTTTAAAATTTAAACCAGCAATCTGGAAGAATGCGGTCAGGCCTGCCTTTAATATTGGCTTGATCAAGTGGGTGGGGAAATGATGCTGTGGGGTTTCGCGTTTTCACACGGTCCTTGCGTAGGAACGTATATTCCATCACCAGCGGGATTTTTAACCCGCGGTAATTGATTTGCCGCGCATGATTATTGGGGTGGACATGCACGATGTCAAAATCCAGTAAGAGCTTATCAAAAATGGTTTCAAATTTTTTGAGTTCAGTTTTGTTGAACAGCTTTCTGAAGCGATGAAACTCAATCGTCATAATTCTAAATTTTTGTAGAATCTCTCGCGGTGTTGTGGACAGCACATCATATTCGCTGTCTTCAATATCCATTTGCAAAATGAAATCTGTTTCGCCTCGCGCATTTCGATTGACCCAATTTTCCAGTGTCATGTGGGTTTCAGTTTCGGCAGGACCGATAAATTTTTTCTCGAATTTAAACAGTTTGTTTTTGATGGCTGGCCCATCCACGGAATAGTCTGCCATGAAACAGGTCATGCCGCGTTTTGCCATTGCATCTTCAAAATCAGAGGTGTTGGCTACGCCTGGCGAAAAACAAATTTCAATTCCCGCAAGATCATCAGGAATTAAATAACCGCCATCATCGGTTCCACCAATTCTGATCAGCGGCTTATCAGTGGTGAGAGGGCGAATTTTTTTGAGAACACGTAAGATTTCTTTAGCTGAAGTCGCTTGACCTGAAAATATGTCACCTAGCCGCTTTACAATTCGTGTGACCGCTTTCATTGCTTTTCAGCATCCTGTTTTAAAATATCCGCTAATCTATGTGTAGCACTGCCGGGCTTTAAGGGTTTTGGTTGGCTTTCATGGGGTTTCCAGGCCATCGCCCACGCAACTTCTAAAGTAGCGTTGATGCGGGTGTCTTCATCGGCGAAATGGTTGTGATAATGTTCGGCCATTTTCGTGAGCAAGCGCCGTGATATAAATTTGGCACTGCGTCCCAGCAGAGGATTGGAAAAGCCGAAGCTTTTGATTTCTTTCATGAGCGCAAATACATCAGCATAGCGCACAACGGTTTTTTCCATGTCGGCGACTGGCAGAGCAAGACCCGCACGCTGCATCAGCCCGCCCAATTCTCGCACCCCGATCATGGGGGCTACCCGCGGGCTCACACCACCCGTCACTTCAAGTTCGGCATGAAGCCAACTTTCACGCAGTTCATGGAGCGTGTCGCCTGCAAAAAATGCCACGAGCAAAAGTCCATCGGCTTTTAGGCTACGGCACAATTGCGCCAAATGCCCGGGCACATCATTCACGCAATGCAAATCGAGGAGGCTGATAATGCAGTCGTAAGTTTGGTCGGGCAAATTGAGCCCATCGTCGAGACTTGGATCAACTTGAGTCATAGTCTCAAATTTTTCTGACTTCGTAAGAGCATCCACAATCGCTTTCGAAGGCTGCGAGATCAGCAGGGCTTGCGGCAGGCGGCGCATGATCAGTGACAGGCGTTCATTCAGTTCTGTTGCGATGTGATTTTGCAAAATCTCGGTG
>JANOXS010000085.1:0-18030 GCA_031418535.1 Hyphomicrobiales bacterium | reverse complement strand
ATGCCGACGAGATGCTGTTTGGCCCAGTCGCTTTTGGTGGTGTGAAGAACGACGGCGACGCGGAATTTTCCTTGGCGGGCGCGTTCAGCTTCTTCCGCAGAAATACGTAGGCGGTCTGGAGACTGTGCTGTTTCACCATGGGGCCCAAGTCCTGAAATTGCCATCAGTGCACCTCCTTCATGCTGCTGCCGGAGGAATGGGCCGTGCCACTTCGCCAGCCACATTCTTTTCTGCTCTTGCGATTTGGCGCAACACACTCTCTGACAAATGCGGTGCGCCGGAACCAATCCAGTTCACCACTGAGTCCGGTGCAAATATTGAATCTGTGACGACCAATGCAGCACCTGCCAAACCAGCAGAATTTCCAAGTGCCGAGCGTTGAATACGCAGGTCTCGCGTCACCAAAGGATGTGAACTCCGATAGACAGACTCACGAATGGCAGCAAGCAGGATGTCGTCGAGTTGACCAACTTCGCCACCTAAGGAAATGAGTGAAGGATTAAAGGCATTCACCAACGAGGCCAGTGTGGTGCCAATCAGGCGGCCCGCACGCGCAAGAATTTCAGCGGCTGCAGAATCTCCAGATTGGGCGGCAACACTCACATCAACAGCTGAAATCGAGCCTTCTGCTGCAAGCGCTTCAGCCAGCATGCGACTTTCGCCTGACGTCGCCAAAGCCAAGCCATCACGAGCGATTGCATCGGCACCTGCTTCGGTATCGAGACAGCCAATGTTTCCACAATTGCAACGATATTGGTGGCCGTCGGTCACAGCCACATGGCCGAGAAGTCCAGCACCACCCTGAGCGCCGCGATGCAGTTGTCCCTCTGAAATCAATCCAGCGCCAATACTGCGACCGAGATTGACATAGATAATATCGCGGGTGCCAGCCGCACTTCCCGATTTGTATTCGCCGTAAGCCATCATCTGCACGCCGCTCCGCATCCAGACCGGCGCGCGGAAGTGATGGAGCAGATGGTCAACAATCGGGTATTCATCCCAACCGGGCAAAAGGCGTAGACGCGGTGAAGCATTTTCAAATTCTTCGACTGGCCCTGGGGCAGAGACGCCAATTCCCCAGACATGTTGTTCTTTCGCGTGTTGACCCAGCATCCAGTCGAATAATGTGATCAAGCGCTTTTGAATCTGAATAGGACCAGCCACTTTGTCCGTGGCCTCATGGTGTTCCGCAATCAACTGGCCCTTGAGATTTGCCATGCCGACGCCAATGCGAGATTGATCGAGTGTTGCAACGAGGACAAGACCTGCATCCGGGTTGAACTGAATGGTGCGCGGCGCTCGGCCACCCGTAGTCTGTCCAAGTTCACCTTCTTCTGCAAGGCCAAGTGAGAAGAGCGTCGCAAGGCGATCAGAAACAATGGCGCGCCCGAGACCCGTCAGCCGCTCAATCTCGGGGCGGGTATCCGCATCGGCCTCACGCAAAATGCTGAGAATGAGGGCGAGCGAGGAACGTTCGGCGTCAGCACGCCGAGGACGGATTGCTTGGTTTTCGTCATGTGGCCGATCCGAAAGTCCAGCTGCCAAGCTTGTCTCAGGGGACACTGCGAATTCTCGTTTCATATCTTGCAAAATTTGAACCTCGTTCGAGTGAAATTTGTTCATAATCAACGGAATTGTCAATCTAAAATCAATTTATTGTCGCGCTTTTATGCGTAAAAATACGAAATAAAACATATAAAAATCTTAAGTTAGCATACTTTTGCATTTTTAATGTTGACTTATGTATTTTTGTATCATACTAAGCTTGAAAAGAAGAAATACTATTCAAGTGGGAGAAAATCGTGACGAAGACACTCAATGTGGCGATGATTGGCGGCGGCTTTATGGGCAAGGCCCACGCTATGGCTTATGCGGCCATGCCAATGTTTTTCTGGCCAGCCCCTGCTATTCCGCACCGCAAAGTCTTAGTCGATGTGAATGCTGAAATGGCCAAGCAGGGTGCAGCGCGCTACGGCTTTGATGAATCAAGTGCCGACTGGAAGGCAACAATCGCCCGCAAAGATGTCGATGTCATTGACATCGTAACCCCGAATGACAGCCACGCAGAGATCGCCATTGCGGCCTTGAAAGCTGGCAAGCATGTGATTTGTGAAAAACCCTTGGCGCGCACTGGCGCTGAAGCAAAGACCATGTTCGAAGCGGCACAGAAGTCTGGCGTTATTCACATGGTGGCTTTCAATTATCGTCGCACCCCGGGTGTTGCGCTGGCCAAGAAACTGATTGAAGAAGGTCGCATTGGCAAAATCCTGAACTTCCGTGGCACCTATTTGCAAGATTGGTCCGCTGATCCAAATGGTCCTTTGTCCTGGCGGTTTCAGAAGAAAGTTGCTGGCTCCGGCACTGTGGGTGACATTGGCACCCATGTTCTCGATTTTGCCCGTTATTTGGTGGGTGAAGTTAGCGCCGTAAATGCCATCGTGAAGACCTACATTCCAGAACGTCCTTTGCAGTCAGGTGGCTTGGATAAGCTTGGTGCTTCTGACAAGTCTGGGGCGGGCCCCATGGGCGTGGTCGACGTTGATGATGAGATGATCACGCTGCTGAAATTCCAAAATGGTGCAGTGGGTTCCATCGAGGCCTCACGCAATGCTCATGGCCGCAATAATTTCCTCACCTTTGAAATTCATGGCACCAAAGGCTCTATCGCTTTCAACTATGAGCGCATGGACGAAGTGCAAGTGATGTTTGCGGATGATCCGGCAGAGACCCGCGGCTTCCGCACCATCTACACAGGCCCAAACCACCCTTACGGCCAAGGCCTGTGGCCTATTCCCGCTTTAGGCATTGGTTATGGCGAGACCAAAATCATCGAATGCTATGATTTCTTCTCAGCCATCGTCAGTGGTAAACAGCCTTCACCAAACTTTGAAGATGGCTATAAAATTTCTGCCATTGCTGATGCAATCCTTGAATCCGGTGCCACTGAGCGCTGGGTCAATGTTGCTAACTAAGGGGGTATTTAGCATGGCCAACAAATTAGCGTATCATGCCAATTGCTGGGGAGAGCTCGGCGGGAATGCCGTTGGCGTCACCTCGATTACCCAACTGACTTACCGCACCTTCGGCAATATGGAAAAAGCCATCAATGACATTGCTGCTGCAGGTTATGAAGGCACGGAACTATTCGATGCCAATTTGCTTGATTATGCTGCAGGTAACTTCAAAGGCCTGAAAACAATTCTCAAAAATGCCGGCATCAAACTGGTCGCGGCATATTCGGGTGCCAACTTTATATTCGATGACATTCTGTCGGAAGAATTGGCCAAGTTGGAACGTGTGGCAGCTGCCGCTGCCGAAGGTGGTGCTGAACATTTTGTGGTTGGTGGCGGTGCCAAGCGCGCCAAGGGCACCAAACGTGACGACATTAAAAAACTCGGCGCGGCACTCGAATACGTCGTGAAGATCGCCAAGAAGAATGGCTTGAAGGCCCATTATCATCCGCATCTTTCGACGATTGTCGAAGGACCCAATGAAGTGCGGAAAATCTTCAAGGAAACGTCGATCGATTTCTGCCCGGATACCGCGCATCTTGCCGCCGCCGGTGGCGATGTTCCAGCGATGATCCGCGAACATGCAAAACGCATCAGCTATGTGCATCTCAAGGGCTGGCAAGAAAAGCCCTTCGCTTTCACGCCACTTGATCAAGGCTCACTCGATATCGGTGCCATCATTGCGGCACTCAAAGACATCAAATTCAAGGGCTGGATTACAGCGGAACTTGATTCATGGCCCGATCCAAAGGGCGGCGCCATTCACAGTTTAAAGTTCATGCGCAACGCAGGACTTTGAAGTCAACATTAAATGGGAGAAAACTGACATGATGAATAAACGAATGTTCTTGGGTACGGCAGCAGCTGTTGCTCTTTTTGTAGCAGGCTTTGCTGCTCCAGCATTTGCCACTGATCCGGACGCAGCGTTGAAAGACCTGATGACCAAAGTCATGAGCAAAGGCCCGAACGGCGAAGACCCGGCTCTGGCATCCAGCGTGACATTGACGGATGACGAATTGGCCAAGATCAAGGCCATGAAGGCTACGGCCGCACTGGTGTTTCACATCGGCGGCAATGATTGGTCCAACGCCCAGGCAGCTGCATTGAAGGAGCAGTTTGGCAAGATGGGCATAGAGGTTATCGCTGTCACAGATGCGGGCTTCAAACCTGAGAAGCAAGTTGCCGACATTGAAACTGTCATGGTCCAAAAGCCGAATATCATTGTCTCGATCCCGGTCGATGGCCAAGCCACTGCCGGTGCCTACAAGGCTGCTGCAGCAGCTGGTGCCAAGCTGGTGTTCATGGACAACATTCCAGCAGGCTTCAAGGCTGGCGTTGACTATGTAAGTTCAGTCTCAGCTGACAACTACGGCAATGGTGTTGCCTCTGCTCATTTGATGGCCAAAGCCCTTGGGAGCAAAGGCGAAGTCGGCATTGTGTTCCACGCCGCTGATTTCTTCGTGACCAAGCAACGTTATGATGGATTCAAAACCACCATCACCGAACAATATCCAGATATCAAGATTGTTGACGAACAGGGTATTGGCGGACCAGATTTTGCAGGCGATGCTGAAAAGGCCGCTGGTGCCATTCTGACAGCTCATCCTGAAACCAAGGCAATCTGGGCTGTTTGGGACGTGCCTGCCGAAGGTGTGATGGCTGCAGCACGCGCCGCTGGCCGCGAAGACCTCATCATCATCAATATGGATCTTGGTGAAAATGTTGCCATTGAAATGGCGAAGGGCGGCATGATCAAGGGTCTCGCATCACAGCGCCCATATGATGCCGGAATCATTGAAGCCATGCTCGCTGGTTATGCGTTGATTGGTAAACCGGCTCCAGCTTATGTAGCCTTGCCTGCGGGTCCTATCACACACGACACTTTGCTTAAGGGTTGGGAAGAAATTTATCACGCTCCCCCAACTGACAAGATTACGTCGAGCTTCAAGTAAGCCTCCCACACTTGAAGGGCCGGATTTGTTGTGACAGATTCGGCCTTTCTTTAACATGCCAATCAAAGAGTCGATGATGACCAACGCACCTCATGACATTGCTGTTAAGATGACCGGAATTGGCAAAGCCTTTGGCCCGACCAAGGTTCTCGACGACGTCACCTTGGAAGTGCGGTCTGGCGAAATCCATGCGCTGCTGGGCGGCAATGGCGCTGGCAAATCAACCATTCTCAAAATTCTGCGCGGCGTCCATAGGCCAGACTCCGGAACGCTGGAAGTCCTAGGCCACACGTTGACTGAACACACGCCCGAAGAATCAAAGCGCGCAGGCATCGCCATGATTTTTCAGGAAATGAGTCTGGTGCCCACACTAACTGTGGCGCAAAATATATTTCTGGCCAATGAATTGAAAACAGGTTCAGGGCTTATCGATGATAAAGCAGCCATGGTTCGCGCGACCGAACTTTTTAAAAGCCTAGATGTAGATGTTGACCCACTCGCAGAGGCGGGAAGCCTGGGTGCTGGCCAACGCCAACTCACAGAAATCGTCAAGGCTATTGCCCAGAAGGCCCGCGTTCTTATTCTTGATGAGCCCAGCACCGCGCTTTCCACCCATGACGTTGAAAAGCTTTTCGCCTTCCTGACAAAATTGAAGGCAGAAGGTGTGGCTATTATTTATGTTTCTCATCGCATGGATGAGATCATGAAGATTGCAGATCGTGCCACGATCTTACGCGATGGTCGCCACGTCATTACCGCACCCCTTTCAGAACTGACGCTCGAGTCGATCATTGAACACATTGTAGGCAAACAGTCGCGAGGCCTTTCCGGAATTCTGCGCGAAGACACAAGGCGCGACGACGTGCTTCTCGAACTCAAGAATGTTTCGGGACGTCATAAGCCCATTGATTTGAACCTGACCGTTCATGCTGGTGAAGTCGTAGGGATTGCCGGTCTTCTTGGCAGCGGCAGAAGTGCAATTGCGCGATTGTTGTTCGGCATCGACCAGAAAATTTCAGGTGACATCGTTGTGGCCGGAAAGAGCGTCGAACTCACGAGTCCGTCCGTAGCTATTGCCCATGGCATCGCTCTCATCCCGGAAGACCGATTGCGCCAAGGCGTTGTGCTTGAACATAGTGTTGCTGACAATATCAGTCTTTCGGTTTTTGATCGCATCAGCAAACGGGGATGGATATCGCAACAAAAATGGAGCAATCTTGCAGCTGAGAAAATCAAATCCCTCAAGGTCAAGACAGCGTCCGCCGCAGCGGCTGTGCGCACGCTCTCAGGCGGCAACCAGCAGAAAGTCGTGCTGGCAAAATGGCTGGCCTCAGATCCCCGCATTGTCATTTTTGATGAACCGACGGCAGGCATAGACATTGGCAGCAAGTCTGAAATCATCCAGCTCATTCGTGAACTGGCGCGCCAGGGCAAAGCAATCATCGTGATTTCTTCGGAGCTCAATGAGCTGCTCGCCGCCTGTGACCGCATTCTGGTCATGTCAGATGGACGCCTGCTGCGTGACATGCGCCGCGACGAATTCGAAGACCCAAGCGCGGGATATCACACTGCTGCGGGCAACATGCAATTTGCTGAACGCAAACTCCAGACAATCCTTCAAGAGGTTCGCAACAATGACTGACACTTTGACACCATCGCTGGCCAATCGGCTTGGGCTCACCAACTGGCGCCAGAACATCATCTACATCGGGTTTGTCGGTATCTTCATTTTCTTTGCGATTACCCTTGGCCACAAGGGCTTTCTCGATACCAACAATCTCCTCAACATTGTGCGCCAGACTGCACCCATTGCCATCATGGCAGTTGCCATGACTTATGTGCTCGCCGCTGGTGAAATTGATCTTTCCATTGGTGCGGTTGCGGGCCTCGCATCTGTCGCCGCAGCTATGGCCATGGATATCGGTGGTGTCCCCCTGGGTATTCTCGCCGGTGTTGCAACCGGACTCATTGTCGGTGTCATCAATGGCGTCATCAGCACGCGCATCGGCATTCCAACTTTCCTCACCACACTTGCGATGATGGGTGTTGCCAAGGGAACGTCCATGTGGGTGAGCGGCACCAAAGCCGTGCCCATTTTGAGCGATGGCTATAACTGGTTTTTTGGCGGAGGCTATATCGGCCCTCTGCCGGTGTTGCTGTTCTGGATGGTGATAGCAGCTGCTATCGGACATATTGTGCTCAGACGCACGACGTTTGGCCGCTGGGTTCTGGCCACTGGCGGCAGCGAAACGGCGGCGCGCTATTCGGGCGTCAACACCCGCAACATCAAGTTCAAGGTACTCATCATCTCAAGTTTTGCCGCAGCAATTGCCGGCATGCTCTATGCCGGCCGCTTTCAAACCGGACGCTTTCAATTGGGCGAGGGTGATGAGCTTTCTGTTATCGCAGCTGCTGTGCTGGGCGGCACCAGCCTGTTTGGCGGCAAGGGCACAGTGATTGGATCAATCATGGGGGCCCTGATGATTGGCCTCATCAACAACGGACTCATCCTCGCTGGACTTGAGTTCTCCCAACAACTCATCGCCCGCGGCGCCATCATCATCCTTGCCGTGGCCATTTCACAGAACAGGAAGTCAACATGAAAAGCCCCGATTGCACCATCATCGGAACGGTCGTTGCAAAGCCGGAAATGCGCGATGAGTTGATGCGCATACTCGCGGCCCAAGTCGCCCCCACACGGGCTGAGCCTGGTTGCATCAACTATGATTTTCACTGTGATAAAGCCGATCCCAACGTCTTCATCTTCTACGAAAACTTTGTGAACAAAGAAGCCCTCGAAGACCATCTCAAGAAGCCGCACTTGAAGCCCTTGATCGACAGATTGGACGAACTCTTGGCGAAACCGGTGGACATTCGATATCTCGAAATGCTGAGCTTGCGGGCTGAGTGACAAACTCAGATACCTGTCCGCAGAATGTCCGCAGAATGCGGGCTACATTCGGGCGCAAATGGGATGATTTGGTCTCATTCTGACCCATTCAGTCATTATTTTTCAATGATTTAAGGGATAAGCACCTTGCTCCGAAGGCAGAGGTCACAGGTTCGAATCCTGTCGGGTGCGCCAATATCTCATTGAAATTGTTGTATTTTAAATGACTAACTGGGGGCTGAATCGTTTGGCTTGGTCTGTGCTCACCACCTGCTCACCACGCGACCTGATTTCAGAGCAAAATCGGCTATTGGATGCTAACAAATCCTAACATTTTGAAGCGCGGCGAAAACTTGGCGATACCTCATGTCTCGCGCGGGCGCGTATTGGTCCGGAAATTGGCTCTGAGGGCCACATCGCCTATATCTCGCGCGCGCAATAGCTTATGAAAATAGTACTTGGCGCATAGTTTGGATACTAATGAGAGTGCAGCCGCTGAAATATGGCATTTTAAATGACCAAGGGCTTTGTAAATCAATAGGGTCCATTAGTTGTGTTGGTCGCAATTTATTACATGTTGAAACGGTGTAAACTTTCCGATTTGCCATTTCTTATCAATGCGGTCGAATAGTTGCATCGCATACTCTATCTCAAAAGGGTCAAGAATTGCTTTGAACTTAGTTTTTTAAGTCGGCGGCTGAATTGGATTAGGCGGGCATTTGCAGCCGCTTGTGCCTTGCCCCACGGTGTTTTCGGCCCAGTCGATTTCTCCCAAGGCTTCCAGCGCTGAATAGCTTCCCGTTGCTTGGCGCGGCGTTCATCGGTCCAGCCTGATTTATACCATTTGGATTGAACCATTTGTTAGCTCCTAAACTTAAGTCACCAGACCATATCAAAACATATCATTGGCGATGGCTGGGCTTGTGCTTGGCATTTCTATTTCCCCACTACTTTAGGGGTTTTATTGTTCGCGGCGCACCTTAAAGGCTCCCAGCTTCAATTCGGATTGATGGAATAGGCCAAGTCTCTGAAATTATGCCTTTGGATTTCAGGGCTTCACCAATTGCATTTGCAGCGTGTTCCGAACCAAATATACCTTTCATGGCCTCAAGGCGTTTGAGGCTGTTCACATGCAATCCTGCCAATTCTGCCAACTCAGTCTGTTTGAGGCCAGCAAGCGTTCGGGCGGCTGCAATGTGGCGACCGGATTTGAAATAGGGTTGATGGCGCATTATCTAGCTACCTTTCGTTTAAGTTTTCATGGCCTGTGCCGTGGGCACGGGTCCAAGAGTGTTGAATCATATTTCCGATGCCGTCCAGCGCTTGCGTCGCATGCGCCGCGCTTGCCGTCATCTTGGCAGTGGAATTTGTGGTTTCCAATACTACTAAAGAGGGCGAGCTTCCGAATGGCTGCCCGCCATCGTTCACCATTGGCCGCGCAAGTTTGTGAATGTGCGAATGCCGCCTGTATGTTTTTACACAATTACTTTTCGCTTTTGAGCTATCAAATCCGGCTTTCAAGCGAGCTGCTTTTCCGATGTTTTCGGTAACACCGCACCTTGCCCATGTGACTCGCCCTTGGTCTTTGACATAGATGTTAGAATTGCCTTTCAGGGCGCGGTGGCTTTGCCAATCAGTGCCTTTGCAAAGATAGGCCATTGCCGATGGTCCAGCCGAACGGTGCTTGTGCAAAAGATTATGCCCAGCAAACGCTCGCGTAGTGACCTGCATAAAATCTTGCCATAGGCCACTTGGCACATGAACCAGTGCGTGAACGTGAAAGCCACCTTTTGCTTCCCAAGCATAAATCCAATGCAGCGCACCGCCCCAATGCCGATGCCACTGCGACAATCGCTTGGTGCCATGGCGAAAGGCATGCAAAGGTACTTCAAACTCTGAAAACTTTATTGTAAGAAAGCAGCTCAAGCCTTTGCCAATAGCCGATGCAAAAGCATCCGCTGCCGCAAGGTTTTGAATTTGGCAAGGCTTCAATCGCAACTCACATTTGGCGCGATTATATTTAGCGCGATTTTGCCAAGCCCCTTTCGGGCCGCGCTTGCGTCCTTTGGCCATGAAACAGTTCCAACTTGCTGAATGAGTTTTGATGCAATGGCTCTGGGCAAGCACAAAGCCTGCCCAGCGATTATTGTTATCAATTGCTATCTATCAGCCCAGCGGCGTTGGCGGTTTCAAGAGCTTTTGCCAAAGCATTCGTAAGGGCTGGCAAATGACGAATTGAAATGGTCAAGCCACCGCGTCCAGGTTTCAGAGTGCCATCGCTGGCCGGATACCATGCGCGGCAACAGATGACGGCTTGGCTTTTGAAGCTATCAATCCGCACACGCAAAGTTTCGCGGCCATTCTTTGGCCATTCTGCAATGATGATTTCAGCGCTCATGCTGCCACCGCCAAATCTGGCAACGGACCATTTTCGATGATTTGCACTTGCGAACGCAAAACATATCGCGCGTGAGTTCCGGCGAAAAGCCCACCATGGTTTTCGTTTTGGGTTTCAATTGAGAGACCATATTCATGGCGCAACTTATGCACATATGCAGACCATCTGGGTCCCGGATTACCAATCGGGGTGCAACCGCGCTGGCCACACCTAACCAATTCAGAAAGCGCCCATGCATCTCGTCCATGCACAATGAAGGGCTGGCCGTCTGGCAGAACGCGGACGGTTATTTGCAAGCGCTTAGCCATGATGACGGTTCCCCCAAATTGGTTGAACGGTGGATTGATGGTCAATCCGATAGCCGCGCAATGTTGGAAGTTGATAGTTTGGAATGTTTGGGCTAAAAGACGCTTGCATAAAATCGAACACGCCTTGCAGCCCAGACAGTGCTCTTACACTGCTCTGGGTTTTGCCTTTCTGCATTATGCAGCCTCCTCAATTTTTGAGGCCAGCCAATTGCGCAAATCTTCCATAGTGACAATTGTGCGTCGTCCTACCTTGCGCCTCTTTAAATTACCTTTTGAAATTTCTGAGTAGATGGTGCTACGACCACAACCACTAAGTCGAGCGGCTTCTGGGATTGGTACGGCGAGAGGTTCAATCATATTTGTCTCCAGTCCGAGGCCAGCCTATCCGACCTACGGTGAACGACTACATATCAATATGGAATGATGTGTTCGAACTAACTCAGCCATCCTCTTGGCCTTGAGTTATGCTAATAAATTTAAGCACCTGTTTCACATCTTTTAGAGAGACGTCAACATCAGGCTCATTAAGAACAACATTTGTTGTAATCGCAATTGCCTGGAAAATGTTTGTTGAAAAATTAGTTATGATGGGGCCACCTAGATCACTGTCGTGCTCTGCTATTTGCATTCCGAAACTTCGAATGAATTCTGTTTTCGAATTTGCCTGACGGTTGATGGCGGCTTCCTGAAGTCCTTCTGTTACTTCACAAGACGGATCAAAATCATTTGCGAGCGTATTTAGTAAGTCAGCCAGAGAAGGTGCCGCCCACCAGAGTTCGAAGTCCGCGCCAGTGATGCGAGACTTCTGATTTCTCCACAATCTAATAGTATTTGCCTGATTTTTTCTAGCAAAGACGCTTTCCGTAGTTTTTTTTCGCCTGTCCCATTTGTAAGGAAATGTCTTCTTCGATCTAGACAGAATACTTCTTAATTCAAGTCGATTGGTCCCGTAGTAAAGACTTTTCTTAAGCCAATCTTCTCTTAAATGTTGTGCCAGTTCGAGTGCGAGAGTGTTGATACGCTTCTTATTTTTGTGACGAGTTTGGATGGTCGTGCGAAGCTCACTGTAGTTGACTCTCGAACTACAAGCGCATTCGATGTATCGGCTAAGTTGCTTTTCACTCAGCGATGATTTTTTGAGAAATTCATAAGCTTCTCGCATGCGGTCGTCATCTACACCTGAGAGGCGAAGCAAACAGTGTTCTTCTTCAAGAATTTCTGCGGCCTCGTCAGTTCGTCCTTCTTCAATAGCTTTTCGTCTCCACCCACGCTTCCCAACACGCTGATTTGGCAATCCAAAAATCATGCTTCGCACACGCTCTTGGACAGCTTTTGGGACCCAAATTGGAAAGTTAAGTTCGCTACTCAACCTATCCTGATGTTCCTTTTTTTGTGTCATTTCGATTTTGTGCTGTGAAGACTTAAAACGTTTGAATTTATTTTCGTCTGCGCAAATGTGTCCCATGCGTCCGTGAGTTTACGGCGCTTCTCAAATAGGCCGCCGCGTCGGCACGGACTATAGCAAATTATGGCTTACAATGGCGATGGCAAATGAGTTATGCCCACAATCCACAGGCTTTGCCGCCTAAATTGAACTCAGTTTTGAAAGCTAATTGTTGAAACCGCTTTTTTTGCAGCGCCCAGCAAGTCCGAAAGTGCGGCATGGGTTTCGTGAATGGTGCCTTGCATTATTTGGAAACGGCCTTCGTTCACGGTTCCATTGTAGTTGGGAATGAGCAGTTCGATAATCGCTATGGCGCTGGCAGGTTTGGTGTTCACAGTGTCGTGTGCGCCAATGTTTTGTGATATAGTTGTATTCTAATGAATTGAGGGATGGGCCACCGTTGCCAGTGGCTTTTGTGATTAGGCGGCAAAGCGGAAGGGACTTCTCCGAGGCCCATATTACGGCTATGAAATGCAGTGCATGTCCGTTCGTTGCAGAAATTGTGCCATTCGGGCTGGCGGTTTTGACCAATTGAATGCTGCAAGGAGCTCAACCGGATGATGGAGAAATGATGGACTATCACTTCGAAAGTGAAATCATTTTCGATTCCGAGAGTGAGTTCAAGAGCCTTTACCCTTGGTCAATTTCGGAAGTGGGAGATGTTAAGCATCGCCTAGCTACGAAGCAAATCCCTTGGGATTGGAGTTTCGATTTTGTTAGCGATAGTGTCACTGTGGCTCGAACAATTGGAACTGGCCATGTCTGGAAATCTGGCCCAGAAGCAAAGCTTAACAGGACCCTACAATTTGAGGAAGTGATTGTCGCAAATCTCAAACCGTTTGATTTTTGGGATGGCCCAAATTCTGTGCAATTTTCTATGTTAGGCACCAAAAGGAAAATTGAGAAATTCACTTTAAGAATCTATCCGCTAAACAGTGAAAGTGAACCCGAGACCCTTACGGTCACAGGAGCAGTTAGTTATACTCACGAAATAGATTTTAGATCTCGCACCGAGGCGGATTTTATCGAAGTGTTCGCAAGTCTCAGACCAGCGCATTTCGTTGCGCTGCTGGAAGCTATCACCACCGAGGGCTTCAATCTGCTCCACTTGCGTATGGGTGGCGTGGCAGGCTTCTACTCGGATTGGTCACCCGAAATTCACACTGAGCGCGTCAAAGTTCTGACACGGGACAAAGAACACAAAGTTGTCAATGAGCATATGGGATCGGTCGAAATACCTCGACTTGGCTTAGTAAGGGAGTGGAATATACGTTTTGAGCGACAGAGCATTTCGCCGGCTGCTGAAATCAAGGAAGATTACCTCGACGAAGACTCCAGAAAGCTCTTACCTAATGAACCGTTGCACGCTCAAATTAGGGCGTTTGTTCCAGCGAATGTCACAATGAATAAACTGGGTCTGAAAACTCCACTTTGGATAATTGCTTTTTTGCTATTTCTGCTTTTGCTCAAGCACTAGTTTAGAAAGCTGATAGATTGAACGCAGTCTCCACGTAATGTTGCTTTGCGTTCTGGACAATCTTAACAATTCTCACGCAATTAAAACTTCAAGCTCGGCCAAAATCTCCGCAAGCTTTGGCACACCCGCTGTTTTCAATGACTGGATATATTCAGAAAAGGTGAGCGGCGGTTGTTTGTAGTGTTGAAAATCTTGCTTAACGGCTTCAATGAAATGGTCAGGTGAAATATAATACGCATCAATCAAAAACTGGTCGGGATGGGTCGCATGAATCTTAAATTGCGAAAGGTATTCTTCGGGGAAATCTTTGAGATTGAATGTAACAATTGTGGAGGCGTGGCCATGTATCGCGGCGGCTAACACATGATTGTCTTTGAGGTCTGGAAGCTTTAATCCGACTTCAAGATGTTCATAATTTTCGACCAAGCAATCTAGAATCGCCTCGTTCATGAAATTGCGCGTCGCTTGCAAAGATTCTGTAGTGACCGACGGCCTCTTGGCTTTCTTAACGACTGCGTCAATCCACTCGTCATTGACACGCTCCGACCACCGTGCCCGATACAGCTTCGTTTGTGCAGCAAAAAGAACGAGACTCCGTAGTCTCGCCCCGTAGAAAACATTTGCATCAATGAAAGCTGTAAATGTCGAAATCATCAATCAAGTCCGAGTTCATGCGCCTGTTGATTAATACGCTTCATAGCTTCGCTTTGTTTGACCTTCGTGTTGTTTTCAAACTCCACTAAGTCTGAAAACTTAACCCTCCGGTGGCTACCAACTTTACGGTATGGCAGTTTGTTCGCTTCAATTTGTTGAACTAAAAACGGACGCGAAACATTTAAATAATCGGCGGCCTGTTGCGTTGTGAGTTCGGCTTGGTGAGGAATGACAGAAATTGGCACACCCTCGCCCATGGTTTCTAAAATTCTGAAAATCAATTCAACTGCACGCGCTGGAAGTGGCACGATTACATTGCCAGCTCCTTGCACATGGATTTTGATGTCTTGGCCTGCCTTTGCAACAGTTCGCAGTTTATCGGCTGCTGCCTTTGCAATTGTGGCTTCAGCTTCATTCGCCACGAAAGGACCTTGACCTTGGTCGAGTAGCGCAAGCATTTGTCATTCCTCCTAAGATTTCAGGCCAGAATCGGCCAATCAGCGTCTATCGCGCCTTAATGCAATAATTGCTCATAAACGAAATAAACGCAATAACTGAAATAATCGTAAATTGTGACAATGCAATGTTTAAGTTCCCTAACGCATAAAGCTATGCGAAAAATGGTTAACTGCCCAAAACTGCCTAATTCGTCTTTTTCAACTTTATGATTTCAGCACTTTGCTTGCCGTCCATTGCCGCCGCAATGGAATTGGAAATGCGGTTAGCGGCTTGCTTCACGGGGTCGTCGGCAAGGTGGGCATAGCGAGCCGTGGTTTTCACATCACTATGGCCAAGCAGCTTGCCTATGATGGCCAGATTATCACCTGCCAATAGTCCAGCGCTGGCAAATGAATGGCGCAAATCATGTATTCGCAAGTCTGGGAGATTTGAGGCAAAGCGCACTTTTTGCCACACTTTTTCGGTGCCTTGGAATGCCAAGCCGCCTGATTCCGCTGGAAACACATAGGGCGAACCATCGGTGGGCGTGAGGCCAGAAAGAATAGCCAAGGCGGGCGGGCCTAAAGGCACAACTTTAGCGCCTGATTTGGAATCGGCCAATCTGAGGCAGGACCGCTCAATATCAACCTCAGTCCAATTGAGTTTTGTAATTTCGCTTTTCCGCGCACCTGTAAAAGTCAAAAGACGAATGATGGCGATGGCTGATTTATTTGCGCCTTGTGCTTCCACTTGCCGAATAGCCTCACCAAGGCTAGCAAGTTCATTTGCAGATAGGAACCGTTCGCCCTTTTTATCGACATAGCGTTTCACGCCGCGCACCGGATTATCGGTACGCATTTTTTCTTCGATGGCAAATGAGAATATGCCGCCCAGAAAGCCCACCGTGCGAGAAGCCGTTCCCTTGCCGCCTTCCACAATGGCGCGGCCTCTAAATTTTGTTTTCACATCGGCTTTGGTTTTGCCATTGGCCACATCTTGCATGAATTTTTTAATGTCGCGGGCTTCAACCTCAGAAACAAGGCGTTTGCCTAGCAACGGCTTTATGTGGCGTTCAATGCGGCCCTTATCGATGGCAAGGGTTGAAGCCTTTTTGTTTCCAGTCCCTTCTTTGAGGTATAGGTCGCATAGGGCTGCCACCGTCAATTCTTGGCGTTTTCGGTTGCGGTCTGAGGCGGGGTCTTGCCCACTATCAACTTGATTTAGAATTGTGCCAGCTTCTTTGCGGGCCGCTTCCGCCGTCCAAGTTCCATAACGACCAATCACCATTTCGCGGGCGGGCGCGTTTCTGCCCCCACCAGCGGCCCTGTAGCGCACGATGAATGATTTGAGGCCTGAGACTTCAACTCTAACGCCAAACCCCTTCTTAGCCTCATCCCATGCCACATAGCGCTTGGCTTCCGGTGCTAGGCTTTCGATGGTCCGTTTCGAGAGTTTTACAGTTTCGCGTTTGTTGCCCATAGCCGTTCCTGCTCACCACCTGCTCACCACCGATTTGTAAATGGTGGCGAACACTCACGAATGACCATAAACAAAAATCCAATAAAATCAATGTTTTTATGATTTGAAGTGGACGGCTACGAACGCCAAAAGACAAGGTGTACTACCCTCCGAAGGCAGAGGTCACAGGTTCGAATCCTGTCGGGTGCGCCATCTTTTCAATAATTTAGCTGATTTGATCGGATGGCAAAAATTGAAAAGTAGCCACCTAGCAGCCACGGAATAGGTGTTCCCGGAAATTCACTCAAGAGATTGAGTGAAACCAAAAACACTGAAAGCATTCATCCATGTAATTTTTCTAGCTTTGCCGTAAAGCAGACGACGCTTGTTAAAGCGATACTTGCATAAGGCTGCCATTTGGTTCCATATTAAAGCCATACTTTAACAAGAATCGCTTTTATGGCCATATTAAACCCAGAAGATAGCAAAACGCCTCCGCAAGTCGTCGGACGATCTGGAACCTATGTCCAGCAGCCTTCAGGCTATAAGGCATTCGTGCCCGCCCCGCTGCCTCCTGTCCCAGCCGTTCAAATATCGGGTCAAGTGCAGCAACTCCTATCAGAGGCTGATCTTGCCTTGGGCCGCTTGGACGGATCGATCCAAATCCTGCCCAATCCCGATCTCTTTGTTTACATGTATGTGCGCAAGGAAGCCGTGCTTTCAAGCCAGATTGAAGGCACTCAAAGTTCGCTGCAAGACTTGCTTGCCGCCGAAGCCAAAATCCTTTCGACTGACAGGCCGCAAGACGTGGGCGAAGTGGTCAATTACGTTGCTGCGATGAACCTTGGTATTGAGCGGCTGAAAGACTTGCCCGTTTCAATGCGCCTTATTCGTGAAATTCATGAGCGCTTGATGCGCAGTGTTCGCGGTTCACATTTGACCCCGGGCGAACTTCGCACAACCCAGAATTGGATAGGACCCGGGGGTTGCACATTGAACGAGGCGACATTCGTACCTCCGCCGCCTCACGCGGTTCCTGAATCGCTGGGGCAGTTGGAAAAGTTTCTTCACAATGATAGCCCCATGCCACTCTTAGTGCGCATCGGACTAGCCCATGCGCAGTTTGAAACCATTCATCCGTTCTTGGATGGCAACGGGCGTGTTGGTCGTCTACTCATCACATTCCTGCTTTGCGAGAAAAAGGTTTTGCAAAAGCCTGTGCTATATCTCTCGCACTATTTCAAAAAGCATAGACAAAAATATTATGAACTGTTGCAAGCAACGCGTGACACGGGCGATTGGGAAAGCTGGATCGCATTTTTCCTGAAAGGTGTTGTTGAAGTCAGCGCCCAAGCCGCAGAAACAGCACGGCGCATATTGGCTTTGCGTGAAGACCATCGCAATGCAATTGCCGATCACCTCGGACGTGGTGCAGGCAACGGCCACCGTGTATTGGAAGCGCTCTACAAACATCCAATTGTTTCAGTAAATGATGTTCGTGAATTGATTGGCACAACCTATCCCGCCGCCAACCAACTTGTTGACCGTTTGAAACAGCTAGGCATTCTGGTTGAGATCACGGGGCAAAACCGTAATAGGCAGTTCGAATATGCACCTTATGTCAGACTGTTCAATGCGGATGATCTGAGCGATTAGTAAGTACAAACTTCATCAATCCCCTTTGATTCAACAAATGCGGTCTCCCAAACCGAGGCCGTTGCAGCTTCTACCTCTCCGTGTAATGTTGGACATGAACTGCTTTTTTTGAGAATGATTCCAATGCCAAAACGATCCAGCCACAAAGTTGGCAGCGAGCTCTTTATTGTTGATAATAGTTCTGAAGACTGGAAAGCCGTTCGTTGGACTTGCCACGGTTTGATTCCGCGTCCTTGATGAGAAACATTAGCCATCAAGGAGAACGGTTATGGCAAAGGTACACAATGATGAGTTTAAGCGAGAGGCTGTGCGGATTGCTCTGACGAGCGGGCAACCACGACGGC
>JANOXS010000084.1:0-2835 GCA_031418535.1 Hyphomicrobiales bacterium | reverse complement strand
TTCATCCGCACGCACCTGTCGAGGCACAACCACAGCCTGACTTGCCCGCGATTTTGGCAACTTCATCTTGGCTGCAACAAGCATCAGCCCATGTGAGTGCAGGGCCACCACAACAGCCAGCCCCAACGAACATCAGCAAGGTTAGAACAATATCGATTGATTGGAAATGCAGGAAATCCATTTTCGATGTCTAACAGATAAAGTGAAATTTTACGAAGGGTGAGCCGCCGTCTCTCAAATAGGCAGTAACCAAGGCCTATTCATATCCAAGCAAGACTGGAAAATGGATAGAAACGAAGCGGGCTTCCTGGCTCGATGTGATCCTGTTCGGATGCAATCTCTGCAAGCCCATCAGCAGCAAGCAAAGGCGAAAGCCGAGCCGAGCCGCCACGACCCAAGATTTCCAAACAGAGATTGTGTGAGTTTGATGGAGCAAGACGTGCGGGCACGAATTCTGTCTTGCCGGGAGCATGCCTGAATCGGCTTGCAGAAATCGCAGGCAATCCCTGAAGGTCAGGTGCTGCGCAACCCGTCCTGCGGCGAATAAGGGTTTCACCAAACAGCAGAAAATTGACGAGGGCCGCAACGGGATTTCCCGGTAAGCCCAGCATGGCGCAATTGTTGATGTTTCCCATGACCGAGGGCTTCCCCGGCTTCAGCGCCACACGCAAGGGGCTGGCTTCGCCCCCAGCCTTGCGGACAGCCTCCAGCATTAAATCAGCATCGCTTCCGCCTGCCCCACCGCTGGCAACAATAAAATCGCTAGAGCGGCTCGCCTCGGCAAACCGCGTTGACATCATTTCCAAGTCGTCTTGCAACCGTCCACCGTCGATGATTTCAATTGCGCTGCGCGAAAGCAATGAAAGCAACATGAACCGATTTGAATCGAATATTTGTCCTTGAACCAAGGCTTGGCCCGGCTCGATCAACTCGCTGCCTGTGGTAAATGCCGTCACCCGTAATTTTCGAACAACGGGAACGTGGGTGACACCCGTCGCACAAATCATAGCTATATGCCGTGCATCAAGTTTTGTTCCAGTGCTGAGCATGGGACTGCCGATCGCGATGTCTTCGCCCTTACGTCTGATATTGTCTCCAGGCTTGATGGAAGCAGGTACGATAAGATTTGAGCCATCGAAAGTGCAATGCTCTTGCATTACGACTGCGTTTGTTCCGCTGGGCATTTGTGCTCCCGTGAACACGCGTACAGCACTTCCGTGGTCATGCGAGGCCACATATCTATCTCCAGCGAAAACTTGTGAGCGTACAAGCAGACGGGTCACATCAGCTTCAAGAAGATCACGGGTGTTAAGTGCAAAGCCGTCCATCGCCGATTGGTCAAATGGCGGAAGAGGCAAGGTAGATAGCATGTTGCAGGCTAAAATACGCCCTTTCGCATCACGAGCATGAACGTGTTCAACTTCATCAAGTTGCGTCGTGAGATTTGCTGCAATGTCTTTGGCAGCTTGCAATGACAATATAGTTGATGGAGAAACGTAGCAGTTCATGGGTGCTCACTCTTACAAAGCAGAGCAAAAATAAAGAGCTCGGACTTTTGATCCGAGCTCCTCGATGATTGCTTAGGATGCGACATATTCCCAAGATTTAAATGACAGCTTCTTCACCGAAGCTGGAGCATCCGAAATCTTGCGGATATTAGCCCATGTCTGCTTGTAGTTTGGCAGGACCAATTCGTTGACACCGGCATTGATCACATTTCCCTGCGTACCTTTTGGGGAGCCAAACAGCATGAACGTTTCTTTCAATCGTGCTGTAGGTTCCGGATAGACCATAGCCTGCGTGGCACCGGCATCATTGAACACTTCCACCAAGTCACCCGGATTAAGTTTCAAATCAGCCATGTCCTTGGGATTGATCTGTATGTAGGGGTAAGGAAAGCGGTCTGCGACAAAGTCATTGTCTTGGTCGAGGAACCAATTCTGCCAATTGATATTGGAGCGGCCATTGTTGATCAGGAAAGCATACTTGTCTTTCTGTTCTTGCTTGCCCTTGGCTTGTAATCCCCGCCAAGCACCAGCACAGAACAGCGCCAACTTGTCTTCGCGGCCATGACGATCAAATTTCCCATCGGCATAAAGACGCTTCGTGCCAATCAGTTTGCCATCTTTGAAATCGACAACTGGCTCTTGAACGCCATTATTACCCATAGCCCGCAGCCGCTCATAGGTGACAATCTTACCAGTATTGGCATGATAGCCGTCCATGAAGGCATCTTCTTCTGACTTCCAGTCATAACCTTTGAACTGGTCAGCATAGGCAGCACGGCCACCTTCACGCAGAACCCGCTCAAGATTTTGCGCAATACCTGCGGCGATGAGGCAATCTGGCATGGCCGAACCGGGACCATCCATATATTTCTCAACCAGACGCATACGGCGTTCTCCGTTCATCGAAGTGAGATTCATTTCACCCGACTCAACGGCAGGCAAAATGACATGTGCAGCTTGACCAATCTGAGAATGTACGATGTCGACGTTGACTGAGAACAATCCACCAGCATCAATCGCTTTGACGATGGCATCCACTAGCTCTTCACGGGTGGCACCAGCACTTGCATCCATGGCTTCCTTCACCAAATTGGTGCGGTGGTTATACATGCGCTTGAAGGCACTGGCATTGAGCGTGGTTTTGTAATGGTCATTGGCCCAGATGTGATGCACCTTGCCTTTTCCAGCAATGAGCAATTGATCAATGTAAGGCGCAGGGCGACCGACATGGCCATCGGATGGACGCATATAGCCTTCTTGGTGCCCGCCAAGTCGGCACACGCCACCGCCTTCGCGGCCAATGTTACCTGTTGCCAGTGCGATGTTT
>JANOXS010000083.1:0-2418 GCA_031418535.1 Hyphomicrobiales bacterium | reverse complement strand
GCCACATATTGCGAGTCTTCACCGCGCAGCGCGATACCGCAAAACTTGATGATGGTCGCCAGAGCTGCATCATTCACCTTGGACGTATACTTGGATATATCTTCCTTGTAGTTCGTTTGGATCACCATATTACTTCCCCATGATAAAATGACGTTCTTTTCGCACCTATCGGTTGCGGTTGGACGCTAGCACCTTGTTTTTTATTTTGAAAGCGCTTTTAGGCCAGAAGAGTGCCCAGCTATCAACTTCCGCAATTTGCCCGTTGGAACCCGAAAAGAATTCTTTTTTTTCACCGTCGAAACGCCTATATATCAGTTGCTCTCGCAAGAGCGGCTATGGTGATAAACGGTTTGCGTAATAAGCTTCTAGGACCCGGGGGCAGTACCCGGCGCCTCCACCACTTCTCTTTGAGCAAGAGGCATGGGGGCGAAATAGTTTCGACTGGAGTGTAAAGGTGGATTTTTTGCCCGTGATTGTACCGACGTTATCGGGCTGTTTTATAGTTGCAAATGACAACTATGCTCCGGTTGCAGTCGCTGCGTAACGCAGTGCCTAAAGCCGAAATCAAGTCCTGAGGCTTAGCCGTTTCAGGCGGGGTTTGTCGGTACCTGGCAACAGAAACCGACGCTTTTCCAGTTGTTGAATCAAAGTCATGTTGGCTGTTCGGCCAGCCGCTCGATCCGAAGAGTTTATGAGGCAACCGCAATAACCATTCCCTTCTTTGACGGCCACAATGACTTGCTGCTACGCCTGTTGAAATCTCCGGCACCCCGCGAAGCGACATGGGCTTGCACCGGGCCACCTCGACTATCCTCGCCACGTCTGTCGGCCAAGTGGGAACCACGGCAGATTATCTTTTGAACACGATTAACGAATTGGAAAAGGCGAGGGTCCACGATGTACATCTCTGGCAAATGCAGGGATTGGTGGCCCAACGGCTGGAACGATTGCCGACACGGGGATTACAACAGTTAAACAACAAGGAGCGGTCCAAATCCCAGGTGTCATCAAACGGGAGGCGCTTGACCCAGCGCATCAGATGTTGCAATAATTGATGCATGCGCACCACACTGGATATTTCACATGATGTACTTCTCGCAGCCAAAGAATTGGCGAAGCGGCAGAATTTGACCATGGGAGAGGTGATCTCTGATCTTGCACGCAAATCGTTGCGCAGCGGCAAATCAGCTGTCGCGGGCACACGCAATGGCTTTCCCTTGCTCGCACCCACCGGGCAGGTGATCACCAGTGAATTGATCAAGACTTTGCAGGAGATGGACGAATAGCCATGCGAGCGCTGTTTGACGTGAATGTCTTGATTGCGCTGTTTCAACCCGACCATGTCCATCATCAGCGCGTGCATCAATGGTGGGAGAAAAACCAGCATAGCGGCTGGGCAACGTGCCCCATCACCGAGAACGGTTTTGTGCGCATCATCTCACAACCAAAATATCCACTGCCGCAAACAATTTCATCGGCTATAAGGCTGTTGAACATGGCAAAGACGTCAACCGATCATGCCTTCTGTCCAGATTCTGTCTCACTGCTGGATCCTCGTCAATTCAATGCCCGTGAATTCACCAGGCACGGGCAAATTACTGATTCATATCTTCTTGCACTCTCAGTCAAAAACAATGGCCGGTTGGTGTCTTTGGATCAAGACATCAAAACAGCGACAATCCTCAGCTTTACAAAATCCCATCTTCAAGTGTTATGAGTGAATTGCGATGACCCTCCAAGAAACCACGCAAATCCTTGGCGGCCTCGGCGTTATTGCGTCGATCTTCTATACCGCATTCCAGCTTAGCAGCAACGCCAAGGCTGTGCGGGCGGCGAGTGTGCAACAGTTGAACTTGTTCATCATGGCACCGTGGGACGAATTGGCCCGCAACCGTGATTTGGTCACTGTGATGTTGACGGGCGGCGATGATTTTGAGAAATTGGACCGCTGGGACCAAACCAGAGTCCGCTTTTTCGTGCTCGCCCGTATGCGCAGCTACGAAATCGCCCATTTTTAACTCCTCGTCAAAAACATCACAAAAGATGATTGGGACAATATTTTTAACACCGAATTAAGAACAGTGTTGTGCCGGCTTGGCATCAGGGTGGCATGGGGGCTGATCAAAATGCGTATCGGAGTGGAGTTCCGAGCTATCATCGATGAGATCGTCGAAGACGAAAACCAGAAAGCCAAAGCGGCACTTCCTCCGCCACCTCCTGCACCGCCACCCAGGCGCATGGCCAAAAAAAGCAGGTTTGAAGACATGGTGCGTTATTTAGTCGCCCGTGAAGAACCCCATTTTCACGCGGCTTGAAGTTTTTGCTGCGCAAAAATCATGGCCAGCAACAGGCACAATAAATCCCTCAACCAGTTGAGCAGGAGGCGGAAGTTGTAGCCTGCTGCTGCGAGGATGGCGT
>JANOXS010000082.1:0-35732 GCA_031418535.1 Hyphomicrobiales bacterium | reverse complement strand
TTGCGCGCGAGCGGCGGCCAGTTGATCATCCGAATTGGTGATGCGGTGGACGTGCTGGAGGATTTGCGGCAGAAATTTAAGCACATTGAATTGTGGTCGCATGAAGAAACTGGAAATGCTTGGACATATTTGCGCGATCAGCAGGTAAATGCATGGTGCAAATCACATCACATACCGTGGCACGAAACGCCGTTCGGCGGTGTCGTCAGAAGATTAGAGAACCGCGATGGCTGGTCAGCAATCCGTGATCGCCGAATGGCCATGCCGAATGTTCAACGGCCCGAAGGTATCACCCTACCCGGTGGTTTAAATTCAGAAGAAATTCCAGCTAAAGATTATCGACTGTTTGGAACGACGTCGATTGGTCATGTGCAGACTGGTGGGCGGGCCGAGGGATTGCGCACGCTCAATTCTTTTTTGAAGGAACGTGGCCAAAATTACATGGCGACAATTTCGAAACCCGGCCTATCGGCGCGACATTGTTCAAGGCTCAGTGCTCACATTGCTTATGGCACATTATCCGTTCGCGAAGTTGTCCAGGCAACCCAATCCAGAATGCATAGTCTTGCTGGCAACCCCGACAGTGACGCAAAATATTTCGCTAAAAATCTTCAAGCCTTTCAATCGAGACTTGCGTGGCGCTGTCACTTTGTGCAGAAATTAGAGCAACAGCCCGAGATTGAAACGCAATGTATGCACGCTGCATTTGAAGGCATGCGCGAGCCGCATTTGCGCGAGGATTTTTTTCAAGCGTGGAAAAATGGTGCCACTGGATATCCCCTCGTGGATGCATCAATGCGCAGCCTTCATGCAAATGGGTGGATCAATTTTCGTATGCGGGCGATGTTGGTTTCCTTTGCTAGTTATCATCTGTGGCTTGATTGGCGGGTGACAGCCCCGCATCTTGCAAAGCTCTTTACTGACTATGAACCCGGCATTCATTTTTCGCAGTTGCAAATGCAATCGGGTGTGACAGGCATGAACGCGATTAGAATTTACAATCCTATCAAGCAATCGATTGATCATGATCCGAATGGTAAGTTTATCCGGCGCTATGTGCCGGAACTTCATGATGTTTCAGATCAATGGATTCACGAACCGTGGCGCAACCCCAACCAAACCCGCACCTATCCAAACCCAATAGTCGACCATGAAGCGGCGACAAAATTCGCTCGCGCTGCGCTAAGTATGAGATGGAAAAGCAATGGCTTTCGCGATCAATCTCGCGCCGTCAATCAAAAGCTCGGCAGCCGAAGCAAACAGCCGAACCGGCGCACTAAAGTCGCCAAGGCCACGTCGCAGCTTAGTTTTGATTTGTAGGAGTTGGGATCAGACTTTAGTTTCGGCGTAACGGCAATCGCTATCTCAGCCACAGCCTTCCATATGGTGCGAGCGCAACTTGACCTTCGGTGAGTGCAATCTGCCCGCCGCCGAGTGTGTCTACGAAGTTTTCGACACCAGCTTGCTGCAACACTTCGGCGGACACGCTTGTCCATTCATCTGTGAAATTGAAAAGAGCGACCAGCGGGCCTTCATCGGCGAGGCGTGTGAAGGCAAATATTTTAGGATTGCCTAAGTCGATAATTCGGGTGGGCACTTGTGAAGCCAGTTGCGGGGTGGCTTTGCGGCGCGACAGAATGTGTTTGACGCCGTGCAATAATTTTTCGACGGTTGCGCTTGGTTTCTCGACCAAGGCCCAATCCATTTTCGGGCGGTGCAGCCAGCGGTTGTCGTGGGCGTGTTCTTTGATGTTTACGAAGTCATAGTCATTCAGCAGGCCTATTTCGTCACCCATATACAAAAGTGGCAAGCCGCCAAAGGAACACATCAAGGCATAGCCCATCAACATGCGCTGCACTGCGATTTCAGCAGCTGCATCGTCGTCCGCTTCAAGTGCTACTTCTAATCCAGCAAGGCTGGCGAAACTGCCTGAATTGCGACGGTCGCCTGTGGTTTCATTTTCTTGGAAAATGCCGCCCCTTGCGAAAGAGCCCGCAAATTCGCCGCTATAAAATTCTGATAGGAAGCGACGATGGCCGGGGCCGGACGTGCCGGGAATGGCATCGGCATCTTCTTCGGTGATGGCCCAGCCAATATCATCGTGGCAACGAATATAAGTGGCCCAGCAGGCATTTCGGAAGCTTTCGGGGAAATGCTTGCGCAACGTGTGCGTCATCAATCGCGTGTCGCGCGTGGCCAGCGATGACCAATACTGCACCATCACATTGTTATGATATGCGAGGTTGGCTTCGCGGCCAGCATGGCGACCTTGGCCGAGGTAGGGCACGAGATCACGTGGTGCAACGATGGCTTCAGCTTTATGAATAACGGCAGGGGCGGCAATGCGCGTGGCCGCGCGAAGGGCTTGCAGAATGTCATGTACTTCAGGCTGGTTTTGACAATTGCTGCCCATGCGCTTCCACATGAACGCAACAGCATCTAGCCGGAGGACTTCTGCGCCTTTGTTAGCGAGATTTAAGATGACATCGATAACATCAAGGAATACATCTGGGTTCGACCAGTTCAAATCCCATTGGTGTTCATTGAACGTGGTCCAGACATATTTTTTGAAATCGGGGTAATAGGTGAAATTGCCCGGCGCATCATTAGGGAAAATTTCGACGAGAGATTTTTCATATTGTTTGGGCACTGCATCGGTGTCGAACATCCAGTAATAATCTTGGAATTTCTTCTCGCCCTTTTTGGCTTTCTCGGCCCAGGCATGTTCTTTGGCGGTGTGATTTAAAACGAGATCAATGCACACGCTCATGCCACGGGCGCGAAGGGCAGCGGCCACATTTTCAAAATCGGCCATGGTGCCGAGGCGCGGGTCAATGGCCCCATAATCCATCACCGAATAACCGCCGTCATTGGGGCCAGGGCGGGGTTTGAGGCAGGGCATAAAGTGGACGTAGGTGACGCCTAAACTTTCAAGATAATCGATGTGGTCAAGCACGCCTTTGAGGTTGCCCGCAAAACGGTCCACATAAAAAACGTAGCCCACCATATTCTCGGAGAGAAACCAGTCTGGTGTGATGTCTCGCGCCAGGTCCAAAGCTTTGAGTGCAGCGGGACGATTGGCCCAATGAGCTTTTAATCGAGACTTCAGGCTGGCCTCGAGTGCGGGGTGTTCGCCATAAAGTTTGCGGAACGACGATAGCAAATCCCGCTCACTGCGGTGCCAGCGCAAATCAAACAGGGTCTGATCGTTCAAACTTTCCATAAAATGGGGTGACTATTTCCAGGCCACTTTGACAATTTCATAGCTGCGACCGCCACCGGGAGTGTTCACCTCAACGGTGTCGCCTTTTTTCTTGCCGATAAGTGCACGAGCGATAGGTGAGGAAATTGAGATTTTGCCCTTCTTCACGTCAGCTTCAAAATCACCGACGATTTGATATTTCACTTCGGCTTCGGTATCTTCGTCGATGAGCGTCAGCTTTGCGCCGAACATGACTGTGTCGCCTGAAAGTTTCGAGGGGTCGATGACTTCGGCCCGACTTAAGCGGTCTTCATGTTCGCTGATACGGGTTTCGTTCCAGCCTTGGGCTTCTTTAGCCGAGTGATATTCAGCGTTTTCCGACAGGTCACCATGGGCGCGCGCTTCTTCAATGGCGCGAATGATGCGCGGGCGCTCTACCGATTTCATATGCTTCACCTCATTCATCATGGTGGTGTAGCTTTCTTCGGTCATAGGCACTTTTTCCATGGTCTTCTCATCCAATTCGATCGTTGCCGCAATATCCATAGCGGCAATCTGCGGTGCAAAAATACAATAAAACACCCGGCTTTTGGGGTGAAGTCCCCAGCCGGGTATTGCTTAATTTGGTCCATTTAAAGCGATTTTGCAAGTGTCAGTTGGCGCAGAGTTTTGCTCAGGTTGTGGCCGTGGACAATTCCTGAATCAATTCTGCCAAGCGGTCGGTCATTGGCTGATTTATCTGACGCGATTTCAGCATCAAGATGCTCACTTCCGGAAGGGGCGGCAAACCTTCATCCGGCCTTACAGCCCGAAGGCCTACAGGTAGGTCTGCAATTGACATTGTAGCGGTAACAGCCAAACCAGCGCTTGCGGCGGCAATGTGTCCGGCGGTGGTGTTGGACGTGGAAACTTGGCGATATTTTCGCTTGCTTTGTTCAAGTGCGCGAACGGCAAAACCGTGCCAGAGGCATTCCGTCAGCCAAGGCGGACGAAATTCACACTCGGAAGGTGATAGAGCCAACGGCAGCGGGTCGCGTAGATGCTGGTTTTGGGTTTCGGATGTGACCCACAGCAGACGTTGCCGCCAAAGCACGGTGGCTGGCCATTGCCGCGGTGCGAGACCATCTTCAACGATGATCAAATCAAGTTGACCCAACTTTAGTTTTGCTGCCAATTCACACGACGGGGCATTGGTTATTTTTACTTCAATCGAAGGCGCTATTTGAGAAAATCGTTCAAATACGCGACTTAAAAACTGATTGGGAATTTCCGCAGGTATGCCTAATCGTACTATTGTTTGTGCGGGTTCTTGGCGAAGCGACTGCATAATATCGTCGTTCAGCTTTAAGATTTCTTTGGCGCGGCCGAGAAGTGCCAAGCCTTGCGCGCTGAGAACAACAGCGTTGCCCTTGCTGCGCTCCAAAAGGGACTGGTCTAAAACGGATTCCAATCTCTGCATTTGAAGAGACACGGCTGATTGGGTGCGACCCACCCGGTCTGCGGCGCGCGTGAAACTCTGCTCTTCGGCAATGATGACGAAGGTGCGTAGCAAGTCGAGGTCCAGTCCAGTTGGCAATGCCATGATCATTAGCTTTGCTCATAGCCTGCATTTATGCAACTCGTTTCCAATTGCAGGCTGCCGGTGGCATCTTCTGGTTATCAAATCAGGAGATAAATCATGGCTAAGTCATTCGCAATTAAATCGCATTTCACAGCAGAATTACCAAATTTTGTGGATCAGTTCGCACGCAAATTCAGGGCTTTGAGAACTGTGATTACTTCTACTGGCGCAGCTGATGATCAGATGGTGCTGACAGATTGGCAAAAATATGATAGTGGTAAAACCGATCTTCGTCCGATTGCTCATTATTCAAATCCTAAAGTAGACCATCAAAATTCGCTCGATGCGATGTTGATGCGTGGTTTTTGATTGAACGCTAAATCGATTAACAGGAGAGAGTATTATGCATAAATATATCATTGAGAGAGCATTGCCAGGCATTGGTGGTTCAACAGCGGCTCAGCTCTGCCAAGCTGCCGCAACATCGAACGCCGCTCTGGACGAAATAGGCAAAGATGTGCAGTGGATTGAGTCTTATGTGACCGACAATCAAACCTATTGCGTTTACCTCGCCAAGGATGAGGCCACAGTGCTTCGGCATGCCAAGTTATCTGGCTTTCCAGCAACGCGTATCGTTGAAGTGAAAACCATGATGGATCCGACTACGGCAACGCCGCACTGAGACCAATTGCCTGGCATGAAATCTTGTATGGCCCTTCCGCTATGGCACCCGCTTTTTGGACAGCAACCGCGCTGGTGGCGATGATATTGACAATCAAAAATAAGGGATCAAAATGTCTGCATTGTTCCATGGTCTAATGACTGTTCAGAACACTCAATAGATTTGATAAATTCTTGAAGTCATTTTCAAGGCCATGAGCTTCTTCCGGGGTATATTCTTTTCGTAATCCCTATGATTAGAGGAGTTGGCCGTGAAAAATTTACTCAGTATCATGTTTCTCAGCATGTCGTTTGAATCAGCAGTTGCAGCCGTTGAATTGGTTCAGTCGCCAATTGTCTGCGGGACGGTTGATGAAATTGACGCTTTGCTCAACTTAAAAATGGACGGATCGACCAGTGTTGGTGAAGGAACCGGTTCGCAAGGCCAAAAGGTGGCTTCGTTGTTCTCCGATGACAAGCATTGGGCCCTCGTCACGCGGTTTACAGGTGGGCGGATCTGCGTGGTAGCCTCTGGGCGGGAGTGGAGACCTATGGAGAGTAAAACGGCAGACCCAACGTGAACCAATCAGGCGAGCTGACTGTTCACGGAAACTTCCCATATTACTTAAAATAATCCTGCAAGGGCCGCACCACGATGGAGCCGGCCTTATTGGCGGCGATCGCCTTGGTGGCGCTGATGATACCGGGCATGGTGGTGAAATAGGGCACTTTTTGCATCACGGCTGTTTGGCGAATTGACTTACCGTCGGATTCGGATGAGCGGGTTTCTGTGGTGTTGAGCACCAATTGAATTTCGCCATTTTTAATCGCGTCCACCACATGTGGGCGGCCTTCCAGCACTTTGTTGATTTTCGCTGAGGCAACACCTTTGCTTTCGAAGAAGCTGTGGTTGCCAGCGGTGGCTTTAATGGTGAAACCCATTTCAACGAGCTTCTTTACTGACGGCAAAACGCGAGCGCGATCGGCTTCTTTCACCGAAACAAAAACATTGCCGCTGAGTGGCATACGGTTGCCTGCACCCAATTGGGCTTTGGCGAAGGCCATATCGTAAGTTTTATCGAGGCCCATCACTTCGCCGGTGGAGCGCATTTCCGGGCCGAGGAGAACATCAACTCCAGGGAAACGGTTGAAGGGGAACACAGCTTCTTTGACAGCTACATGATTCAGCTTTTTGTTTTTTAACTTGAAGCTGGCGACTGACTCGCCAGCCATCACGCGGGCGGCGATTTTGGCCACGGGTTCACCGATCACCTTGGCCACAAAGGGCACAGTGCGCGAGGCGCGCGGGTTCACTTCCAGAATGTAAACTTCATCATCCTTGATGGCGAATTGCACATTCATCAGACCGACCACATTCAAGGCCAGCGCCAGCTTTTTGGCTTGGACTTCAAGCTCGGCAATGATCGGGGCTTTGAGTGAGTAGGGCGGCAAGGAACAGGCTGAGTCACCTGAGTGGACGCCTGCTTCTTCAATGTGTTCCATCACACCAGCGATAAACACATCCTTGCCATCGCAAATAGCATCTACGTCAACTTCGATTGCGTTGCTAAGATAGCTGTCGATGAGCACAGGCGAGTCACCTGATACGACCACGGCTTCCGTAATATAGCGTTGTAGGCCTGCATCGTCCTTTACGATTTCCATCGCGCGGCCGCCCAGCACATAAGAGGGGCGGATGACAACAGGATAGCCAATACGCTTGGCGATTTTTTTCGCCTCAGCGCCGGAATAAGCCATGCCGTTTTCAGGTTGCTTCAGTTTCAGTTTCTTGACCAATTTGGAGAAGCGTTCACGGTCTTCCGCGAGATCAATCGCGTCTGGCGTGGTGCCGAGAATAGGAACGCCAGCTTCTTCGAGCGCGTTAGCCAGCTTCAAAGGAGTCTGTCCGCCGAATTGCACGATAACACCTTTCAGGGTGCCATTGGTCCTTTCAATGCGGATGATTTCGAGAACATCTTCCGCAGTCAGAGGTTCGAAATACAAGCGGTCTGATGTGTCGTAATCGGTGGACACGGTTTCAGGATTGCAATTGACCATGATGGATTCATAGCCTGCATCATGCAAGGCAAAGCAGGCATGGCAGCAGCAATAATCAAACTCTATGCCTTGGCCAATTCTGTTGGGACCGCCGCCAAGAATGATGATTTTTTGGCGGTCAGACGGATGCGCTTCGTTGCCATCATTGCCAGCAAGACCAGTCTCATATGTGGAGTACATATAAGCGGTGGGGGAGGCGAATTCGGCAGCGCAAGTATCAATGCGTTTGAACACCGGATGCACCTTTAATTTGGTGCGGTGTTTCAAAACTTTCTCTTCTTTAAGGCCAGCGAGGAAGCCTAAACGCTTATCCGAAAAGCCCATAGCTTTAAGCTTGCGTAGATTCTGAGCATCATTTGGCAAACCCTTGTTTTGGATTCGTTTTTCAGTTTCCACCAGCTCTTGAATTTGGCGCAGAAACCAAGGCTCATATTTGCAAGATGCAAAGATTTGATCGACGGTTGCGCCATGCCTAAAGGCTTGTGCAATCTTCAACAGGCGATCAGGTGTGGGTTGGCCCAAGGCTGCGCGAATGGCGTTCTTATCATCGCCTTCACCAATGCCCGGAATGGCCACTTCATCAAATCCCGAAAGGCCCGTTTCAAGCCCACGAAGGGCCTTCTGCATCGATTCCTGAAACGTGCGGCCAATGGCCATGACTTCACCAACGGACTTCATGGCCGTAGTGAGAAGCGGGGCGGAGCCCGGGAATTTTTCAAAGGCAAAGCGCGGAATTTTCACAACCACATAATCAATGGTGGGCTCGAACGAAGCAGGGGTGGCACCGCCTGTAATGTCATTGGCCAATTCATCAAGCGTGTAACCCACGGCAAGCTTTGCGGCGATTTTCGCAATTGGGAATCCGGTGGCTTTAGAAGCGAGTGCTGATGAGCGCGACACGCGCGGGTTCATCTCAATCACCACTAATCTGCCATCTGCCGGGTTCACACCGAACTGCACGTTGGAGCCGCCCGTCTCAATGCCAATTTCGCGCAGCACCGCAATCGATGCGTTGCGCATGATTTGATATTCTTTGTCAGTGAGTGTGAGGGCAGGGGCCACCGTGATCGAGTCGCCCGTGTGCACGCCCATCGGATCAATGTTTTCGATTGAGCAAATGATGATGCAATTATCGGCGGTGTCGCGCACCACTTCCATTTCATATTCTTTCCAACCGAGAACGGATTCTTCGATCAGGACTTCGGCAGTGGGCGAGGCATCGAGGCCTTGTTCAACGATGTTCAAAAACTCGTCGCGATTATACGCAATGCCGCCGCCAGTGCCGCCAAGCGTGAACGAAGGCCGGATGATGCAGGGCAGGCCCACATCCAACATGGCTTCAAAGGCTTCCACCATGGCGCGGTTGCGATAATTCTTTTGGCGGCCTGCTTCACCTTCGGCCCAAGCTTTTTCGAACGCTTCAGCGTCAGCGGCTTTGGCGCGGCCCTCAGTGTATGCAGCTTTATCGGCATCTTTCGCCACCGAGGCGTTGGCGAGGCGTGAGCGCGGGGTTTCCAAACCAATGCGCTTCATGGCTTCGCGGAACAGCTCGCGATCTTCTGCCATGTCGATAGCTTCGGCCTTGGCGCCGATTAATTCCACATTATATTTTTCAAGAATGCCCATTTTGTTCAGGCTGAGGGCGGTGTTCAAAGCCGTTTGCCCGCCCATGGTGGGCAGCAATGCATCGGGACGTTCGCGTTCGATAATTTTCGCCACAACTTCCGGCGTGATCGGCTCGATGTAAGTGGCATCAGCCAAATCCGGGTCAGTCATGATGGTGGCCGGATTGGAGTTCACCTGAATAACGCGGTAACCTTCCTCCTTCAGCGCTTTGACGGCTTGGGTGCCCGAATAATCAAACTCGCAAGCTTGGCCGATAATAATCGGTCCCGCCCCAATGATGAGGATGGATTTAATGTCGGTGCGTTTTGGCATGTGCGGGGAACCCTGATTTGGGGTTTCCTACACAAGATGAGCCACGATTCCAACCCCTGTGGATAGATTTTTGTGCAGTGCGGGAATTAAGAGATTTTGCCACTATTCATCCGCCACCAGTCTCATCCCAATGTGGCTGGGTGGGGTTCCCGTGGCGCATCCGCCTTGGGCTGGGTTTCTGACGAAGATGGAGGTTATGGCTTCGTGTTCTCCTGCCGCGATATAGGCGGGACAATAGCCATCTTCGAAGCCTAGCTTAAAACAAGTTGAGGTCCATTCCCAGACATTGCCATCGAGATCGTAAATGCCATCTGGGGTCTTTGTAAAACTACCGCTGGGGCGTGTGGGGCCACCGGGGGATTTTTCTTGGCCGTAAGTTGCGGCCCATGCCATTCGCGGATCGGTGAACAGTGGGGCTTGTTTGGGCTGCATTAAACTGCGGTTGAGCACGCGCCACTCTGCCAAGCTTGGCAGGCGCAAATGGACAGTGGAGCGCTGGTTGGCCCAAGCCAGATATTCATTCACGTCAAACCAGTTAATGCCTGTAATGGGCATATTGTCTGCGCTAGTGCCAACTATCGGCATGAAGGTGCAATGGCCTGACGCGTAACACTCTTTCCAAGAACTGATGGTTATTTCATAGGCGGAGACGAATAGTGTTTGCTCGCTGCTCACACTCACAGGCACCATTTTTTGCCGAATTGAATTATCGTGTCCAGCACTGTTCCACCAGAGGCTTGCTGCAACAATAAAACCAAAGGGCAGGATGCTGGACATGAGTTTTGACATTACTAGCCTGTGATAGGGCCGGGTTTTGAAACCTGCTTCATTAAGTCGTCGTTCCACTCGCCATCTACTTTCACGTGCGCCGTAGCGCCTAGCATCACAGCTTCGATCAAGTTATGGTTCACATAGGCATAGACACCGGGCTGGCGGAATTTATACATCATGGCGCCCGCAGACCCGCCGCGAATGAACCACGTTTCTAGTCCAGTTGCAGGCGCATCGGCGAAAGAACCCGTATCCCAAACATAATCGCCGTGACCGCCAATCAAGTGCGGACGGCTATCACGATTGGCTTGAGCGTGAATGAACAGCACGTTGTCGCCAACTTTTGCTGTGAGAGCGTGCTCGCCAGTCAGGGCTCCTGCCTTACCGTTAAAAACGACATGTGTGGGTGTTAGAGTTCGCATCACATCCATACCATCAGTCAGGTCTTCGCCTGCAGTTTCATATTTTTTGAACGCTCCTGTTTGGTCGCGGGGAATATAAAAATCCTGTTCGCCGATATAATAGGCCAGATCATATTTTAGCGGGTTGTCCTTGCCATCTTTGAGGCCATCGCGCGGCAGAACCATGACTGCTCCATTCATACCGTGGACAACATGGTAGGGGATCATAACATCGCCCGGTGCGCAATGATAAACGAACACGCCTTGTTTGACTGCCTTCCAGCGCAAGACAGTTTGCTCGCCGGGCAGAACTTTAGTTAAAGCCCCGCCGCCCAAGGCGCCCGTCGAGGCGTGAAAATCGATGTTGTGTTCCATGAGATTTGAAGCGAGATTCTTCAGTGTGAGTTCAACATAGTCGCCTTCATGCACAACAATCATAGGGCCAGGAACTGAGCCATTGTAAGTAAAGGCCCAAATTTCAGTGCCATCATTATCGATGATGATTTTCTTTTCTTCGATAGTGAATTCAACTTCAATAATTTTCGGTCCACCTGTTGCCACTTGCTCATGCTCTGGCAAGAACGGAGGTGCGACCATTTTTTGCTTCACTCGCGGCAGGGTTTCAACATCGACCTTTGCCTCATCAGCACTTGCTGTTTTGACTGGAAGTGTTGCTGCTGCAACCAGTGCGGACGCCCCTAGCAGGCTACGACGCGAAAGGAGGGGTGAAATGAAGGAATTAAATGTTGCCATGATAAGTACCTTTATGAATATGCTTGCCGTTCAATTATTTTATTTCGATTACTGCCCACATGCCCGCCATGTAGTGGCCTGCAACATTGCAAAAAAGCAGATACTTGCCGGGGTTCAAATCAAGGGTGATTGATGCGGTTTTATTCGGGTCAATTTCAGAAACGGAGCCCAATGTTTGTAAGTTTTCTGTATCCACTTTGTTGCGGCCTTGGTCGAAGGGCAGCAACTGGTTTTCATCTGTGATGCGTGCGATTAAAACCTCGTGCACCAAATTGCTTGCCAGATTGGTGACGTCAAATTTGACATTGCCGTGCTTGGATGATTTTGGGTTCAGGTTGATGCCCATCTTCGCAGCTTTCATATCGGCATGCATGCCCATGCCAAGTCCCAGAGATTTACTGAGATCTGCGGTGCCCATTCTGTCAATCAAGGTCACTTTGACTACAACTTCGGCGTTGGCTTGTGACGACAGAGTGTTGAACACGAGAGTGCCGGCTAAGATGAGAACGGCGCTTAAATATTTTCTATAATTCATATGCGGCTCCTCTAAAGATGTGGATTTTTTACATCTTTAAAGGAGTTGAAATTGTGAGCTTTGATCTAGATCAATTTTTGCTTTTTAAATAAGCGATCAGAGCTTTGCGTTCTGCTTCATTTTTAATACCGGTGAAAGCCATTTTGGTTTTCGCCACCAAGCCCTTCGGGTTTTCGAGATATGTGTTGAGAGTGGCCTCGTCCCATATGGCACCTGTTGCCGCATATTCTTTCATGGAGTCTGAATAGTTGTAACCTTCGAAACTGGCGGGTTTTCGACCGACCACGCCGAGAAGAGAGGGGCCAACCTTGTTGGTTTTGTCGGCGATCGAGTGGCAAGCCAAGCATTTTTTAAATGTTTGTTCGCCTTTTATCAAATCGTCATCAGCCCAAGCGACGCTAGAAATTAATGTGAGTGCTAGAATTGGAAAGAGGGCACGTTTCATGTTGATTAGTCCTTGTTTTTGTCGCTTAGCGACGGGGGCATCAAGCAGGTTTGTACACATTGCTGAATGACCCTTTATAAATCATAGATTAAGATGTATATCAAATACATTTTATTGGATTGAGTAAATTTGGGCTAACTGACGGGGCTCGGGAGGGGGAATTTTGAGACTCACACTTTACAGCGATTATTCGCTTCGACTGCTGATGTATATTGCGTTGAAGCCCAATGAACTTGTGCCTATCGCAGAGGTATCTGAAGCCTATGGCATATCAAAAAATCATTTGATGAAAATTACGCATCAACTGGCTTTGGCTGGCTTTCTTGAAACGGTGCGAGGGCGAAATGGTGGTTTGCGCCTGGCTAAACCTGCGCGCGACATTAACGTTGGAACTGTGGTGCGGTTGACAGAAGCCGATTCTGTTTTGGTTGAATGCTGTGATCCTGCGACCAACACCTGTGTGATAACCCGCGCTTGCCAATTGAAGCACCTTTTGCTTGTAGCGCTGGAGGATTTTTACAAAAGATTAGATCAATCAACCTTGGCTGATTTGGTTGTCAGCCCTCAAAGCTTATTGGCTTTGTTTCCCAAACGAAGTTAGCTGCATTCGCTCTTGCATTCTTTTGCAAAGCGATATTCTATTAGCGGGAGGGGAGATTTTTATGATTCAACGCGTTGCGAGAGCTCCGGTTCAGCACATATCTTCGTCGCAGGCTGCCGAGCTCGTAAAATCTGGCGATTGGGTGGATTATGGGACTTCGCTGTGTCAGCCGGATGTGTTCGACATCGCACTCGCCGCTCGCGCCCCGCAAATTTCCAATGTGAAAATTCGCAATTGTCTTTCAATGAAGCCGCGTGCGGTTTTGGATGCTGATCCTGATGGTGCACATTTCCATTGGTTCAGTTGGCATTTCTCTGGCTATGACCGCAAAAAACATGATGCCGGGCGCTGCAATTATATGCCGCTGAATTTGGGCGAGGTGCCGGATTATTATCGGCGGTTTTTGGCGCCTGTTGATGTGGTGGTTTTTAAATGCTGCCCGATGGACGAAAACGGGTTTTTTAATTTCAGCGCTGCAAACCTGTGGCACCGCGCCGTGCTGGAGCGGGCGCGGATTGTGATTGTCGAAGTGACTGAAAATAATCCTTATGTTTTCGGCACCGCCAACGGTGTTCATGTGAGCGAAGTGGATTACATCATCCAAGGCGACGCGCAGTTGCCGACTGAATTGCCCAATCCTCCGCCCAGCGATATTGACCGCGCTGTGGCCCGCCTGATTACCGCCGAAATTAATGATGGCGATTGTTTGCAAATTGGCATTGGTGGAATGCCCAATGCTGTTTGCACCTTGCTGTTGGAAAGTGGTGCCAAGAATCTTGGGGTGCACACAGAGATGATGACTGACGGCATTGGCGCACTTTATAAAGCAGGGCGCATTACGGGTGCGCAAAAGATTTTGAACCCCGGCAAGATTACTTATACTTTTGCACTCGGATCAGCCGAACTTTACGCGATGTTGAATCGCAACTCTGATTTTGAAATTCAACCGGTGGACTACACCAATGCACCACACATCATAATGCAAAATGATAATGTGGTTTCGATCAACAATACCACGCAAATTGATTTGCAGGGGCAGGCGGCTTCAGAGTCTGATGGGCACCGTCACATTAGCGGCACAGGTGGGCAATTGCAATTTGTGCGTGGAGCTTATGCGTCTAAAAATGGTAAGTCTTTTATTTGTTTAGCATCGACTTATGATAAAAAAGGTGAACGACGCAGCCGTATCGTTCTCAACCTCACTGCGGGCAATGTGGTTACCACGCCTCGTTCTGATGTGATGTATGTGGTGACGGAGTTTGGCTTGGTGTGCCTGAAGGGAAAATCAGTTGCGGAGCGGGCGCTGGCGCTGATTTCAATTGCCCATCCTGACTTTCGCGACGAGCTTTCTCGTCAAGCTTATGAACACAAAATTATTCCGCGTGGCGTTACATTTTGAGTTGACTAAGGCGATTTTGCGTTTTCTATGAAAAGGCAAAACGCCTAACAGGAGTGCAACCGAACTCTGAACGGGGGCGTTTCTCAAGCCCAGTTGCACTCACTGCCGTATTCGCCCCTATGAGGCGAAACTAAAATTACACATTTCTGCAACGGTTAATTTTGCAGGAGTCTATGACGATTTGACCTTTCACAGGCCACGCTTGGTTTTTAAAAACGACCGTGATATTTTGCTTTTTGATTTGAGTTGGCACTTCGTTTTGGGCGAAAGCGCCAGCTGAAAGAAAAGCCAAAGTGAGGATGATGATTGATGCAGTTGTTTTCATTTTAATCGCTCCTTTGATGCTTGATCGTTGAACTTGAATTTACCCTAGGCCATCGAGACGGAACTGGACCTGAATGGGCCGTTCATCTGCGGTTTAGAAACAGAACTCGGAGGGATATTGCTGTGGGCTATGAAATTTTTGCTGGGCTCAATTTGGAAGTGCCAGTCTTTCAAGCCCCTATGGCTGGAACTGCAACGCCCCAACTTGTAGCCGCTGTTTCAAATGCAGGTGGTTTGGGTGGATTGGGCTTGGCAGACTACACTGTTACTGAAGCGGCGGCTCTTATTGATGACGCGCTGGCGCTGACTCCTCATGCCTTCAATGTGAACTTGTTCTGTCATGTTCAGCAGAGTTGCACCGCGGCTTTGGGGCAGGCTTGGATCGAAAGTGCTGAGCCTCTGTTTAGGCACTTAGGAGCGCAGACACCGGAATTCTTACACGAAAGCTTTGGCAGCTTCGTTGGCGATCGTGCGATGTTGGCAATGCTTCTTGAAAAGAAGCCCCGCGTTATTAGCTTTCATTTCGGCATTCCTGATCTGCAGCAATTATCTGCATTGCGCCAGACGGGTGCATTGCTGATTTCCAGCGCAACCAGTTTAGCTGAGGCGAAATTCATTGAGAAAGCTGGCCTGGATGCGGTGATCGCGCAAGGCTGGGGCGCAGGCGGGCATAGGGGCATATTCGATCCTGATGGGCCGGATGAGCAATTAGATACTGAAACTCTCACGCGGCTTTTGGTAAAAAATGTCAATTTGCCGGTTATTGCGGCGGGCGGTATAATGGACGGCGCAGATGTTAAGGCAGCACTATCATGGGGTGCTGCGGCTGCCCAAATGGGCACGGCTTTCATCAGTTGCCCAGAAAGTGCGGCTGATGATTTGTATAGGGCAAGCCTGAATGCGCAAAGCACAACAATAATGACACGCGCCGTTTCTGGTCGCCCGGCTCGCGCACTTGTAAATAATGCAATTCGCCTTTTGTCTGAAATTCCTGAAAGTGAAGTGCCACCTTTTCCTTTCCCATATGAGCTTTCGGATGCGCTGAACGCCGCGGCAAAAAAAGCTTCGGATCACAGATTTTATTGTCAACTCGCTGGCTGTGGAGTTGCAAAATCTCGGCATATGTCGGCTGCCGAGGTGATGGCGGAGATTTCAAGTGCACTTAAATAAAAAGCCCCGGTGGGAGAACCGGGGCTTTTGCAGAGGGCTTTCGGAAACTTGCAGGGGACCGAGAGCTTTATGAAGAAAAGAGGAACCGGAGTTTTAATGTTGATCTCACTTGAGGGGGCGGGATTTCGTTAGATCACTTCATAAATGCCCCGGTTCCGACAAACCTTGCTGGAGGGGGCTTCCCAGCAAAGTTATAAAATTTATGAATTGCTCGGCGTGTCGGAGCAATTTTCAACGGCGCATTTTTCAACCACAATGCCGTCGATCATGGGGTAGGCATCGTTTTTGACTGCGATAGTCACGTTCTTTGGATTTACTGACGCAAAGTGATCAGCTGGCGCAATGCTGGCGATTGCCGTTGCTGCTGAACCTACGATTGCGAAAACAAAAAGTGTGTAGCGGATCATGTTCTTGGTCTCCCGTTTGATGTTGAACAGAGAGTAGCCTTGCGAGTTGGAACCTTGTCTGAATGCGCTGTTCATCTGCCGTTTATCTTTCTTTTGTGCGATGGAAGCATTTTGGCGGATGATTGTGACAGAGTTTTCTTCTAATCATGGTGGAAATTGGAGCTTGTTGTGAATGTCTGATGATCTGAATTTTATGTCCGCCACAAAGTTAGTGAAACTTTATGACAAGCGGAAACTCTCGCCAGTTGAAGTGACGAAGGCATGTCTGGGGCAAATTTCAAAACACGATGACGTCGTGAATGCCATGAGCTTGGTTGATGAAAAAGCAGCTTTAAAACAAGCAGTTAATAGTGAAAAACGCTGGCTCAAGGGTGAAGCATTTGGCGCTTTGGACGGTATTCCGACTTTGGTGAAAGATATTCTTTTGGCCAAAGGTTGGCCCACTTTACGCGGCTCCATGACGGTCGATCCCACGCAGAAATGGGATCAAGATGCCCCAAGTGTGGCACGGTTAAGGGAGGCTGGTGCCATATTTCTGGGAATGACCACCACGCCGGAATTTGGCTGGAAGGGAGTGACTGATTCTCCACTTACCGGAATTACGCGCAACCCGTGGGACTTAGCAAAAACACCGGGGGGTTCATCAGGTGGCTCTTCTGCGGGCTTGGCTGCGGGTTATGCGGCTTTGGCGTTGGGAACAGATGGCGGCGGCAGCATTCGCATTCCTGCAGGTTTCACAGGCACATTTGGATTGAAGCCCAGCTTCGGCCGCGTGCCAGCTTTTCCCTTGTCGCCATTTGGCAGTGTTGCCCATATTGGGCCAATGACGCGCAACGTTGCTGATGCTGCCACTATGATGAATGCGTTGACGAAGCCAGATTCCCGCGATTGGACCAGCCTGCCAATTGACAAGGTGGATTACAGCGCAAATCTGTCCAAGGGTGTGAAGGGAATGACCATCGCCTATTCACCCACACTTGGTTATGTGAAAGCTGATCCTGAAGTGGCCAAGCTTGTTGATGATGCGGTTAAAGTTCTAAAAAAGCTGGGTGCTAAAATTGTTCGTATCGATCCGGGATTTGCTGATCCAGCAGAAATTTTTCGCGTGTTGTGGTGGTCAGGTGCAAGGGCGGCTCTTGGCGCATTGCCGCCAGAAAAATTGGCTTTGCTTGAGCCAGCTTTGGCGGATGTTGTTGAGCAATCGCGTTCAATTACAGTTGAGCAACTGCAAGATGCAAACAAACAACGCGGGTTGCTCGGAAGCCAGATGCGCCTGTTTATGGAACCGTATGATGCATTGCTAACACCAACATTGCCGATTGCGGCTTTTGAAGCAGGCAAGTTGCAACCCAATGATCCAGACAATCACGGCAAGTGGGTGAATTGGACGCCGTTTACTTATCCGTTCAATCTCACCCAGCAACCTGCGGCATCAGTGCCGTGTGGGTTTACCAAAGCTGGTTTGCCAGTGGGCTTGCATGTGGTAGGGCGCATGTTTGAAGATAAACGCGTGCTGCGCATTTGTGCTGCTTATGAACAGGCAGTGGATTTTGCGACGCGGAAACCAAAGGCATTTGTGGGTTGATACAATGATTTCTAAACGAAGCGCTACACGCGTATTTTTAAAGCGCGCCTTGGTGCCAATTGGGCAGGTTTCGCGCTACGTCCAATCGCGGTTGTCTGAGCGCACGACCTATCTGCGTAATTGTAGGGGCCTTATTCACGTGGGGGCAAATGCGGGCCAAGAGCGGCAATATTATGCTCGGCTTGGTCTCAGTGTTTTGTGGGTGGAACCTATCCCGTCGGTATTCGCCGCATTGGCTCGCAACATTGTGGGTTACCCAAAGCAAAGAGCGCTCGAAGCATTGCTCACATCGAAGGATGACGAAAAAGTTGATTTACAGATTTCGAGCAATGGCGGAAAATCATCGTCAATACTGAAGGCCACCGAACATTACGATGTTTGGCCGGACATTGAATTTAAAGAAAAGATTACGTTGAATGGCATGACGTTGCCGACGGTGCTGGCACGCCATAAAATTGATATTCAAGATTACGATGCGTTGTTGTTGGACACGCAGGGTGCTGAGCTCCTCATTCTGCGAGGTGCTTCAAAAATTCTGTCGCATTTTTCTTACATTCAGGCCGAAGCTGCAAATTTTGCTGCCTATGAAAACTGTCCACAAATTGAAGACATTATCAAATTCGTCGAGCAGCATGGTTTTACTGTTGATCCCGCTTCAATGGCAGGTTCCGACAATGGCGAGCGCACCCACTATGATTTGTTATTTCGCAATAATCGTTTGCGTGACGGGAATGCCACTTAGATGCCGAAATTAGGCCTCGCCAAATTTATTGGGACTGTTAGAAAGCACTGTCACACAGGGGCATCACGCCCATGAGCAAGAGCAAAGGACGCGGCACATGACAAAACTTTTTTCGACGACAACAATTCTTGTCGGTCTTTCAACCACGCAGGCGCTGGCCAACGGTGATCATGGTGGCGATGCTTTTCATGTGTTTGCCCATATGCTGACCGAGCCTGATCATCTGGCAATGCTGTCAGTGGCCGTTGTTGTAGCGATTTTTGCAATTCGAAAATATCGCAGCCAAATTTGATGCAGCAAAATATTTCTAGCACCCATGATGTGCTTATCATTGGTGCTGGAGCCGCTGGTTTAATGGCGGCGATCACTGCGGGTGCGCGGGGGCGGCGTGTGGTGGTGCTGGACCATCTGGATTATGTTGGTTCCAAGATTTTAATTTCGGGTGGTGGGCGTTGCAATTTCACCAACACCGGAACATCGCCTAAGAACTTCATTTCGCAAAATCCGCATTTTTGTCGCTCGGCCTTGAGCCGCTATACGCCTGCGGACTTTTTGGCTCTGCTTGAGAAACATAAAATTGCGTGGCACGAGAAAACCTTGGGACAATTGTTTTGTGATGGTTCGGCCAAGCAGATTGTGGCGATGCTCATGGCTGAATGTGCGGTGGCTGGTGTTGACATCAGGTTAAATGTCAAAATTTCTGATTTAAGGAAATCTGAGAATTTTATTGTTGAATCTTCGATGGGCATATTTGAAGCGCCTCAGTTGGTTCTCGCCACAGGCGGGCTTTCGATTCCTAAAATGGGGGCCACGGGATTTTCCCTAGATGCGGCTAAAAAATTTGGTTTGCGTTTGGTGCAACATAAACCGGGTTTAGTTCCGTTGCGGGCGCCAGCTGACGTCTTGCAATTTTATACTGACCTTTCAGGGCTGGCTTTGCCCGCGGCGGCACAGGCAAATGAGATGAAGTTTGCTGAAAACATCCTGTTCACCCATCGCGGGCTTTCTGGTCCGGCTATATTGCAAGCGTCATCTTATTTGGAAGCTGGTGATCCTTTGGTGCTTGATATGGTGCCGAATGTTGATGCGGCGCAGCACTTAAAATCACGCAAACATGCGCGGCCAAAAGCTGAGCTTAAAACTATCCTCAGTGAGTTGGTGCCGCAAAGATTGGCGCAGGCTTTGGCTGTCGAGACAACGATGGAAAAGTTCTCCAACGATGCAATTGTGCAGCTTGCTGAAAAATTGAAAAACTGGATGATTATTCCGGCCGGCACCGAAGGATATGCCAAGGCCGAGGTGATGGTGGGCGGGGTTTCCACGGAGGAACTTTCGTCCAAAACCATGGAGTCCAATAAAGTTAAAGGTCTTTATGTAATTGGTGAGGCTGTGGACGTAACTGGTTGGTTGGGCGGGTATAATTTTCAGTGGGCTTGGGCATCCGGCTTTGCTGCGGGTCAGGCCGTGTAAGTGTTTTTGTAAGTCTCACGAAGTACATTTTTCTGAACTTTGCCCATGGCATTGCGGGGCAAAGCGTCCACAAAAATTATAGATTTCGGCAATTTATATTTTGCCAATTTAAGTTCCAATTCCGATTTTATGTCACTGCCCGAAACGACACCATTTTTGACGACTATCGCTGTCACCGCTTCGCCAAAATCTGTGTGGGCAAGGCCGATCACAGCACTTTCCAAAACGCCATTTATTATATCAATTTCGTTTTCAACTTCGATGGGAAAGACATTGAAACCGCCGGTAATAATTAAATCTTTGCCGCGACCTACAATGTGCAAATATCTGTTTTCGTCGAATCGACCAAGATCACCAGAGATGAAATAATCTCCGTTAAACTCAGCAGCGGTTTTTTCGGGGTTGCGCCAATATCCTTTGAAAACATTTGGGCCCTTAATTTCGATCATGCCGATTTCGCCGGGGAGCGCATCAATGCGAATATCAACATCGGGCAGGGGAAAGCCGACACTCCCTGCCACGCGTTCGTCTTCATATGGGTTAGAAGAGTTCATATTGGTTTCAGTCATGCCATAACGTTCGAGAATGGCGTGGCCCGTTTTAGCGAACCACGCGATATGAGTTTCGGCCAGCAGCGGCGCTGAGCCAGAAATGAAAAGTCGGATATTTTTGACTTGGTTCTTTGCGAGTTTCGGATGATTGAGCAGGCGCGTGTAAAATGTCGGAACACCCATCAGCGTAGTTGCGCGGGGCAGCAACGCTATAATTTGATCTGCTTCGAACTTCGGCAAATAGATCATCGAAGCGCCAGCCAGCATGATCGTGTTGGTGGCCACGAAAAGCCCGTGGGTGTGATAAGTGGGCAGGGCATGAATGAGGATGTCGTCCGCCGTGAAATGCCAAATCTTCACCAGCGACTTCGCATTTGACAAAAGATTGCCATGGGTGAGCATCGCACCCTTAGATTTGCCTGTTGTGCCGGATGTATAAAGTATTGCCGCCAAATCATCGAGGCTGCGCTGAACAGTGGCAAATGTTGTGGGTTGCGATTGCGCGTTCTCAATCAGTGATCCAGAATTATTGGCATCGAGCGTTAAAGTTTTGAAATTACCTGTTTGCGTGCGGCCCGGATCACACACCAAAATTCGGGGTTCGGCATCGTTCAGGAAATACGACATTTCGCTTGCTGTGTAAGCTGTATTAAGGGGCAGAAAAACTGCTCCGCATCTGACGGCCGCGAGATAAAGCGCCAAAGCCGCCACTGATTTTTCCACCTGTGCCGCCACGCGATCATCTGGTTTTAATCCGGCGGCAACTAAGGTATTTGCGATTTGTCCGGAGAGATTGAAAATATCTTGGTAGCTCAAAAATTCGCCCGCCTCAGTTTCGATCAAGGTTTTACCGAGATTTTTTTGAGCGTCGAAAAAGTGTTGAAAGATGTTGTTGTTCATGGTGACGTTATTTCACACGCAGCAATTAGAGGCAATTGGTTTGCAGGACATACCTTTAAAATCGGCAGTGGAATTGGTAGCGGCGATTAAAGCTAAATCCGTGTCGGTGCGCGAAGTCGTGACAGCTTTTCTGGATCAAATCGAAAAGTTTAATCCCGATTATAATGCAATCGTTTCTTTGCGCCCGCGATCTGAAATTTTGAAAGAGGCAGATCACTGTGATCGTCACCCTCAAAGCGGCGCATTGTTTGGCTTGCCCATAGCGATCAAAGATTTGGCGCAAACGAAAGGGCTTCGCACCACGTTCGGTTCGCCGATTTACAAGGATTTTGTGCCTGCTGAAGACGATTTGCATGTCGCCCGCATTCGCGCGGCGGGGGCCATTATCATTGGTAAAACCAATGTGCCGGAATGGGGCTTTGGCTCGCAAACCTACAATCCAGTGTTTGGCGCAACGCGTAATGCTTTTGATCGACGCTTAACTGCGGGTGGGTCCAGTGGTGGAGCGGCGGTGGCACTGGCATTGAATATGGTGCCGCTGGCCGATGGCAGTGACATGGGCGGCAGCCTTCGCAATCCAGCAGCTTTCAACAATGTATATGGGTTTAGGCCCAGTCAGGGCCGGGTGCCTGCATATCCAGCCGCTGATCACTTCATGACGCAAATGGCAACTGAAGGCCCGATGGGCCGCACTGTGGAAGATGTAGCTTTGCTCTTGTCCGTTATGGCGGGACACGATGAACGTGTGCCGCTTTCGCTTTCTGGCGATGGCCGCATGTTTGCGGACAAGCTTGAACCCGATGTGAAAGGCAAACGCGTCGCATGGCTTGGTGATTTGGCTGGTGCTGTTGCGATAGAGAACGGTATTACCCAGCTCTGCAACCATGGCCTTTCCGTACTGGAAAAAGCAGGTGCGAATGTTGAACCTGTTTCCCTCGATTTTGATTATGAACGTCTCTGGCAGGCCTTTAAAGTCTTGCGGCAGTTCAGTGCAGGCGGAGGGTTGATGGCGCACTTTAATAATGTGGCCGAGCGCACCTTGTTGAAGCCGGAAGCAATTTGGGAAATTGAACAATCATTGAAACTTTCGGCGCAAGATGTTTATCAGGCCTCCGTTGTGCGATCAGACTGGTATGCTTGCGTGTTTAAAGCTTTTGAGAGTTTTGATTTTCTTGCCATGCCATCCGCACAAGTTTTCCCGTTTCCTGTTGAGCAACATTGGCCCAAGACAATCAATGGCGTTGCGATGGATTCATATCATCGCTGGATGCAAATTGTCTCACTGGGCACTATGTCTGGTTGCCCGGTTATAAACGTCCCCGTGGGTTTTGATGGTAACCGAGCCATGGGGATGCAACTGATGGGCAGGCCGCGACATGATCTTGCGGTTTTGCGTCTGGCCCGGGCCTATGAAATGGTCTGGACTCAAAAATAGCCCATTGTAAGACTGTCATATAAGAGTCATAAATGAAGGCGAAATAACCCAAGAGCCGCAAAATTCGGCCTGTTATTGCATTGAGGGGGCGGCATTGTGCCAACCTCGCTATCGGAGGAGTTAGACTATGACGATCACTAATACTGCGAAAACTATGCTTGCCGCGCAAATGTCGCGACGCAGCTTGATGAAATCGGCAACGGCACTTGGTGCTGTTGGACTTGCCGCTCCACTTTTCGTCAAAAATGCATTCTCTTCTTCAGGCGAACTAAATTTTATCGGCTGGGCTGGCTACACTGCTTTTGCTGAAAAAGTGTTCCCAGAATTTGAAAAAACAACTGGCATTAAAGTGAAGTTCATTGAACAGCCAGACAATGACGGCATTTTTGCTGCTGCAAAAATTGCATCAACTGCTGGTGGCGTTGATATGATTGAGCCAACGATCGACACTGTTGGGCAATATGCTACTAACGGACTTGTTCAAGGTTGGGATGAAGCCAAGCTTGCAATGGCCAGCTATTTGCCAGGTTTGGCTGATGGTAAAGCCGGTGAACGCTCACGCAAAGACGGCAAACTTCTCTACGTGCCATCAAACTGGGGCACCGAAGCTCTGGTTTACAATAAAGAAAAAGCAGTGCTTGGCGATGCTCCAAGCTTGAAAGCATTGTTCGACCCAGCAAACAAAGTTGTTGTGCGCCCACGTTCAGCGATCACTGCAATGGGCCGGGTTATGGATGCTGCCGGCAAATTGCCACGTCCTTGGCTGGATGGTTACACTGACATGGGTGCCATGGTTCAACTGTGGGACATTGCACTTGCTGAATGCGTGAAAGCAAAAGGCAACGTTGTGCAATTCTGGGCTGGTGAAAATGATGCCAATGCCGGCTTTGTGGCCAACGGTGCAACTGTTGGTCTGTGCTGGGATTCAACAGGCTATAATCTCCGCAAGGATGGTTACGGCTATGCAGCTCCATCAGAAGGCGCATTTGCGTGGCATCAAGGTTTTGCATTGATGAAGAATGCCGTGAACGTTGATCAAGCGCATGAACTTGCCAAGTGGGTGTCTTCACCTGCAGGTGCTGCGGCTTGGGCCTCTGCCTTCTCGGCAAACGCAGTTGGCAAAGACGCTGCTGCTTTGATGAACCCAGATGTGTCAGCCTATTATAACTCAGCATTTGATGATGCTAAGCTTGCTGCTCTCTGGTGGTGGCCAGACCAATCAGCTGAATTCGTTGCCAAGCGCGGCGAATATTCTGATAAGTATAAGGCTTCGTAATTCACACGACTTGACCAGCGCACCGGATTTGAAAGAATCCGGTGCGTTTCTTTTTGGGCTTGCAGGAATGACCACTGCGAGCCATGATATTCTAAACGTCGCCGCTGAGAGTGACGAAGTTAAAATTCGACCACGGGGAAAGGCCACGTCTATGAGCGCTGCGATTGAGCTTGATAATGTATGCTGTGATTTTGGCAAATTTCGTGCCGTCGATCATGTGAATGTCACAATTCAGCCTGGCGAATTTTTCTCGTTCCTTGGGCCATCAGGTTGCGGCAAAACGACAATTCTTCGGATGATTTCTGGTTTCATAGAACCCACCCAAGGTGCCATTCGCATTGGCGGCAAAGACATGAAGGGCCAGCGTGCCAACCAACGGCCGACTGCATTGATTTTTCAAAACCTCGCGTTGTTTCCACTGATGCCAATTTGGGAGAATATTGCCTTTGGCTTGGAAGTTCGCGGCGTCGATAAAGCCAAGCGCCGGGCGCGGGCGGAAGAGTTGCTGGCATTGGTCGACTTGCATGATTCCGCCGATAAAATGGTGAGCCAACTTTCCGGCGGTCAAAAACAGCGCGTGGCTATTGCCCGTGCTTTGGCCGTTGAACCATCGGTGATGTTACTGGATGAACCCCTGTCAGCGCTCGATTTGAAGTTGCGCCAACATATGCGCGCCGAGCTTCGCGCCATTCAAAAACGGACCGGCGTTACATTTATTTACATCACCCACGATCAAGGCGAGGCGCTTGCCATGTCGGACCGTGTTGGTGTGATGAGCCAAGGCAAATTGCAACAGGTGGCAAACCCGCGCGATATTTATAATAATCCAGTCAACGGATTTGTAGCATCGTTCGTGGGCGAAAATAATATCTTGGCGGGCGACGTTAAGAAAGCCAGTGCAGGCGCAGCCCAGTTTTCTACAGCCATTGGTGAATTTCAAGCACGGCTGGGCGCTGGTGCCAATGGCAAGACCGCAAAACTTTATATCCGCCCAGAGCATGTTATTTTATCGGCAAAGCGTGGCAAAGAAAACTCAGTTCCGGTTACGGTTTCTGAAGTTTCGTTTGAAGGAAACTTCATCGCGGTGCAGGCCAAAACTGCTAATGGTACAAATTTGGTGGCCGAACTTCGTAACGATGGCTCAGCTACTGTGCCAAGTATAGGCACAAAAATGCATATGACATTTGATGCGCAGCGCTCGTCGATCCTGCCTGACACATCCAGCGCGGGGGCATAAGCCATGCAAGATTTGCTCCGCCGTTATGGCACCACGCTGACATATGTTTGCATCGGCCTTACGTTCTTTTGGTTGGTGATGCTGGTGCTGCTTCCAAACTTCACCATGCTGGAAAGTTCGTTCCGGCCATATTTGGCCAAAGTGGATGAGGGTGGGCCACTGGATTTTTATTCGCTTGGCAATTACGGAAAAATTCTTGGCAACAATGTTGACACCACGCTTTTTGGGATCACCTTTCCTATGCCGGTTCGGGTTAAAGTCTTTGTGCTGACCATCATATATTCGGCTGTCGTGACGGTGATCACATTTGTTCTGGCCTATCCTCTGGCTTATTATCTTGCGAAAATTGTTTCGCCAAAATCCTTGCCGACATTGTTTCTGCTTCTTTTTGTGCCGCTCTGGGTTTCAGAAATTCTGCGTTCTTTTGCATGGTGGATCATTCTGGCGTTCAAAGGCCCGCTCAATGCGGTGCTTATGTCGGTTGGCATTATTGATTCTGAAATTCGCTGGATCGCCGGGTTTAGTCCGGTGATTATCGGTCTGGTTTACACGTATGTGTTGTTCATGGTTTTCCCGCTTTATAATTCCATGCAGTCTTTGGATTCCAATCAGATTGAAGCTGCCGAAGATTTGGGCTCGCCGTGGTGGCGCACACACTGGCGGGTCATCTTGCCTCATGCAAAACCCGGCATCGCATCGGGTGCTGTGATGGTGTTCATGTTGTCAGCAGGCTCGCTGTTGGTGCCATCGCTGCTTGGCTCCACCACATCGGGCTGGTTCACGCAGACCATTCAAGAAATTATGTTGGGCTCGCAAGATTGGAATGCGGGTGCGGCTTTTGCTTTCATGCTGTTGATCGCCTGCACATTGTTCGTGAGCCTGATGATGCGCGTGTTCGGCGTTAAACTTTCAGACATCGCGAAATAGGAGGGGAACATGCACAACAATCGCAATTTTTTCTTCCATCTCTATATGGCGCTGTTTCTCGCCTATTTGCTCATCCCATTGTTGGTGATGGGTGGAGCTGCTTTTAACGCCAGCAAACTGCCCACGATTTATCCGTGGAAGGGCTGGACCGATCAATGGTTTATTGAACTCTGGAACGACAACCGCATTTGGGGAGCTTTCGCCAACACATTGCTGGTAGCGCTTGCCGTTGCGATAATCGCAGTTCCAATCGGCACAGCCGCCGCGATTTTGATCAACTCGATTTCCGGCCGCATTCGGTCGGTACTCTATGGTATGATGGTGGCTCCTATTTTGATCCCCGGGGTGGTGATCGGCATTTCAACATTGTTGTTTTGGAATAATCTTTCGGTTGGTTCCGGTTTGCACTTATCAGTTTTGGGGCAGGTGAGCTATATCGCGTCTTTCGTCATGCTATTGGTTTTGGCGCGGCTGCAAAGTTTTGACCCCAGCCTTGAAGAGGCGGCGTTGGATTTGGGAGCAAGTCATGGCCAAGTGATGCGCCGCATTCTGTTGCCGCATTTATATCCGGCCATTGGGGCAGGAGCGGCGATCTCGTTTTTCCAATCGATTGAAAATTTCAACGTAACACTGTTCACGCGTGGCGGTGCTGATACTCTGACGGTCTATGTGTTTTCAAAAGTGCGTTCCGGTATCACCCCAACAATCAATGCTCTGGCTCTGTTGCTCATTCTCTTCACGCTAGGAGCAGCCGTCTGGTACGAAATCAGCCGCAGACGCAAGGAAGCTGTCCAACGCGCCTATGAAGAAGAAGGGATTAGGGCTGAGGCAGCGCTGCATTAATGACAATGAGGCTGGGCAGTTTCTGAGGGGAAGATTGTGATACGCACTGTCACTGTATTCTGTCTGTACATGCACTGTCACCGTATTCATTGGACTTGCTCATTAGAAGTCATGCCATGTATGTGCAACACTGGTAACCAATGACAAGGCGTTTAGGTATATGGCGGGCTTGCGGTCTGAGGACTGGACGGCGTGAATTATCAATTTTGTTCGTTTAGATAAATGCACTGACACCGAAAGCCTGCGAATGGAAAATCGAATTTATGTTTTGGTAGTTTCGATGTTTTTGGTTCGCATTTTTTTCATGTAGGCTTCTCGCTTTTTTTGTTCCAGTTCTCGATCTTTCGAAGTGAAGACGTCAGATTGGATCTTCTTATGCCCAATGCTTACGGGCCTCCAATCCTCACGGATATGTTTAATTTGTTCCGCAATTTGAACTTGTGGATCACCGGTGCCAAGTCCGGAAACGTGGTCAAACATGCTCATGTCAAAAGTGTAGTTTAAGTCTTCCGATTGAACGGATTTTGGCGCTCGCTTCCAAGAGGTCTTAACTTGGAAAGTTTGACCTTTTAAAGTTGAATAACCTGTTAGATAGCTGGACATAGTTTGACCAGGTCTAAGTACGCTAATATTTTGTAACGGCACATCCTTGCCAGCACGAGTTTCACCATTTTGAAGTGGCGGATCAAAAGAGATAGAAATCTCATATGCAGTTGCGTTGCCAGTATTTGTAATTTTTAAGTCAAAGTGGTTCATCGACCATTGATTAGGCTCAAGTATTGCAACGATGTTAGGTTGAGAACTGCGTGATGCCATTTCATTTGTGGCGTTTACCAATTGTTTGGTTGCGCGCCAAAGAGCTATTGTTGCAATACCAGTAACCAGAGTTGCTAATGCCGTCATCCATGACAGTGCCTCTGGTGTTCCCAGCCAATCTGTCACTGCTTTCACTTTGGTGCTCCAAAACCCACGGGATTACGGTGCTAACACCCCTAACTCCCCATCGCCTGATCCAAATCTGCAATAATGTCTTCGACATTTTCAATGCCAATCGACAGCCGCACCACATTTGGCAAAGCGCCTGATGACTTGAGTTGTTCTGGCGACAGCTGGCGATGGGTGGTGGAGGCGCTGTGGATAACGAGCGAGCGGGTGTCGCCCAAGTTTGCGACGTGGCTGAACAATTTTAAACTATCGACAAATTTCACGCAGCCTTCATAGCCGCTCTTCAAGGCGAAGGTGAATAATGCGCCTGCGCCCTTGGGGCAGATTTTTGCGACGCGGCTGTAATAGGGCGATGATTTTAATCCGGCGTAGGTTACAAATTCTACACGTGGATCTTTCTCCAACCACTCGGCCACCTTGATGGCGTTTTCAACATGGCGCTCCATGCGCAAAGATAAGGTTTCTATGCCCATCAACGTGTAATGGGCACCTTGCGGGTTCATGGTCATGCCAAGGTCGCGCAGGCCAATGGCGATGGAATGGAACGTGAAAGCCATGCCGCCCAAGGTGGGATAAAATACCAAGCCATGATACGCGGGTTCTGGTTCGGAGAGCGAAGGGAATTTGCCGGATTTGGCCCAATCGAATTTACCTGAATCGACCACGCAGCCGCCCGTCACGGTTCCATTGCCTGTGAGATATTTTGTGGTGGAATGCACCACCAATGTGGCGCCATGTTCAAAGGGCTTGCAGAGATAGGGCGTGGCCGATGTGTTGTCGACGATCAAAGGAATTTGAGCGGCGTCTGAAATTTTTGAGATTGCGTCTAGGTCTGTGATGTAGCCGCCGGGGTTGGCAATGGACTCGCAGAACACAGCTCTGGTGTTGTCATCAATGGCGGCTTTCACCGCATCGAGATCATCGAAGTCAACAAACTTGGCCGACCAGCCGAAGCGCTTAATGGTCTGGCTGAATTGCGTAATTGTGCCGCCATAAAGCCGTGTGGAGGCCACCACGTTTTTACCAGGTCCCATGAGTGGAAACAGCGCCATGATTTGTGCCGCATGGCCAGAAGAACAGCAGATGGCACCCGTGCCACCTTCCAGCGCACAGATGCGATTGGCGAGGGCCGAAACTGTGGGGTTGGTGAGTCGCGAATAGATGTAGCCAATTTCTTGCAGATTAAAGAGTTTGGCAGCGTGATCACTGTCGCGGAACACATAAGCCGTGGTTTGATAGATCGGAACTTGCCGCGCACCCGTTGCGGTGTCGGGCGCTGTGCCTGCATGAACTTGAAGTGTATCAAAACCCAGTTTGCGTTCGGTGGTCATTTTTCACGTCTCCATTAATTTTGCCAAAGCTTATGGGAAGAATTGTCGAAGGGCAACGGGGTTGACGGCTCTTGGCTTTTGTTGTCATCCTCCAGCCACGCGGGGCCTATGGGGAATGCACATGTTTCTACGTATTATTTGTTTTGCTGTTGGATTGTTGGTTTCTTATGCGGCTTATGCTGCCCCTGCTGATTACACGACGGAGATGGCAGCCGATGCTGATGGCGCTGCAGACAGCCCTTTCACGGGGCGTTATGAGGGTTCAACCATCGTTGGTCAGACCTACAAGAAATTTGATGGACTCATCCTGCCTGCTGGACCTTCCGACCCTAAGACCAAAACTTTTACGGCCACCGTATCGCAAAAGGGTTCGGTTTTGCGCACGCTTTATGTTTCGCCAGAGCAGCGTTCATCTCTTGAAGTTTTTGGCAATTATATAGATGCTTTGAAGGCTAAAGGCTTTGTGGCCGTTTTTGAATGTGCCAATGAAACCTGCGGCAAAAATTTCAAAGACCTCAAATATACAGCAAATGACCCCGCAAAAAATGTGATCTCAGATAACGCCGGAACGCGTCGCAAATTTCTCTCAAACGCCATGTTCAACAAAATTGTTGATCCCAGATATGCCCTTTTGAAAAAAGGCGAAGTGGGCAATGAAACTTATATCGCCGTGTTTGCAGGCCAAAATGCTGGTGGCTCATTTGGCGATGTTTCAAAAGCGCTGCGTTCTCGCGTGGGCGTGTTGATCGAAGTGGTTGAACCCGGCCAACGCGAAGAAAAAATTGTCACACTCACGGCGGATGAAATTGGTGACGGTCTTGGTGCCGATGGTCGCGTGGTGATTTATGGTTTGTATTTTGATTTTGACAAGGCAACGATCAAACGAGAATCTGAACCGCAGTTGGCGCAGATGATTGCCTATCTTAAAAACGATTCCTCGGCGCGCGTGTATGTTGTTGGCCATACTGACAATAAAGGGGAGCTGGATTATAATCTCAAACTCTCAGCCGCACGGGCTAAATCAGTTGTTGCTGCTTTAGGACAAGCTGGCATCGATGCTGCGCGGATGATTGCCAAAGGTGTGGGCCCACTTGCGCCCCTAGCCTCAAATAAGACTGAGGAAGGTCAGGCGAAAAATCGTCGCGTGGAACTTGTGGCGCAGTGAAGGTGCACTAAATATTTTTCGGCACTTAATTAAATTTAGTGTTTGTCATTTTCGCTGGCTCCCGGAAAAGTTGGCAGCGAAAATTCATATTTTATAGCAGCTGCACGAAGTGCCAGCGCTGCAGCAAATCCAATCACCAATGCCGCTTCACGTGGCACGTTCAGCATTTCGGCAATGACCAAAATGCTTGATCCTAGCAATGCGGCTGTCAGATAAATTTCGCGGTGAAGTATCATTGGTATTTCAGCGCCCAATAAATCGCGAATTAAACCGCCGAATGTTGCAGTGGCAACGCCCATGGCTATTGCCACAATGCCACTTGTATTCGTATCGAGCGAAACTTGGGCTCCTGTGACAGAAAATAACGCCAGTCCAATTGCGTCGCACCAGATCAAAATTTGCATGCGAGAATAAAACTGATGTGCAGCAAAAAATGCGACACATGACACCACCACACACGCGATGAGATAACTTGGTTTTTGCACCCAGAAGACTGGCAGATTTCCCAATAAAATATCGCGGACCGTGCCGCCGCCAATCCCGGTCACGGTACCCAACATCGCGAACCCAACAATATCCATTTGCTTGCGCGATGCGACCAAAGCACCCGAAAGTGCAAAGACGCAAATTCCAAACCAATCAAGTGCTTGAGCAATGGTGTTAAACATGAGCGCCGTGAAGATATAAGTTTGGCTGGGGGACTAGGACCCTAAGTTATAGGGTATTAACTCGTTGAATTTGTTGATTTAGGCTTGTATTTATGACTTTTTAGAGGGTAGAAGCTATAGGGTAACCTATGGGGTATCGCTTTGAATAAGGTCCAAGATGGCAGATAATAAGAACCTCTTCAAGCAAGGCCATCGCTGGTATGTAGCAGTGGAAGTTCCACCAAGTCTACGCACGATAATAGGGGCTAAACGGCTTACAAAAGCTCTCGGAACGGATGACGTTAGAGAGGCGCGGGTAAAGCGTCATAATGTTGTCAGTGAGTTTAAGACTCGCATAGCGACCGCACGGAAAAGCAAAGCAGTAGTGGAAGGTGTGGGAGTTACTGGTAGAGCGCTAACTATTCGCCGTGAGCTTCAAGCTGCTGAGGCCCGCAAAGACTTTGAGACAGTGAACGACCTTCAAATAGAGTTGTATGATCAAGCCAATGCAGTGGAGCAGGAAACAGATAAAGCAACTGCACAAGTTTTCTATGATGTGGGGGCAGGGTTAGCAACACCAATAGGCTTGCATTTGGAGGACTGGCTAGCCGAGTCAAACTTCACAGACCGCACCAAGGCAGATCATCGCTATGCAGTGAACAAACTAATTGCATGGTTACATGAGTCCAAACTTGTGGATGCTCTCCAGACAATGACAAGCAAGGCCGCTGGACGGTTTAAGTCTGAGGCGATGGTAGCGAAAGGTGCAAACCATAAGACGGCAAACAAATGGCTGTCTAGTCTGAGAACCTATTGGAGGTGGTTAGATGCTCATGGCCATATTGAGGGTAACCCTTGGGCTGGTAAATCCCTGCCTAAACCTAAAGGGGGTTCGATTGATGATGACGATAAAGAGCGACCATTTACAGATAAGGAGCTGGCTCTTTTATTAGGTTCATCTTCAAGTTTGGAGATGCGAGACGCGATGGCTCTTGCTGCCTTGTCTGGTATGCGTTTGGAGGAGATATTTCAGCTTACCGTAGACGATTGTCAGAAAGATGTGTTTAACATTAGGCGCTCTAAAACTAAAGCTGGCCAGCGCAAGGTCCCTATCCACTCCCTCTTGTTATCTATCGTCAAGCGGCGTTCGAGCGGTAAAGACAATAAGGCTTTTCTCTTGGAGGAAGCCACAGCTAGCGGCTGGGACAATCGGCGGTCTGATGTTTTCACAAAGCGCTTCGCTACTTACAGGCGGAGGCTTGGAGTGGATGAATTGAGAGAAGATAAAAGGCGTTCTCTCGTTAACTTCCACTCGTTTAGGCGGTGGTTCATCACAGCAGCAGAGCAGGCTGGTAACTCTGAGAATATAGTCATGCGCGTTGTAGGGCATAAGCTACAGGGCATGGCTTTTGGTGTGTATTCAGGCGGTGCTAGCCTTGAGCAACTAAGGGCATGTGTTGAAAGCGTAAGACTTCCTACAGGGTTCGCCTTGCAAGATGAAACATGAACTATTGGAGATGCTTGTATGCAGAAATTTCTCACACCACTTGCAATAGTAGTTGCAGCTGCGATGGTATGCTGGACCTTCCGCTTAGAAATCAACATTGAAGGCTCTTCCGTCAAGACCGTCAATCGGTTTGATAACTCAATTTCCATGTGCTTTTACAATAGCACCAAAAAGAACTGGATGTGTTCTAAGGCTCCCAATGTTGCTACTACAGCTTTCTAATTACAGGGAGCTTCACTCCTAAAACTTTCTCACTTGCAGCCTCCATCCCCCATTTAACCTACCGCCAGAGTCAAACTTAAAGCCGCTTGCTGAAGGCGGCAAAGAGGGGGCATGAAGTTATCAATCTTGCAAAGTTCGCAGACCCTAGTGATCAAGATAAGTATGATAGATGGAGTCTTACGCAAGAGGGCTTTGTATTGTTTACTGTGAGGACCCTAGGAGGCCGCTAGGAGCACCTTCAGGTATGTTCACGCGGGGGTGATTGCGCTGTGCTGTGAAGGGTCTGTGCGGCGTTGCTAGAGTCCCTAACTGCTAGTTCCTAAGCGTGAGGAAGAGGAGAGGGTGAGCTTGCCTTGTCCATACCATCATCGCCAATAGCTTTGAGGGCTTCAAGCTCTTCATAGCGCTTATCTGCCTTGGCAAACCATCCGGTTAGAGCAGTGAGGTATTGCTCGAGAGTTACTCCAAGCTCAAGCGGTGCATGGTCTTCAAACAATCGTGCAGCACTCTCCACAAAGGCTTTACGTGGTTGAATACTACGAGTACCGCCTTCAATGTTAAGGGTGAGGCGGCGGCAACTATGAGGATTTGCCTTTGAGGCTATAGCTTGTGTACCGGCCTTTGCGTCCATGATAACGCTAGGCAAGGTATAGTTAGAACCTTTGAGGCGAAAGCGAACGTATGACTTATAGAATGGTTTGCCGATAGCTTTGTTACCATTAAGTCTTATGGCACCACCAAAGAGGGAGGCAAGCCAAAGGGGAATTGCATAAGGCAAATCTATGCTCACAGGGTATGAGCTTTGGGAGAAGTGGGGGTGAGTACGCGATGGATTGGCCACTGTGACAGTAACCCCTAATGCACTACTGGCATCACGCGTGGAGGGTGTTACTTTAAGAACTCCATCAGGCCACCACGTTGGGTTTTGGAGAATGCCTAAGAGTTCGTCTTCTTGGAGATTGTGGCATGGGGTTAGGAGCTTAATGAGGTCGGTCCGGTGCACTTGGCCGTGAGCCAAGCCACCCTTGAGTTGGGTGAGCATAGTGATTTCCTAGTTGTTTATTTGAGGTTTGGGAGATGCACCAAGGGGTTTATCTAGAGTTTGGTGCTGGGTATGCGCTGCACCTATTGAGGGCAGGGAGCTGTTTAGCCGTGAGGGAGGAGTGGGAGGGATTATTGCCCCCTATCACCACCACTACTGGCCTAATGTGAAACTGGGTGCAGAAAGCTAGATGTTGCTACTTTGAGAGTGCTTTGGGCGCTACTTTGGGTCGCCGCTTTCTCTATATGTAGGGGTATTAGAAGTGACGCTATGGAGGCCTGATGGTTTATCTATTGGAAGCCTATTGATTTAATGATGTATAACAGTGAGTTAGCCTTGACGCTGTTTGCCACTTTTCCACCCATCTATCGAACTTTGGAGACAGCAAAGTGGAAGGGTCCAAACCAGTAGAGGCAGCATCCGGTATGTTCCCAAACCTCAAGCCCATATAGCCATGTGTTACGGTCAAAGAGGTTGCCGTGAAGTTCGCCAAGTAGCTCATAGCCAGCTACTCGAAGTGTGAGGGAAGGGCGGTGGATTGTGTTTAAGTTCGTCATGGTCTGAGCCTCATAAAGGGTGCACTGATTTGCACCACTGAGACCAAAGCTAGACACTTTCTCAAAGCCAATGAAGCAGCACGGCTGTACTTATAGCTATAACGATTAGTGTGGAATACGGTAGGAATATCCCTCCACGCCGGACTAGCCTAAAGTTCCCAATCGCTGTTGCAAGCGGGTCACTGCTTTTGCATCCCATTGACTTCCCCTAGGTGACAATATGCCTTTTGAGTTTAAAGCTAACGCTATGCCTCTTGCAGACTTGGTGCCAGTGGCTTGAAGGGTCGCAATGGTATTGGCCAACCGCTGTGCGTTCTGATTTGCCTTAAGCTTTATAGAGGTCAGAGCTTCAAGGTTACCCAATCCTACTAGATGCTTTGCACCTTGAGGGTTGCCTAGCTTTATGCCCCTAGCTTTGGCCGCTGCAAGTGCATCCTTTGTGCGCTGTGCAATGCGGTCTCTCTCATGCTCTGCTACAGCGGCCATGATGGTGACTGTAAGCTTGTTAGCTTCTGGTAAGTCGCAAGCAATGAACTCCACGCCCGCCTCTACCAAACCCGTAAGGAAGTGAGCGTTGCGAGAGAGGCGATCAAGCTTTGCTATGATGAGGATTGCCCCTGTAAGCTGTGCAAGCTCTAAAGCCTTGGCGAGTTGCGGCCTTGAGTTCTTCTTGCCACTCTCCACCTCCACAAACTCTTGAAGCAATTCTTTGTGACGTCCGCTGGCCAGATATTGAGTGACCGTGTGGCGCTGGGCTTCAATGCCTAGACCTGTTGCCCCTTGCTTGGTGGTGGATACTCTTAAGTAGGATACGAAGCGTTGTGCTTGAAGTGGTGTGTTCATGGCCTTTATTCCCTAGTGTGGCAAACAGCCTAATGACCGTTTGGGGAATTGCCAATAGCTAGCCCTGAGTCAAAACGACTCACCTGGGGCAGTTATAGGTGGACTGGAGATAGGAGGGCGGTGGTTTGTTTCATCATTACCTCCTAAATTAGAGCAGCACCTCTCGCTTAGACTTTGCGAAAGCCTTTCCGGATAAAGAAGACCTTCTTGTTTATTCATAATGACTTGCTCTAGGAGCTTGGAGTTGAGGCCATGGGGGCAAAACGCGACCGCTGCCACGTG
>JANOXS010000081.1:0-64260 GCA_031418535.1 Hyphomicrobiales bacterium | reverse complement strand
GTCGCCCGCATTTCCAATCGGGGCTTATGCTTATAGCCATGGCCTCGAGTGGGCGATTGAATCTGGGGATGTTTCGACGCAATCCGAAGTCGAAGAGTGGATTGCAGATTTAATATCCCACGGGTCCGGTTGGAATGACGCTGTTCTTTTTAATTTGAGCTTTGAACAAGATGTAAATGAACTGGCGCTGGCCATGTGCCCATCGAAAGAGCGCTATTTGGAAACGACGCAATTGGGTGCAGCGTTTGAAATTGCTGCTTCAGTCTTTTTACAACGTGATAACATTGCCAGCGAAATTTCTTATCCCGCTGCCGCAGCCCGTGCTTGCAAGATTATGGATATAGACCCCACACATGCCTTGCTTGCTTTTATGCAAGGGTTTTCCAACGCCCTTATTTCTGTAGCAGTGAGGCTGGTGCCGCTTGGGCAAACGGCTGGGCTTGAAATCATGCGAAATTTGATGCCATTTATTTCAACAATGGCACAGCGTGCTGCAAGTGCATCGATGGAAGATTTAGGCTCGATTACGCTGCTCTCTGATGTAGCTTCTATGAAGCATGAAACCCAGCATTCAAGAGTTTTCCGCACATGAGCTTAAATGGACCGCTTCGTGTTGGCATTGGTGGCCCGGTTGGGTCTGGCAAAACCACACTTACTGAAAAGTTATGTAAAGCCATGAGCGGGCAATACTCGGTTGCCGTTATCACCAATGATATTTACACCAAGGAAGATGCACTGATCTTAAATCGTCTTCAGGCGTTGCCCGAAGACCGCATCATGGGGGTGGAAACTGGCGGCTGCCCGCACACGGCCATCAGAGAAGATGCGTCGATCAATTTGGCGGCGATTGCTGAAATGAATAAACGTCATCCCGATCTGGACATCATATTCATCGAGTCTGGCGGCGATAATTTGGCGGCCACTTTTTCGCCAGATCTTGCTGATCTCTCAATTTATGTAATTTCTGTCTGCCAAGGCGAGAAAATTCCGCGCAAAGGAGGTCCGGCTATCACACGATCGGATTTATTGATCATCAACAAAACCGACCTTGCTCCCTATGTGATGGCAGATCTTGCTGTGATGGAAAGTGACACAAAAATTGCACGCGGCGAACGGCCCTTCATTTTCACCGATTTACTGCGACTAAAAGGCTTAGAAGCTGTTCAGAATTATATTGTCAAAGCGGGCGGGCTTTCCTAACCTTCGTTTGAATGAGGGTCACATGGGCAAGCTTACGACACATGTTTTAGACACGGCTTTGGGCAAGCCTGCGGCCGGCTTAAAAATTGAAGTCTGGCAGGGTCAATTACTAAAGACAGTAACCACCAATTCCGATGGCCGCGCTGACGCACCATTGCTGGAAGGTGCCGCTTTTGGTTCTGGAAGATATGAACTGCGTTTCTATGCTGGTGATTATCTGCGAGGCCAAGGCATGAACTTATCTGAACCGCTTTTTCTTGATATCATTCCTATTCATTTTGGTATCGCCGATGGGTCTCAACATTTTCATGTGCCATTGTTGCTGTCGCCATTTGGGTATTCAACCTATCGAGGCAGCTGATGCAGAGCTTAAGCTTTCTGAGGCGTGGCAAAATTGTTCGACTTGAAAAATTCGAACCCGACCAAATGTTGCTCGGCTATCTGCGCCTGACTGAAAAATCCAAAGGCACCAAAGAAGGCTGCAATGAAGGCGACTGCGGAGCCTGCACGGTCGTGTTGGGCGATCTGCATGAAGGCCGGGTGCGCTATCAAGCTGTAAACGCGTGCATTTTGTTACTGGGCCAAATCCACGGCAAAGAGTTGATCACGGTTGATGATTTGGCGCGGGACGGAAAATTACATGCCATGCAACAGGCTATGGTGGACACGCATGGATCGCAATGTGGATTTTGCACACCGGGGTTTGTGATGTCGCTATTTTCGCTGGCACATGAGAATCGTAAAGTAGACCGGGCAACGGTGGTCAATCAAATTGCCGGAAACTTGTGTCGTTGTACGGGTTATCGTCCCATTATTGAGGCTGGATTGAAGGCCTGCGGGAGTGTTGATGATTATTGGTCACAACACAGTGCCGAAATCGCCGCACAACTTTCAGCTATCTCGACTGAAGATTTGTTCGTGGGCGATAGCACTGCCTTTTTCGCAGCTCCGGCCACAGCTGAAAACTTGGCAACCCTTTGTGCAAAACATCCAACCGCCACCATCGTTTCTGGGGCAACTGATGTTGCTTTGTGGATCAACAAACAGATGCGCGCCCAACGCCAAATCATCTATACTGGCCGCGCCAAAGACTTCTCCACAATTGAGGATCATAGCGAGTATATTTCAGTTGGTGCAGGCGCCACTCATGCTGTTTTGCATGACACCCTGACAAAATTGCATCCTGACCTTGGTGAACTGTTGCGCCGCTTTGGTTCGCGGCAGGTGCGGGCTTCAGGCACCATTGGTGGCAACATCGCCAATGGTTCACCCATCGGCGATATGCCACCTGCCCTCATCGCCCTTGGTGCCACTCTACATTTGCGCCATGGAGACGCCGTTCGTTCAATGAAACTTGAAGATTTCTTTATTGCTTATGGAAAGCAAGACCGCGTGGCTGGAGAACTGGTGTGGCGCATAGATGTGCCCAAGCCAAAACCAAATCAGATTTTCAAATGCACTAAAATTTCCAAGCGTTTTGATGATGATATTTCTGCTGTTATGGGTGCGTTTTTATTTACGCTTGCGGGCGACAAAATCACCGCTGCGCGCATCGCCTATGGTGGCATGGCAGCCACACCAAAACGCGCCTTAAAAACCGAAGCCGCACTGATCGGCAAAACATTGGCGGAAGCTGAAAGCATTGTGCTTGTTGACTACACGCCTTTGAGCGACATGCGCGCCAGTGCCGAGTATCGCAACACCGTGGCCAATGCGTTGCTGCAAAAGGCGCTCATATGAGAACAGTTGGAAAATCAATTGCTCATGACAGCGCCGAGCTACATGTTGCGGGCACTGCAACTTACATTGATGATATTCTGGAGCCAGATGGAACTGTGCATGTGGTGCCGGGCTTTGCCAAGGATGGCGCGGTTGGAAGAATAACGACGCTCGACCTTTCACTGGTGCTGGCAAGTCAAGGGGTTCTTGCGGTTTTAACGGCCGAAGATATTCCGGGCGCAAATGACTGCAGCCCAATTATGGGTGATGATCCGATTTTTGCGAAAGGGGAAATTCATTTTCATGGGCAAGTGATTTTTGCTGTGGTTGCAGACACGCGCGAAGCGGCGATGCGGGCGCGGCTCTTAGCTAAAATTGAAATTCAGAAATCTACTCCTGTCGTAAGTGTTCAGGACTCTCACACCAATTTACTGCCACCCTACGCATTTACAAAAGGCGCTTATAAAAAAGGTTCCATCAATAATATTTCTGGTGAATTTTCAATCGGTGGGCAAGAGCATTTTTATCTGGAAGGCCAAGTTTCTTTTGCAATTCCGCAAGAAAAAAATGGTATGTTGGTGCATTCGTCGACACAACACCCACAGGAAATTCAGCATAAAATTGCCGCCATGCTGGCCGTGCCTGATGCCATGGTCGTTTGCGAATGTCGGCGCATGGGGGGTGGCTTTGGTGGCAAGGAAAGCCAAGCAACACAATGGGCGGCCCTTGCTGCACTGGCCGCTCACAAATTGAACCGCCCTGCGAAATGCCGTTTAGATCGCGATGATGATTTCATGATGACAGGCAAGCGCCACGACTTTCATGTGGCATATGAAGCTAACTTTGATAAGACTGCTCGCCTTACAGCTGTGGACGTGAATTTTAGGGCACGTCTTGGATACTCTGCCGATCTCAGCGGTGCAATTTGTGACCGCACCATGTTCCACGCGGACAATGCTTATTATTACCCTGCCTTCAACATTGCGACCCAGCGCATGAAAACCGACACGGTATCAAACACTGCATTTCGAGGATTTGGCGGACCGCAGGGCATCGTATTTGCGGAAGCGATGATGCAATCTATTGCAATTCAGACCGGCATAGATGCGCTGGATGTGCGCAAACGGAATTTCTATGGTCCGCGCCGTGATGTGACTCCCTATGGGCAAAAACTGCGCGACAACATTCTTGATGAAATTGTTGGTCAGCTCGAAAAGTCATCAAGCTATCGCAAGCGCCGCAAAGAGATTGATGCTTACAATAAATCCAGTCGTTTTTTTAAAAAGGGTATTGCACTTACACCGGTAAAGTTTGGTATTTCATTTACAGCCACGCACCTCAATCAGGCGGGTGCTTTGGTTCATGTCTATACTGATGGCTCGGTGCACTTGAACCATGGTGGCACCGAAATGGGCCAAGGGCTTTATGTTAAAATTGCACAAGTGGTGGCGGAAGTTTTTGGCATTGCATTAGACCGTGTGGCAATCACGGCGACCAACACCAGCAAAGTGCCGAACACCTCAGCAACGGCAGCATCATCTGGCACCGACATGAATGGCATGGCTGCACGAAATGCGGCTCTCGCAATAAAAGACCGCATGGCAGAATTGATTGCGCAAGTTTGGAAAGTTAAAAAATCGACCATCACTTTTGCGGGTGATAAAATCAAATCGGGCCGCCATGTGATAAAGTTTTCTGAACTTTCAAAGTTGGCGAAGGAGAGCCGCGTTTCGCTTTCCTGTGCAGGCCACTATGCAACACCTGAAATTTATTGGGACCGTGCTTCTGGCTCCGGGATGCCATTTTTTTACTTTGCTTATGGCGCGTCTTGTTCTGAAGTTTTGGTTGATACAATGACGGGTGAAATGAAAGTGACGCGTGTTGATATTCTTCATGATGTGGGGCACTCGCTCAACCCTATTATTGACGTCGGCCAAATTGAAGGTGCTTTTGTGCAAGGCATGGGTTGGTTGACCACTGAAGAACTGGTTTATGGTGACGACGGCAAACTGCGGACCCATGCGCCCTCTACCTATAAAATTCCCTGTGCTTCGGATGTGCCGGAAGATTTTCGGGTCGCTTTGTTTAGAAGCAAAGGCAATGTTTCCGATACCATTTATCGGTCTAAGGCCGTCGGAGAACCGCCTTTGATGCTGCCTATTTCCGTGTGGTGCGCCGTGATGGATGCCGTCGCGAGTGTGGAGCCCGGCACAGTTCCAAAGCTTGACACGCCTGCCACACCTGAAGCAATTTTGCGCGCGGTGAAATCGCTGTGAATCCGTATCTGAAAATACTTGGTTCACTCGAAGCTGGTGATAGGTGTGCTTTTGTCACAGTTATCGCTGCCGAAGGATCAACACCGCGCGAAGTTGGCGCGTGGATGATTGTCACCCCGCATGGATTTCATGGCTCGATTGGTGGCGGTACGTTGGAATGGCATGCAATGGCAGAGGCGCAAAGCCTTCTCGGAAAACCGCCTACGCAAAAAACGATTCGTAAACATTTAGGCCCTGATCTTGGGCAGTGTTGCGGTGGCCGTGTTGATTTGAGAATCGAAAGCTTTGACCAAAACTCTCTCACTCTGGTGAAAGACCGTGCCGCCGTTTTTATAGAAGATTTGCGTCACGTTCACCTGTGGGGGGCGGGCCATGTGGGCCGCGCGTTAGTTTTAGCATTGGCTCCATTGGCTTTTAAAATTACGTGGTGGGATGCACGGCCAAATGCTTTCCCCAACTATGTGCCGCAAAATGTGACGTGCCGCTCAGGATCACCCGCAGAGATGATTGAAAGTGGATTTGTGGTTGTGATGAGCCATTCTCACGCTTTAGATTTTGATATTGTTGATGTGGCTCTGCGAAATCCAGCATTTGAATTTGTAGGTTTGATCGGCAGTGAAACGAAGCGTGCTAGGTTTCTTAAACGTTTGCGCGACGTGGGTGTTGATCATACGTTGCTCACTTGCCCGATTGGTTCCTCACGGCTCAAATCAAAACATCCATCGGTTATTGCAGCGGGTGTGGCTGTGCAGTTGATTGCGTGTGACGAAATGATAAGGGCTAAAACCCATCCGATCAGCTACGATCTGCAAAAATCGCAGGGCTAAAATGGATCCTTTTATTCTTGAATGGCTGAATATACTGGTGCGCTGGGGCCACCTGGTTGCAGGCATTGCATGGATTGGCACGTCGTTTTATTTTGTGGCCTTGGACCTCAGTTTGCGGAAAGCAGCAGCAATGCCTCACGGTGTTTCTGGCGAAGCGTGGGAAGTGCATGGCGGTGGATTTTATCATGTACGGAAATATCTTTCAGCGCCGGACAATCTGCCGCCGGATTTAATTTGGTTTAAGTGGGAAGCTTATCTCGCATGGATTTCTGGTTTTGTGCTGCTGGTCATCCAATATTATGTTCAAGCTGATCTCTTTTTGATTGATCCTGCAGTGATGGCACTCACATCGTGGCAGGCCATAGGAATTTCGATTGGAACTTTGCTGGGTGGTTGGTTTGTTTATGATGGCCTCTGCCGATCTGCGATCGGTCAAAATACCGGGCGGTTGGCGATCTGTGTTTTTGCACTGATTGTTGCTGCGGCATGCGGATTTTCACATGTGTTTTCCGGCCGCGGGGCTTTTATTCATGTCGGGGCTTTCATCGGCACAATGATGGCGGCCAATGTTTTTGCTGTGATCATTCCCAATCAACGTAAAATTACGGCCACGCTTCTGCGCGGCGAAAAACCTGATTCAAAATATGGTGCCATGGGAAAGCAACGATCGCTGCACAATACATATTTGACACTGCCGGTTCTATTTATGATGACCAGCAATCACTACGCATTAATCACGGGCCATCCACAAGCTTGGGCTTTAGTGGGTTTAGTAGTTCTGGGTGGGGGCGTTGCGCGGCATTTTCTTTTGCGCACCGAAGTGCACGATGAGATGAGCGAAATAGCTTGGACCATTCCGGTGATTGCGCTTTGTCTCGTGTGCGCAGTGATGCTCACCGAGCCTGCGGCATCCATCGTGCCTGCTGGACTAAAAGTCAGTGACACTGAGGTAATGTCGATTGTGCAAACGCATTGCCAGTCGTGCCACGCCGCCAACCCCACTGATGTAAAAATAAAACAAGCGCCAAAGGGCATCATGTTTGCAAGCGTGGATGACTTAAAACGCTACTCTAGACAAATTGAAGCACAAGCCGTGCGCAACAAGGCCATGCCGCTTGGAAACAAAACTGGCATGACATTGGAAGAGCGCCAAAAGCTTGGGGCTTGGTTGGCCGCGCAATGATTACTTTAACGCAAATTAACGCAATGGATTTGCAAGAGTTTGTGACTTGTTTTGGCGATATTGCCGAACACTCGCCATGGGTAGCCGAAGCCGCAAAACGGCACTTTAACTCACGCGATGATATGATTCAAATTTTTGGTGAAACTGTTTTTGCCGCCGCCGAACATCGGCAACTTTCGCTTTTGCGACATCATCCTGACTTGGCAACGAAAGCAAAACTTACGACTGAATCAACGCACGAACAAAAAGGGGCAGGGTTAGACACCCTCAACCCTCTCGAATTTGCCGAATTCAATTCTTTGAATGAACGCTACAAAACGCAAAATGGCTTTCCATTTATTTATGCTGTGAAAGGCGCCACAAAACATCAAATTCTAGATAGCTTTAAACAGCGCATTCACCACGAACGGGCAGATGAATATAAAGTGGCCTTGCAACAGGTTTGCAAAATAATTGGCTTTCGTTTGAGCGACCGAGTGGCTGAATGACAAAGATTTTGCTCGGTCAAATTGCTTCGTTTGGCACCACTGCCGATCAGCTGACTTATGAAACACGCGGTGCCATTGCCATTGGTGATGACGGGCGGATTTTATTTCACGGGCCACTGTCACTCCTGCCGCGCGCCTTTGATCTTTCGCCACGCGAGGATTTTGGCGATCAAATTTTGATGGCTGGCTTTATTGATGCCCATATTCATTTTCCACAAAATCGAATGCTAGCCGCCGCGGCAGTTGATCTCATGGACTGGCTGCATCGCTATACCTTTCCAGAAGAAGCACTCTATGCTGATGGGACTTACGCAGCGGCGGCCGCAGAGAATTTTCTGAACACGTTATTTCGCTATGGCACCACATCAGCCCTAGCGTTTTGCTCGTCACATAAAGCTTGCGCCGAGGCACTTTTCATAGCTGCGGGTAAGCGCAATATGGCATTGGTTACAGGCAAAACATTGATGGATCGCAATGCCATTCCAGCCATACACGACACGGTGGAACTAGGGGCCGTCGAGACTTTAGAACTGCACCAGCGCTTTCATGGCCAAGGCCGTTTACGCCACGCAGTAACGCCGCGCTTTGCAATTACGTCTACGGAAGCTCAACTTCAATCAGCTGGCGAATTACTCAAGATCTGCGCTGGCGCGCTTATGCAAACACACCTGTCGGAGAGTGCAGGCGAAATTGCCTTTGTCAAAAAATTGTTCCCCAACGAGGCCGACTATACAGCCGTATACGAGCGCTTCGGTTTGGTTTCAGATCGAAGCTTATTTGCTCACGGCATTCATTTATCGCAGCGCGAACTTGGCGCATTAAATGAAGTGGGCAGCACAATAGTTCATTGCCCAACTTCAAATACATTTTTGGGCTCTGGCCTCATGTCTTTTGCTGATCGCAACAGCATTGCTTTGGCAACAGATATAGGCGGCGGCACATCATATTCCATGTTGCAAACAATAGGTGAAACCTACAAAGTTCAGATGCTTCAAGGGCGAAAACTTAAAGCTGCTGAACTGTTTTTCATGGCCACGCTGACCAATGCCCGAGCCCTTCGAATTGCTGATGAAACTGGCAGTATCGCCCTTGGAAAATTTGCCGACATTATAGTTTTGAACCCTATGGCTACGCCCGTGCTTGCGGCACGCCACGCCATCTCGAATTCAATTGAGGATATCTTGTTTGCACTCGCGCTGTTGGGAGACGACCGCTGCGTATCAGCGACTTACGTCGCCGGCCACCGAGTATATTGAGACTTTTGCCGCTTCGCGCAGTGCGGGAATCGTGGGGCCAAGAAGCTGTAAGCGATCAAATACGTCTGGCTGGTTTTGAAGTGATTGTCGCAGCGCGTTGCCGAATGCCTGTCGCAATTCTGTTCCAAAATTAAACTTGGCGACACGGGTTTCCCGCACAAGTTTGCGCCGAATTTCAAACGGAATGCCGCTGCCGCCATGCAGCACCAATGGCGATTTGGTCACTGCTTCAATTGCATGCAACGCTTCAAAATCTATGCCGTTGGTCTTTTCGGTATTAAGATGAACGTTGCCAACTGAAATTGCCAAAGCATCTACACCGGTTTCAAGCTCAAAGCGTCTGGCTTCCTCTGGGGACGTGAGGTTCGATGCAGCTCCGGCCGTATAGCCCACCTGCCCTACTTCGCCCTCGACCGAAACGCCCGCCCTATGTGCAAGCTCCACAACCGATCTTGTAAGCTTTATGTTTTCAGATATTGATAGTTGTGATCCGTCAATCATGACTGACGCGAAGCCATTGTCGATGCCTTCTTCGCATTCTTGTAGACTGGTTGCATGGTCAATATGACAGACGATGGGCACGCGGGCTCGTTCTGCCAAATGCGTGAACATTTTTCCCAAGATTGGAATCGGCGTATATTTGCGAGCTCCGGGACCAGCTTGTAGGACTATTGCAATGCCAGTTTCTTCGGCTGCCTCAACATAAGCCTTTGCATCTTCCCAACCGAGAACAACCAAACCTGCCACGGCGCTATTTTTTTTAAATACATCCTTTAATGTGACACAGGTCATTTAAACTTCGCGATCATATCTTTAATTCCGGGAATGGTTTCCACTTGATAGGCATGGGTGGGTTGAAAATATTGAATGAGTGGCCTTTGGCTCAGTCCGCCCAAAATTGTGAAGTAATACATTTCATAGCCAGGTGCAGCGACACAAGGATGGTAACCTTGATCCAAAGTGATCGTTGATCCATCAACCAGATGAAAGGCTTGTCCCACCTTACCATCTTCGTGCTGCACCAATTGCAATCCAAAGCCATGGTTGGGACGAAAGCGAAAATTATAAGTTTCATCATGCCGTGTCTCAAGCGGCAAACGATCAGTGTCATGCTTATGGGGCGGAAAGCCTGACCAGCCGCCAGCCCCTACGGTAAACAATTCGGAGACCAACAAACGGCCTACCCGGTCTTTATATTTCGTGCCGAAAATGTGTTTTATTTTGCGGTGGGTTTTTGTGTCATCGGACCCGTATTGAATTTTATCAATGTCGGCAACGCGCACCGCGAAGGGCAGCAGTGTTCGCGCGAACTTTGCACCCGCCACGAAAATCTCAGCATTTTCTGACGTGCAGACTATCTGAACTTTCGACGCAGTTGGCGCATAGACACCCTCTGGCTCACCGTCCCAAACATCCACGCCACGATTGCCAATTGCTTTGAAATTCTCGCCTTCAATTGAAATATCGACAGTGCCTGTTGCCGGAACAAGTGCAGTTTCATATCCCGGCACTTGATATTCGAAACTTTGGCCTTGTTTAAGTTTCACAATGTTAAAATAATTGAGCGGCACCGAAGAATCTTCGACATCTACAATCGGTTTATTTTTATTGTCAAATGGAGGAATGTGCATGGGTCACCATAAAATTTGAAAGTTCATCTTGTGTGGGCATGGCTAGCGCACAGCCCACCCGGGTTACAACTATTGCGGCTGCGGCAGAACCGCGGCGCACACAGGTTTCCAATTCTAGCCCCGACCTAAGACTTGTGACAAAAGCTGCCATAAATGAATCCCCCGCTCCTGTCGGCTTCAAGGCCCCAACTTTGAAAATTCCGGTTTCGAAAGAAGTCCCTTTGCTAAAAGTTACAGAGCCTTTTTCACCCATTTTGTAAATGACGATTTCGGCATCAAACGTTTTTGCCAGTTCCATGTCGCCACCCATCACGGCAAATTCAACATCATTGCCAATTACAATGTCACTTTGCTGTGCAGCATTCAAACACGTTTTGCGCGCGTCTTCAGAGCTGATCCAAGAATAGGCGCGGTAGTCAACGTCCAAAATAATTTTTACGCCTGCTGCTTTTGCGAGCTGAATTGCCAATAAAGTTGCAGTGCGTGAAGGTTCCACCGCTAAACTTGTTCCAGTTACGATCAATGCCCAGTAGTCACTGTATGGAATGTTTCTGACATGACTGTCCTGTAACTGAAAATCGGCAGCGCCATTGCGATAAATCACCGATTGGCAATTTTCCAACCTGGTCTCGACAACAGCCAGAGTGGAGCGCGATTCTCCGCCGCTTTCATTTACTAGCTGTGTGCCAATGCCATATTTTGATAGTTCGTTCAGTGTGTATCGACCGATCGCGTCTTTCGAAACGACAGTAATTAAATCAACTGCCCCCCCGAGTTTTGCAATGCCTGCTGCAATGTTTCCAGCACTGCCACCCAATGCGGCGCTAAACGCAAGAGTGTTTTCTATGGTCGTTCCCGGTGGATCAGCGTAGAGGTCCAGTCCTGCCCGGCCCAGCACCAGAAATTTTTGTTTGTTGTTCATGTTTGCCACTGTCCTTATTCAGCGAACTTAGTTACGGTTGCGATTAAGTGCAATTATATTGAATGTGAGACATGACAAAAATTGGAATTGGTATTGTGGGTGGCGGTTATATGGGCAAAGCTCATGCTGTGGCCATGAATGCCGTTGGCGCAATATTTAATACAAAACTGCGACCAAGCCTTGAAGTTATTTGCACAACTACGGCTCAAGGCGCTGCTGAGAAAGCGCATCAGTTTGGGTTTAATAAATCAACTGCGGATTGGCGTTTGCTTATTGATGATCCTGCAGTTGAAGCTGTGGTTATAGCCAGCCCACAAGATACCCACCGTGAAATTGCGCTCGCTGCTTTTGCGCGGGGCAAACATGTATTTTGCGAGAAGCCCCTTGGCATGGACTTAGCTGAAAGCCGCATTATGTTGGACGCAGCCGAAAAAAGTGGTTGCGTGCACATGACGGGTTTTAATTACATCCGGACACCCGCTTCGCAACTGGCGCGCCAGATTATTCATTCTGGCGAAATTGGGCGGGTTACTTCTTTTCGGGGCGAGCACACTGAAGATTTTTTGGCTGATCCCAATGAGCCTTTCAATTGGCGTTGCGAGTCCCGCGCGTCGGGCAATATGGGCGATCTTTCCCCTCATATTATCAATGCGGCATTTGCGTTAATGGGGCCGATTGATTCCCTCATCGCGGATATTGAAACAGTTCATACCTCGCGGCCGTCGCCCACAGGACCAAGGCTTGTGACAAATGATGACCAAGCACAAATTATGTGCCGCTTTGAATCTGGTGTGATGGGTTCATTGTTTGTCAGCCGTGTGGCCACTGGTCGAAAGATGGGTTATATTTACGAAGTGTTTGGCACCCAAGGGGCATTGCGGTTTGATGGGGAAGACCAGAACGCGCTGTGGCTTTATAAGGGGGATGCCAAAGCTGACCGCCAAGGATTTACGAAAATTCTAACGGGGCCCCTGCACCCTGATTATAAACCATTTAGTTTAGGGCCGGGCCATGGCACTGGGTATCAGGATCAAATTACTATCGAAGCCAAAGATTTTTTAAATGCAATATCTGATAGAAAATCGAGCTGGCCAACATTCAAAGATGGACTCTTGGTAAACCAGGTGATCGAAGCTGCTTTTGTGTCGCATAATTTGCGGCGCTGGGTCGATGTAAAATCAATTTAGAATCGGGAATGTAAAATGTCGAAATTAAACTGGGGCATGATTGGTGGCGGCGAAGGCAGCCAAATTGGGCCTGCACATCGCATCAGTGCTGCTATGGATGGCCTCTACACTCTGTCAGCTGGAGCGCTCGACGCAAATGCTGACAAGGGCCGGGCCTATGCTCAGAAATTGGGTGTCGCCAAAGATCGCGCATATGGTGATTGGAAAGAAATGCTGGTTGGCGAGTGCAGCCGTGCAGACAAGGTTGATCTTGTAACTGTAGCCACGCCAAACTCAACACATTATGAAATTACAAAAGCGTTTCTCGATGCTGGTATCAATGTGCTGTGTGAAAAACCCATGACTGTGACCGTGGACCAAGCGGAAGATATTGTGGCCACAGCAAAGCGCACGGGCGCAGTTTGCGCTGTCAACTATGGCTACACGGGTTATGCTTTGGTGCGGCACATGCGGGCCATGGTGATGCGTGGTGACCTTGGTAATATTCGGTTGATCAAAGCGGAGTTTGCTCATGGCTTTCATGCCGATGAAGCCGATGCCGATAACCCGCGGGTGCGCTGGCGCTATGACCCGGCGCTGGCTGGTGTTTCAGCGCAATTTGCCGATTGTGGCATTCATGCGCTGCACATGGCCAGTTTTGTGTCTGGACAAGAGGCTCTAGAATTGTCGGCTGATTTTGCCTCATGTTTGGCAAGCCGTACCCTTGAAGACGATGCCATGGTGAATTTCAAAATGGATGGTGGTGCGCGACTGCGGCTGTGGACCAGTTCGGTTGCTGTGGGCTCTATGCATGGTTTGAACATTCGTGTGTTCGGAGAAAAAGGCGGCCTGCGCTGGTCGCAACAATGGCCGGATCAATTATTCTATACTCCGCTCAATCAACCCACTATCACACTGGAACGCGGCGGGTCCGGTTTGTCGCCCGAAGCTGACCGTGCTTCGCGCATTGCCATTGGCCATGCAGAAGGAATGCCCCTGGCTTTTGCCAACATTTATGTTGATCTTGCCGAAGCAATTTCAGCAAAACGTGAGGGCCGCAAAATTGATCCGTTGGCTGATCATTATCCAAAGGCGGTTGACGGGCTTCGGTCCATTGCTGCCATTCAAGCAGCAGTCGATTCTAACGCGGCAGGCGGCGCATGGCTGGACGCGCGGCCACCTTCATTGAGGTAAAAATGCTTACAATGCCAAAGCCCGATGTGGCAGTGCTCGCTCGGCGCAGCGAAATCGCTGCTGCGTTGCGCGGTATTGTTGCGGGTGAGGGCGTGATTGATAATGCAACAGAAATGCGGGTTTACGAGTCAGACGGCCTGACCGCATACAAGCAAATGCCGATGCTCGTCGTGTTGCCACGAACCACTGCTCAAGTTTCGCAGATTTTGCGGTATGCTTTTGAGAATAAAATAAAAATTGTGCCGCGTGGCGCCGGCACCTCGCTTTCGGGTGGGGCGCTGCCACTTGAAGATGGAATTTTGCTAGGACTGGCAAAATTCAATTCTATTCTCGATATAGATTTTGAAAATCGTTGCGCCGTGGTGCAGCCCGGCGTTACCAATTTGGGAATTACCAAAGCTGTCGAGCATAAAGGCTTTTACTACGCGCCTGACCCATCTTCACAAATTGCCTGCACCATTGGCGGCAACGTGGCAGAGAATTCAGGTGGCGTTCATTGCCTGAAATATGGTCTAACCGCTAACAATGTTCTCGGAATCGAAATGGTTTTGATTACGGGCGAAATCATTCGTTTGGGCGGCAAACATCTGGACAGTGAAGGCTATGATCTGCTCGGCATCATGACGGGATCAGAGGGGCTTCTTGGTGTTGTGACGGAAGTTACGGTGCGCATTTTACAAAAACCTGAAACGGCACGCGCAGTTTTAGTTGGGTTTTCATCAAGCGAAAATGCGGGACAGTGTGTAGCGGATATAATCTCAGCTGGCATTATTCCCGGTGGAATGGAAATGATGGACCGGCCCGCAATACACGCCGTAGAAGAATTTGTTCATGCTAATTATCCGTTGAATGTTGAAGCCTTGTTAATTGTTGAACTCGACGGTCCATCGATTGAAGTTGATTCCTTAATTGAACGGGTTTCTGCCATCGCCAAGAAAAATAAATCGAAGACTTTGCGGATTTCAAATTCTGAAGCTGAACGTGTTCTATTCTGGGCAGGGCGCAAAGCGGCCTTTCCTGCAGTGGGTCGTATATCGCCAGATTACATGTGCATGGACGGAACCATTCCACGCAAAAAATTGCCTGAAGTTCTGGCGGGCATGGCCAAGCTTTCGAAAAAATATGACTTACGCGTTGCCAATGTTTTTCATGCCGGAGATGGCAATTTGCATCCTTTAATTTTGTTTGATGCAAACGAAGATGGACAATTGGACCGAGCCGAAAAATTTGGCGCTGATATATTAAGACTTTGTGTGAAAGTCGGCGGCGTATTAACGGGGGAGCACGGCGTCGGCGTTGAGAAACGTGATTTGATGCCAGAGATGTTTACACAGACTGATCTTGACCAACAGCTGCGGTTAAAATGTGCGTTTGATGGGCGCGGACTTTTAAACCCGGGCAAAGTTTTTCCTACTTTGCATGCCTGTGCCGAAATGGGCCGGGTCCACATTAGTGGCGGCCGAATGGCCCATCCCGAACTTCCAAGATTTTGATGCGATATAAACCAACCACGGCTAATGAACTCGGCCAGGTAATTGCAGGGGCGAAATTTCCGTTCGAAGTTATTGGAACGGGAACAAAAAACAAACTTGGTCGGCATACTGAAAATCCTAATATCTTAGACCTTTCAAAATTTTCTGGCGTTACGGCTTATGAGCCAGAGGAGCTCATTTTAGAAGTTGGCGCGGCGACCAAGCTCTCTGAGATTGAAAAATTGATTCACGCAAAGAACCAGTATCTTGCATTTGAGCCGCGTGATTATTCTCGATTGCTAGGGTCGAAACATAGCGGCACCATTGGTGGTGTGTTGGCGTGCAATCTATCGGGTCCGCGTCGCCTAAAAATGGGTGCCGCACGGGATCATGTTTTGGGTTTGCAGGCTGTTTCAGGGCGCGGTGAGATTTTTAAGGCGGGAGCTCGCGTTGTGAAAAATGTGACTGGCTATGATGTGCCAAAATTGATGGCGGGATCATATGGAACACTCGCCGCTTTTACTTCGGTTATTTTCAAAGTTTTGCCTCGTCCAGAATTCGAAGAGACACTTGTCATTCGTGGCCTTGATGATGTTGCAGCAGTGAACTGCATGAGCAGTGCAATGCAATCATCAACTGAAGTCTCAGGTGCTGCACACATACCCAATGTTGGCACATTCTTGCGCCTCGAAGGTATTGCACCTTCCGTCGCCTATCGCCGTGACAAGTTGATTTCGTTGCTTGCTGGAAAGCAGGATATTCTCAATTCATTGGAATCGGCTGCGCAGTGGCGCAACATTCGTGATGTGTTGCCACTGGCCGACGACACAATGCGTGCGGTTTGGAAAATTTCAGTGATGCCAAGTTCTGCGCCTTCTGTTATCGCTCAACTTCGCGAGCAGTTTGAGTTTCGCTATTTCTTTGATTGGGCAGGTGGGCTGATTTGGATGGATTGTGCAGATGAAAAATCCACTGAAATCCGTGCCACGCTTGGTGGAGGTCATGCAACTTTGGTCCGGGCACCTCAAGTTGTTCGCTCAACGATCAATGTGTTTCAACCGCAGCCGCAAGCTTTGGCGGATCTTTCAGCGCGCGTAAAAAATTCATTTGATCCAAATGGTTTGCTCAATCCGGGCCGCATGTATGAGGGTGTTTAATGCAAACTAATTTCACCCCTCAACAACTTTCCGACCCACAAATTGCCGATTCAAACACGGTCTTGCGCAAGTGCGTGCATTGCGGATTTTGTACAGCCACCTGCCCCACCTATGTTTTGCTGGGTGACGAACTCGATAGTCCGCGTGGGCGGATTTATCTCATCAAAGAGATGTTGGAAAAGGGCGAACCTGCAAAAGCAGAAACTGTGAAGCATATTGACCGCTGCTTATCGTGCTTATCGTGCATGACCACTTGTCCATCTGGCGTGAACTATATGCATCTGGTTGATCATGCTCGGGTCCATATCGAAAACACATATAAACGTCCGTATACGGAGCGATTCTTGCGCAATCTGTTGGCGTTCACAATGCCAAGGCCAAAACTCTTTAGACTTGCCATCGTTTTTGCACGATTGGCAAAACCTTTTAAGCCAATTGCCGATGCCATAGGTGCGAAGCGAATTTCAGCATTGTTGGATATCGTTCCGCAAAAATTGGTTTCGCCAGAACCGATGGGTCAAGCGGGCACTTACCAAACAAAAGTTCAACGGCGCGGTCGTGTAGGCTTGCTCATGGGTTGCGTGCAGAGTGTGCTGGATCCCGCAATTAACAAAACCACAATCGACTTGCTCACCCGCATCGGTTTTGATGTTGTTGTTGTTCGAGAAAGTTGTTGTGGCTCTCTGACGCATCATATGGGCAAAGAAGCTGACGCACTGAACCGTGCAAGACGCATGATTGATCAGTGGACGGATGAAAACTTGGATGCCATTATAGCGACCACTTCTGGCTGTGGCACCACGATCAAAGACTATGGACATATGCTTAGGCTGGATATCATTTACGCTGCGAAGGCCAAAGCTATCAGTGAAAAAGCCAAGGACATTTCAGAGTTCTTGACGGAGATTAAACTTCCCGAAGCGAAAATTAAATTGCGCGTTGCTTATCATTCCGCCTGCTCGCTTCAGCATGGTCAGCAATTGAAAGTGCAACCAATTCAACTTTTGCGCGGGGCGGGCTTTGATGTCGTTGAAGTGCCGGAAGGTCATATGTGTTGCGGGTCTGCTGGAACCTACAACATTCTGCAGCCAGAAATCGCGCGAAATTTGCGTGACCGGAAAGTTCATAACATTAAAAGCACGAAACCAGACGTCATCGCGACAGGAAACATTGGCTGTATTTCGCAGATTGGTGCGGGAACTGATATTCCGATTCTCCATACCGTCGAGTTGTTGAATTGGGCCTATGGTGGTGAGAGGCCTGAAAAACTAAAGCTTGCGTAGAAACACGCTTCGAACTTTATGATCGGAACCTTTGCGCAACACGAGATCGGCGCGTGGGCGGGTCGGCAAAATATTCTCCCGCAAATTTGCCAAGTTAATCGTGGTCCATATTCGTGTTGCAGTTTCTAATGCTCGGGCATCGGTGAGAGCGGCGTAGCGATGAAAATACGATTTTGGATCTTTAAAGGCTCCGCTGCGCAACGTGAAAAACCGCTCAATATACCACTCGCGCAAATCTTCTATGTCAGCGTCAATGAAAATTGAAAAATCAAAAAAGTCGGAAACATTCGGAATACCGCGACCATCGCGTGGCGGCCTCCCAGTTTGCAAGACATTGATACCTTCGACAATCAGAATATCTGGTTGGTCGATCACCTGAGTCTTGCCGTGCAGCACATCATAGGTGAGGTGCGAATAGATTGGTGCTTCCACATCGCGCTCGCCCGACTTGATGTCCGACATAAAGCGCAAAATGTTTGGCAAGTCGTAAGTTTCGGGAAAGCCTTTGCGCGTCATCAATCCGTCGCGCTCAAGCACCGCATTCGGGAGCAGAAAGCCGTCGGTGGTAACCAAATCAACTTTAGGGGTTGACGGCCAGCGCGAGAGCAAGCGGCGCAAAATTCGAGCAGTGGTGCTTTTGCCACCTGCCACGCTGCCCGCAACTCCAATGACATAAGGCACTTTGAGTTCAGTGCGGTGCAGGAACATATTGGATGCGTTGAACAGTTTTTGACTGGCCTGCACATAAAGATTGAGCAAGCGCGACATCGGCAAATAAATCGTCTCAACTTCATCGAGATCAATGCGGTCATTCAAACTGCGCACTTCAACCAGATCTGCTTCCGTTAATGTCATCGCTGTATCAGCGCGTAAGGCCGCCCATTCTTCACGGCCAAATCGCCGAAACGGCGAGACTTCTCTGGCCAAATCTTCTTCAATATCAACCATTGCGGTTGGCTTTCTCCACAAGACCCGATATGCCTTCACGGCTTTCAAGCGTCGCAATCACATCCGCTAAGGGTACTTCGGTTGATTGCAGCAACACCAGCAAATGATAGAGCACGTCAGCTGCTTCATTCGCAATGTTTGTCTTATCGTTCAATACTGCGGCCATTGCCAACTCAAAGGCTTCTTCGCCAAATTTCTTGGCGCATTTCTCGGTGCCTTGGCTCAATAGTTTTGCTGTATAAGAGCTTTCTGGTGCAGACCCTTTTCTTGCGGCTATCGTTGCTTCCAATTTTTCGAGCGACTTCATATTGTCATCCTCATGGGTATGCCGTTTGCGGCCATGTATGCTTTGGCTTCGGCGATTTTAAATGTTCCAAAGTGAAAAATTGAAGCCGCCAAAACTGCATTGGCATGGCCATCGCGAATGCCTTCGACCAGATGATCCAAGGTGCCAACACCGCCAGATGCTATGACCGGAATTTTTACTGCATCAGCGATGGCGCGGGTTAAGGCGATATTGAAGCCTTGGCCTGTGCCATCACGGTCCATAGATGTGAGCATAATTTCGCCAGCACCGAGGCTGGCCACTTCGCGCGCAAATTCGACAGCATCAATGCCAGTTTCGTTGCGGCCCCCGTGGGTGAAAATTTCAAATTTTCCGGGAGTGGTTTCTTTGGCATCAATTGAAACAACAATGCATTGCGAGCCAAATTTTTCCGCGGCGGCTTTCACAAATTGACGATCTGCTATTGCCGCTGAATTAATAGACACTTTATCAGCACCCGACAAAAGCAAATTGCGAATATCTTCTATTTTTTTAACGCCACCGCCAACCGTCAGCGGCATGAAACATGCTTCAGCTGTGCGCTTCACCACGTCAAACATGGTTGAGCGATTTTCGTGGGTGGCAGCAATGTCGAGAAAGCAGAGTTCGTCTGCCCCCGCTGCATCATAAGCTTTGGCGCATTCCACGGGGTCGCCAGCGTCGACCAAATTTACAAAGTTAACCCCTTTAACAACGCGACCATCTTTCACATCAAGGCAAGGAATGAGGCGGGCTTTAAGGGTCATTATGCTGCCTTTGAAATAAGTTTGAGTGCTTCTTCAGGATCAAAGCGGCCATCATAAAGTGCGCGGCCCGTGATGGCACCTTCGAGCTTTTTAGCATCAGGCTGCAGCATGCGCTGAATATCTTTGATAGAGGCAAGGCCACCCGAAGCTATCACCGGAATTAAAACTGCATCGGCCAATGCCAAGGTGCTTTCCCAGTTGATGCCAGTGAGAATTCCGTCACGATCAATGTCAGTATAAATAATTGCGGAAACGCCTGCGCCTTCGAATTTTTTGGCGAGCTCAATGACTTCCAATGTTGACGCTTCGGCCCAACCTTCAACGGCAACTTTGCCGCCCTTGGCATCAATACCGACAGCAACTTTGCCGGGGAAGAGTTTGCAGGCTTCTTTCACGAGTGCCGGATTGCGCACAGCAACCGTTCCCAGAATGACGCGGGCCAAACCTTTGGACAACCATGATTCAATATGCGCCATTGTGCGAATGCCACCGCCCAATTGTACCGGATTTTTGGTGGCTTTCAAAATTGCTTCGACAGCTGCACCATTCACAGAATGACCTTCAAAGGCGCCATTCAAATCCACCACGTGAAGCCATTTGAAACCTTGGTTTTCAAATGCAAGCGCTTGAGCCGCTGGATCATCATTATAAACTGTGGCCTGCGCCATGTCGCCCAGCTTCAACCGCACGCACTGGCCGTCTTTCAAATCAATGGCGGGGAATAATATCAAGGCTTCCACCTCAGAAAATTTGCAATCAGCGCTAAACCTAAGCCTTGGCTTTTCTCAGGGTGGAACTGGGTGCCTACGATATTATCGTAGCCCACCATGGCCGTCACTTCGCTCGCATATTCAGTTGTTGCAATCAGGTCTTCTGGCAGAGCTGGCAGCATATGATAGGAATGCACAAAGTATGCGTGCAAGCCATCATCACCAGTTAGAATACCATCAAGCAACGCGTGTTGGCCATGCGGCTTGATCGTGTTCCAACCCATGTGTGGAATTTTCAAATTAGGGTCAGTCGGCGTGATCGGTTTAACATCTCCAGCAATCCAGCCGAGACCTTTTGTGGTTTCGTGTTCAAGCCCGCGTGTGGCCATAAGTTGCATTCCCACGCAAATACCCAAGATGGGTTTGCCTTTGGTGATCACTTGCTCCTGCAAAGTTTCACGCAAGCCCTCAATGGCCAACAGGCCATTCATGCAATCTTTAAATGCACCAACGCCCGGCAGGACAATGCGCTCAGCTTTTTCAATATGTTCTGGCTTGTTGGAGACAGTCACATCACCCTTGATTTTGAAATCCTTGGCAGCGCGTTCAAAAGCTTTTGCAACTGAGTGCAAATTGCCGGAACCGTAATCTATGATAACCGTCTTCATGCCGAGAGCGTGCCCTTGGTCGACGGAATTCGGTTGGCCTGACGCGGATCAATTTCAAGTGCATCGCGCAAAGAACGTGCGAGGGCTTTAAAACTGGACTCAGCAATGTGATGTGAATTCAGGCCATAAGCATTTTCAAGGTGCAGCGTGATGCCTGCATTCATTGCAAAGGCCTGGAACCATTCGCGAACAAGTTCTGTGTCGAACGTCCCAATTTTGTTGGTTGGATATTCGCATTTAAAAATCAAAAATGGGCGACCAGACACATCAATGGCCACGCGAGTCAGAGTCTCGTCCATGGGCAAGTCACAAGATGCATAACGGCGAATGCCTTTGCGGTCGCCCAAGGCTTCTGAAATGGCTTGACCTAATGCGATGCCGCAATCTTCCACAGTGTGGTGATCATCAATGTGCAAATCGCCTTTGGCTTCAAGTTTTATATCGATCAAGGAATGCCGCGCTAGTTGCTCCATCAAATGATCGAAGAAGCCCACACCTGTCTTGATATCGTAAGAGCCCGTGCCGTCTAAGTTGACGGTGGCTGTCACCCCAGTTTCGGTGGTCTTTCGTGTAATGGTCGCTTTGCGCATGAACTTAACCTTTCGAGGGCGCTCTTAGCAGATGCAACATAAATTGGGAAGTTGGCCTTTAACTTTAGGTTATCAACGCTTAGATGGAGGTCTCAAAAGGGAATTTGACATGAGTGATCCGACAAACTGGCATGGCACGACAATTTTAGGCGTTCGCAAAGGTGGCAAAATCGTCATCGCCGGTGATGGTCAGGTGAGCATGGGATCAACCGTGATGAAAGGCAACGCCCGCAAAGTGCGGCCCTTGGGGACAACTGGCGTTATTGCCGGATTTGCAGGTGCTACGGCTGATGCCATGACGCTGTTTGAGCGGCTTGAAGGCAAGCTTGAGCAGTTTCCCAACCAACTCACACGCGCATGTGTGGAAATGGCGAAGGACTGGCGCACTGATCGTTACTTGCGCCGTTTGGAAGCCATGATGATTGTGGCCGATAAAAATATCTCGCTGGTCTTAACTGGCACTGGCGATGTGTTGGAGCCTGAGCACGGGGTTGTTGCTATTGGCTCTGGCGGAAATTATGCACTCGCCGCAGCACGTGCCTTAATGGATACGGATTTGGATGCTGAAGCTATCGCTCGTAAAGCCATGGGCATTGCGGCTGATATTTGCGTTTATACCAATGGTAATTTGACGATTGAGACTTTGACAGCATGACAAATTTTACACCGCGCGAAATTGTTTCCGAACTTGATCGGTATATTATCGGGCAGCACGATGCCAAGCGGGCTGTGGCTATTGCTTTGCGCAATCGGTGGCGTAGGCAGCAGCTGAAGGGGCAGATGCGCGAAGATGTGGTTCCGAAAAACATTCTGATGATCGGTCCAACAGGTGTTGGCAAAACGGAAATTGCCAGACGGCTGGCGAAACTTGCCAATGCGCCATTTTTAAAAGTGGAAGCCACCAAGTTTACTGAAGTTGGTTATGTGGGCCGCGATGTGGATCAGATCGTGCGCGACCTTTTGGAAGCGGGCATTGGTATGGTGAAGGCAGCGCGGCGGAAAGATGTGGAAGCGGCGGCTCATGCGGCGGCTGAGGACCGAGTCGTTTCCGTTTTAGTGGGCGAGAATGCTTCCGAGTCCACGCGCGATTCCTTCCGCAAGAAATTGCGCAATGGTGAACTCAACGCTAAGGAAATTGAAATTCAGGTGGCTGACACAGGCGGTGCGCCGAGCTTTGATATTTCGGGAATGCCCGGCGGTTCGGCTTCTATCATCAATATTTCAGACATGATGGGCAAAGCCTTTGGTAACCGCACCAAACCGCGTAAAGTATCAGTGGCGCAAGCCCATGAAATTTTGATGATTGAAGAAAGTGAAAAACTTTTAGATCATGATAAGATTCTGCAGGAAGCCATCGAGGTTGTTGAAAATAACGGCATTGTGTTTCTGGATGAGATCGACAAGATTGCTTCCTCTGGCGGGCGCGGTGGTGCCGATGCTTCGCGCGAAGGTGTGCAGCGCGATTTGCTGCCGCTCATCGAAGGCACCACAGTTTCGACCAAGCATGGTCCGGTGAAGACTGATCATATTCTGTTCATCGCATCAGGTGCATTCCATGTGGCCAAGCCATCCGATTTGTTGCCAGAGCTACAAGGCCGCTTGCCTATTCGCGTGGAACTGAAGGCGCTGGGGCAAGATGAGTTCCGCCGCATTTTGACTGAACCTGAAACCAGCTTGATCAAGCAATATAAAGCATTGCTGGACACCGAAGGTGTGGAGCTGGAATTTTCAGATGAAGGTGTGGCCGCGATTGCACGCATCGCAGCAGAGATTAACGGCTCCATCGAAAACATTGGCGCGCGCAGATTGCAGACAGTGATGGAACGAATTTTAGATGAGGTGAGTTTCACTGCCACGGACCGCTCCGGCGAGACCGTGAAGATCGACGAGGCCTATGTGGTCGAGCATGTTGGAGCACTGGCGAAGAATGTGGATTTGAGTAAGTTTATTTTGTGAGACGAGTCCCCCTCCGTCGCTTCGCGCCACCTCCCCCGCTAGGGGGGAGGATTAACAGTAAAAAGCTTACTTTCTTATCCTCCCCCTTCACGGGGGAGGTGCCCTTTTGGGCGGAGGGGGCACTTTCAACACGCTCAGAATTTTATTAATAACTCCGTCTAATTCTAAGTTCACATCGCTATTCCAAAATCTCAAAACTTGAAATCCGGCAGCATTGAAGTGTGTGTCGCGGAATTTATCTCTCCGCTCACCCTCGGGCTCACCATGCTGCGACCCGTCAACTTCGATGATCAGACGTTGGGTGAATTCCACGAAATCTAAAATGTAGCTGTCGACGGGCGCTTGGCGACGGAAGTTGAAGCCTTGTTTGTTGAGCGCTTTAAGATTGACCCAGAGTTTGACTTCTTCGGGGGTCATGTTTTTGCGGAGGTGTCTGGCGGTTTTGAGTAAATCCAAAGTCCCCCTCCGTCAGCTTCGCTGCCACCTCCCCCGCGAGGGGGGAGGATACGACTACGAATTAAATCTCATCGGGCCGTGGCATGGAGATGATGTTGTAGCCTGAGTCGACGTAATGGATTTCGCCAGTTACGCCACCCGAAAGAGGGGACAACAGATACAACCCGGCTCCACCCACTTCTTCCAGCGTAATCGTGCGCCGCAATGGCGCGTGGCTGTTTTGGTAGTTGAACATGGCTCTGGCATCACCGATGCCTGCCCCAGCGAGCGTGCGCATCGGGCCAGCGCTGATGGCGTTGACGCGCACGCCTTGCGGGCCAAAGTCGCTTGCCAAATATCGTACTGAGGATTCCAATGCGGCCTTGGCCACACCCATCACATTATAGTTGGGCATCACGCGTGTTGAACCACCATACGTCAGCGTGATGATTGAGCCGCCATTTGGCATCATCGCTGCCGCACGTTTGGTGATCTCTACAAATGAGAAGGCCGAGATGATCATGGTCTTCACAAAATTTTCACGGCTGGTATCAGCGAATTTTCCTTTGAGTTCGTTCTTGTCCGAAAACGCAATGGCATGGACAACGAAATCAATGGTGCCCCATTTTTCTTTGAGCACTGCGAACACATAATCAACGGATGCAATGTCTTCAACATCACAGGGAATCAATGTGTTTGATCCTACTGATTCAGCCAAAGGTGCCAAGCGTTTGCCAAAGGCTTCGCCTTGATATGAGAACGCCAATTCGGCACCATGTTTTGCAAGTTCGCTTGCAATGCCCCAGGCAATCGAGTGATCGTTGGCAACCCCCATAACGAGGCCGCGTTTGCCCTGCATCAATCCATTCATTTTTTATTATCCATTATAGCGTTGCATGACGAGGGCTGCGTTGGTGCCGCCAAAGCCGAAGCTGTTGGACATCACAGTGTCGATTGTTGCGTTGTCCAAGCGCTTGCGCAAAATTGGAACACCTTCAAATTCAGGATCCAACTCTTCGATGTTGGCGCTTTCGGCCATAAAATTATTTTGCATCATCAGCAAACAATAAATCGCTTCTTGAACGCCGGTGGCACCGAGTGAATGGCCGGTTAAAGATTTAGTGGAAGAGATATAAGGAATGTTACTGCCAAACACTTCGCGGATGGCTTCAATTTCCTTCTTGTCGCCCACTGGTGTGGAGGTGCCATGGGGATTGATATAGTCGATCTTCCCGTTCACCGTGCTCATGGCATTGCGCATGCAGCGGATGGCACCTTCGCCTGATGGGGCCACCATATCATAGCCATCGGACGTGGCGCCATAACCCACAATCTCCGCATAGATTTTTGCGCCACGGGCTTTAGCGTGTTCAAGTTCTTCGAGAACCAAAACACCAGCGCCGCCAGCGATCACAAAGCCATCGCGGTTTTTATCATAGGCCCGCGATGCTACCGATGGTGTTTCATTATACTTTGATGACATAGCGCCCATGGCATCAAACAACACAGACAGCGTCCAATCCAATTCTTCGCCGCCGCCTGCAAACATAACGTCTTGTTTGCCCCACTGAATCATTTCCGTAGCATTGCCGATGCAATGTGCTGATGTGGCGCAAGCTGATGAAATTGTGTAGTTCACGCCTTTAATGCCAAAGGGTGTGGCCAGCACAGCGGAATGCGCTGATGACATGGACGGCGGCACGGCAAAGGGCCCTACGCGCTTGGGGCCCTTTTCGCGGGTGGTATCAGCGGCGGCCACAATCGTTTTAGTCGATGGCCCGCCGGAGCCCATAATGATCCCCGTGCGTTCGTTTTTAATGTCTTTTTCTTCGAGACCTGAATCCTTAATTGCCTGTTCCATCGACGCATAGTTCCAGATGCCACCATCGCCCATGAAGCGTCTGGCCCGGCGATCGACCAATTCGGAATCGAAATTGGGTTGACCATGCACTTGGCTGCGAAAGCCAAGCTCAGCATATTTATCAGCGCGCACAATGCCGGATTTGGCGGCCTTCAGCGACGCTGTAACTTCATCAGGACCATTGCCAATGCACGAAACAATGCCCATTCCGGTGATAACGACACGGCGCATGTAATACTCCTTATGATTGGAACAGACCGACTTTCATGTCGGTCACATTATAAATAATTTCGCCATCAGCCTTCATCACGCCATTGGCCACGGCCAGTTTGAGCTTGCGCAAAATCAGGCGCGTGACCTCAACTTCATACGTTACTTTTTTAACGGCTGGGGTGACCATGCCTGAAAATTTAACTTCGCCGACACCCAGTGCACGGCCACGGCCTGGCTCTCCCAACCAGCCGAGGAAGAAGCCTGTGAGCTGCCACAGCGCATCGAGGCCCAAACAACCGGGCATCACGGGGTCACCTTGAAAATGGCAGGGGAAAAACCACAAGTCTGGCTTGATATCAAATTCAGCAACAATTTTTCCAAGGCCAGCAGCGCCGCCTTTTTCTTCCACATGGGTGATGCGATCAAACATCAGCATGGGCGGCAAGGGAAGCTGCGCATTGCCCGGCCCAAAGAGTTCGCCACGCCCGCAGGCAAGCAGTTCATCATAAAGAAAGCTGGATTTACGGTTCGTCATAGCGCGTTTGCAAAGCCCCGGTTGGAATTGAACTTAAACTAATACACGGGACTGGGCAGGGATAAAAGCTAAGAAAATGGCTCTGTGGATGGATCAGGTTTAAGGCACTCCTATGGTGATCCAAATCGTCAAGATACCCCAGCCGATTAGCAGTACTCCGGTAAATTGGCTCACACGATTTTCTGCCGGAACTAATTTCTCAATACCTATGTAGAGTGCCAAACCCAAAATCCAACGCGGCTCCATAACGCCACCATAAAACAAGAGCCCCATCAAAACCCAGCAGCAGCCGACACAATAAAGCCCATGCGATAATCCCATTTTGAAGGCACCGCTCGCACCTTTTTTCCAGTTATGCGTAAAATACATCAAAGGCGTTTGGCATTTGCGCAAGCAGGCTGATTTTAGCGGCGATATTTGATAAAGTCCCGCGGCCAAGAGCAGGCCACCACCAAAAGCAGAACTGGCCACTGCCATCATCATCGATAACTGGATTTTTGTTTGAAGTAAGAGCTGCAGAATTACGATGGCCAAAGAAAATCCGGTCCAAATCAAAAGATAACCGGAGACGAATGCTATGAGGTGTGCGCCTAAGTTTGTTCCTGTTTGCAACTTTCTATTGACCGCGGCAAAGGTGAGAATGGCAGGAGCGGCCGAAGGCAACATCATAGCCATCATCATACTCCACCACATTAAAAATACTAAAAATGCATAGCTGAGACCACCTATGCCATCTGACATCTGAGACATCATAAGACGGTCGCCCACAATCTCCGTGATAATCAATCCCACAATAACAACTAGGCCAAGTCCGACCAACACAATCCAGCGTTCATTTTTCGCTGAAAGTTCAATTAACGGCATAACCTTCACCAATCGCTTTGGTTTAATGCACGATACCTTGACCCGTTAAGTGCAACATTGCCAAGTGAGCATGACGACCTTTGGTTTCGAGCTTAATCGGACCCTTTGAGGTTATTGTGCCACTGGCAAATTCAGCGTCTGCATACTCAAATCCTTGGCGCAAGGATACGCGAGCATGATGGGGGTTGTTCGTTATGGGGTTGCGTATTGCCTCGGTCTTTACGTCAACCACGCCATCCACATTGAAATGTCCTGTGCAACTTTTCATGTCCACTTCAAAAGTGATCGGCTTAAACATAGGTTCGTGAACTTTCTCACACATAGACATAAACACTTGGAAGAAAGTGGCGCCTGGTTCGGTGTCTTGGCCTGACATGATTTTGAGCAGAGCTTCTCGTTGTTCTAGAGTTGCGCGCTCGTCGACAATCGGCAATATTTCGCCATGGCCCATATGTATAGCAGCCGGCCACGCAGCTGTTGCAGCCCAGCGCAGCCCATCGAGTTTGACTTTGCCATAGTGTCCTTTTTCAATTTGCATTCCCACTGCAGCGCGGCAGGTGCCATCTGTCGGCAAGGCGTTAAACTGGCAAGGGCAACCATAAGAACAGTTACAAGATGAAATCTCAGGACCGCGTATCATCCAATCGGTCGAAACCATAATAGCCTCCTCTAAAAAGGGGCCCCCAGGGTGGTTATTTATTAACACAAATTAACTGGATTTACCAGTCCCGACTGGCAGTTTGCTTCAATTCACTACTTCACCCGGATAAGCGCCCCAGAGCATTGATTGCTCGACGTAGCCGGAATAGCCGCCCACGCTCACGTTACACCAATCGCCGTCGCAGGACTTTATTTCGCCCATGGCTCCTGCGGAAAGATTTGCGACCAGTGCCGCTTTCGTTGAAGCACTATAATACAATGCCGTGAACTGGTCTTTGCGCCATGGCGCTACCAAAATGTTACGCCTGCCGCTTAGCATATTTTGCAAAATCCAGCCTTCAGCGCCTTCACTGTCGCGCACCCTGCGCCAGGTTTCAAACTCGGCAATAATTTCGACGGGAAGGCCCTTGCTTTGAAAAACCCATGCCACAGGATGATCACTAGATGGACCTTTGCGCACATTCACTTTTTCGGCTTTCAAAGTGACAAAGCGCGGGATCGGTAGGCCCGAGGGACCAAGCTGGCTTGTGGCATCGGTTTTGGCTTCGGCATTACTTTGGGTTTTATGTTTCTGGCCAATGATTGACCACGCAACACCAGCTGCCACCGCAAGGCCAGCCAGAACTACAATCGCGGTTGTTGCGCGCTGTTTTGCTTTGCCCTGTCGTGTCACGTTCAATTTGCCTCAAATTCAAAACAATCAGTGACTTCTCAAGGTTAAGATTGTGTCAACGCAGCTCTTTAGCTAGGGAGTAACAATGGAAAAAAGCTCATATAAAATCGTCGCCACGGAAATAATGGCCAAAGGCTGGTCGCAACTTTTACAACTCAAAGTGAGCGCTGCAATTCAAGGCAGGTCTCCTGTAATTTTAGACCGAGAGGTGGCTGACCATGGTCATGGCGCTTCTATTTTACCAGTGGATCACGTGCGCGGCACTTGTTTACTCGTGAAGCAATGGCGAGTTGGGGCGGCATTTACCGGTCATGATGGTTGGCTGATTGAAACCTGTGCGGGGCTGCTGGATACCGATGATCCTATTGGCTGTGCCACGCGCGAAGCTATGGAAGAGCTAGGCGTTCAGGTTCATAACGTGCGGCATGTGAGTGATTGCTTTGCCAGCCCCGGAGCATTTTCGGAGCGTTTGAGTTTGTATATTGCGGACTATACCCCGCAAGACCGTGTTGCTGACGGCGGCGGACTTGCGGAAGAGCACGAAGATATTGAAGTGATCGAATTGCCTTTGCATTCAGCTTACAAGATGATTGCATCTGGTGAAATTGTCGATGCCAAGACCATTATTCTTTTGCAACACGCGATGATCACAATAATCTGATCGGAAGGCACCACGTTTCAATTGCGGTTGCCGTAATTCACCGTAAAAGCCTCCGCAAAGGGAGATCTATTTAATGTCTTTGAATCGCCGCTCGATGTTAAAACTATCTGCAGCACTTGGTGCTTCGGTCTATTTTACAGATTTTGCTCAAGCCGCAGACTGGGGCGCCATCGAAGCTGAAGCCAAGGGCCAAGAGGTTTTTTTTAACGCCTGGGCGGGTGCCGATAACATCAACGCCTATATTGCTTGGGCTGGGGAGCAAGTAAAGGCGCGTTATGGCGTGACGCTCAATCATGTGAAAATTACCGATACTGCAGAAGTTGTAAAGCGTGTGCGCGACGAAGTGACCGCTGGCAAGGCTGATGGTTCGGTTGATCTGGTTTGGATCAACGGTGAAAATTTCCGCGCTATGAAAACCGATAAATTATTGTTCGGGCCTTTTGCAGAAGCTTTGCCCAATTTTACCTTGGTCGACACCAAGGGCAAACCCACAACGTTGCAAGATTTCACGGAAAGTGTGGATGGTTTGGAAAGCCCGTGGGGCATGGCGCAATTCACATTCTTCGGCGATGGCGCAAAAATATCGACACCTCCGAAAAGCATGATCGAACTTGCGGCCTTTGCCAAAGCCAATCCGGGCCGGGTTACGTTTCCTGCACCGCCTGATTTTCACGGCACTACATTTTTGAAACAGGCGCTGGTGGAAACAACGACAGACCGTTCCATTTTTGCCAAGCCAATTGAAGCCACCGCATTTGCCGAGATTGCAAAACCATGGTTGGCCTTTCTGGATGAAATCCGCCCTTCGTTGTGGCGCGAAGGAAAGCAATATCCAAAATCGCAAAGCGAAATGACCCAGATGGTGGCCGATGGCGAGCTGTTAATTGGAATCACATTCAATCCGAATGAACCTGCAAATTTGGTGGCGGCTGGAACTTTGCCAAAAACCACAATTGCATGGCAACATGCAACTGGCACCATTGGTAATTCACATTTTGTCGCAATTCCTATCAATGCGAAAGCCAAAGCGGGCGCACAAGTTGTGGCAAACTTCTTGCTCTCAGCGGAAGCGCAGGCGCGCAAAAATGATTTGAAAATCTGGGGCGATCCAACGGTGTTAGATGTGACCAAACTTACAGGCGAAGATGCCAAAATGTTTGCAAACTTGCCTGCCCCCGGCAGCGTGATTTTTCCCGGTCCTGCGATCCTGGAGCCCAATGCAAGTTTCGTGGCGTTGATTGAATCCACATGGCTTAGTGCTTACGGCAAGGGTTAAGGAATTAATTGTGCGGGGCGGGAGCAAACATTTAGCGGCACTGCCCCTCGTCCTCTTATTCGGCTTACCACTGATTGCAAGTTTGTTATATGCGCTGATTTCACTTTTTGATCGGGAAGGCTGGGCTGCGTTATTTGGACATCCGCAAATATGGCCAGCGCTGTTTCTCTCTCTTTTTACGGGATTGAGTGCTGCTGTTTTATCTTTGGGTTTGGCACTGATCATAGTTGTAGGACTTTATGGAAGCACCCGGTGGCCACGACTTTCGCGTAGGGTTGGTTCCATGCTCGCCGTCCCGCATTTAGCGATGGCACTCGGTATTGCATTTCTCATTATGCCAAGTGGCTTGATTGCAAGAGCAATTGCCACCTTGGTTACTGGCTGGCAAATTCCACCACAGTGGATCAGCAACCACGATCCATATGGGCTGTCATTGATTGCGGTGTTGGTCATCAAGGAAACGCCTTTCCTCATTTGGATTTTCGCCAGCATTTTAAATCGTGAAGATGTGTCGCGAAACCTTGGTGGGCAGCGTGCTGCGGCATTGAGTTTGGGACATGGCATAGGATCAATTTGGATGCGGATTTTTTTGCCACAAATTCTTCCTAAAATGATTTGGCCACTGGTCATCGTTTTTGTTTACTCGGCTTCAGTTGTAGATGTGGCATTGGTGATTGGGCCCACGCAGCCTCCAACACTCTCAAACGTAGTATGGGCAGACATCAATGATGCGGACGTCTTCAACACCGCACGCGGAGCGGCGGGGGCTTGGTTTTTGACGTTGGCTATTGCAGCTGTCGCCGTCATAATATGGGTGCTCACAAGAACCATTTTAACAAAGCGAAGTTGGTTGGCGGCTGGTCCCGTACGAAGGGACCTCATCCGCCCCTTCGGGGCACCTTCTCCAAGGGAGAAGGGCGGTGTTAAAATCTTCCCTTCTCCTTTGGAGAAGGTGCCCGAAGGGCGGATGAGGTCCCTTGCTAAACTCAAATTCTTAGCACTGACTTTTATTTACATTATTGTAGCGCTCATATTGCTGCTACTTTCCATTGCGCCCATGTGGCCATTCCCGAATTTATTTCCGGAGGCTCTCGACTTTAAGGCATGGTGGCGTGTGACAGATAATCCAACTGCATTGCTAACAAGTCTTACGTTGGCCGTTTCAACCAGTGGAACTGCGCTGGTTTTGATTTTGGCGTGGATGGAAAGTCAACCTGCCCGCCGCGATCGGACCGTGTTAGTGCTCAGCGCACTGGCGTTGGGGCTTCCGGCGCTGCTTTTGTCACTTGGTCAGTACCGTGTGTTCCTAAATTTAAACCTGACGGGCAGCGCCATAGGATTATTTCTAGCCCATATTATTCCAGTCACCGCTTATATGTTCATCGTGCTTTGTGGCCCTTACCGCAGTTTTGATTCCCGTTGGCGAGCATCAGCTTCAGGATTGATGGTAGGGTATTGGCGGTACATGAGGCAGATTAAGTTACCCCTCTTAAAGGCACCACTCTTTGCAGCTTGTGCCATTGGCTTTGCTGTTAGTTTTGGTCAATATGTTCCCGCGCAATTGATTGCTGCTGGGCGCTACTCAACTTTACCGATGGAGGCTGTGACGATGACATCTGGAACCAATCGTCCGCTCACAGCTGCGTTTGCATTGTTGTTAATGGTGCCGCCGCTAGTAGCCTTTTTGGCCGCTGCATTTTTTGGTAAAAGTCGGTGGTCAGCGTGAGTTTGATCGCTCAAAACTTATCGGTTTACTTTGGCGATGTTCGGATTTTCGAGCCCTTGTCATTTTCAGTGTCGCTCGGTGAAATTGTAACAATCATGGGGCCAAGCGGCAGCGGTAAGACTTCGCTTCTTTCAGCAGTGGCGGGAGATTTGCCGCATCCTCTTTATAGTGTCGGCGATATTTTTTTAAATGAGCGTAACCTCAAAAACGTTGCTCCAGAAAACCGGCGAATTGGCCGTTTGTTTCAAGATGATCTTTTGTTTCCGCATCTCACGGTGGGTGAAAATTTGTTGTTTGGAATGACGCGTGGCCCAAAAACTGAGCGCACCGCAATGATGATGACTGCATTGGGACGATTGGAACTTGCAGGCTTTGAAAACCGTGCTCCACATACATTGTCTGGTGGTCAGCGATCCCGCGTGGCTTTGATGCGGTCGTTGCTCGCCAAACCGGATGCGATGTTGCTTGATGAGCCGTTCAGCAAATTAGACAAGTCGCTGCGGGCAACTATCAGAGACTATACATTCACGCATTTGCGCGCCCGAAACATTCCAACGCTGTTGGTGACCCATGATCCTGAAGACGTGCCGAAAGATGGGCGGGTGATTTATGTTTGATCGTGTAACTCTTTACATCACTAAGCCGATTGTCGATCGCCTTGCCACCCGAATTCACCGTGCTGGTTACAATGCCGATCAGGTTACGTTTGCAGCATTCGGCTTTGGAATGTTGGCAGCGCTGCTTATATTTTTTGGGCACAGTTATGTGGCGCTGGCACCGCTGCTGCTTGGACGGGTGCTTGATGGTTTAGACGGTGCAGTGGCGCGGCTTACTTTGCAAACTGATCGCGGCGCGTTTCTGGATATCAGTCTCGACTTTTTATTCTACGCCGCAGTGCCGCTTGCCTTTGTGACGGTCGATCCGGTGGCAGCCGCTGTTTTGCTCGCGGCTTTCATCGGCACCGGCACCAGCTTTTTGGCCTATGCCATCATCGCAGAAAAGCGCGGCGACAAAAGCACCGCATACCCCTCGAAATCATTTTACTATTTGGGAGGGTTGACCGAAGGCGGCGAGACGATTGCCTGTTTCGTGCTCATGTGCTTGTGGCCGCAACACTTCGCAACATTTGCCTATATTTACGCCATCATGTGTTGTGTGACGACCGCCACGCGGCTTGCAGCGGGCTGGAAAGCCTTCGTAACACATAATTAACCAAAAATTTGTTCTAAACCCAAAATAATTCTTGAAACAGACACACGAATCCATCATATGCGCCCTACCAGAAGTCGCACGTGCCGCAAGGTCTCCCCAAAGCAACGACGGTGTAAGGTTTTTTGGTCTCTGCTGGCTCTCCATCGGCCAGTGGTTCTGAGAGGCACCACTATCATTGCCCCACACGCGATTGGGTTTCCCCATTCAAATTAAGGCGCACCAGTTAGGTTAACGCGTATTAACGTTTCCATCACGTTTATGCAGGAAGATCTATCTGTCACTTGAACGCTTGATTCGGGAGATTTGACCTATGGCTGCTACTGCTCGCATTTTGGACTTTCTGCGCACAGAAAAACCTGAAGGCCCATGCCTTGTGGTTGATCTTAACGTGATCCGCGAAAACTATGCCGCGTTTGACCGCGCGATGCCAGACACCCGCATTTTTTATGCCGTGAAAGCAAATCCGGCTCCTGAAATTTTGTCCTTGCTTGCAAGCATGGGTTCAAACTTCGACACTGCTTCAGTCGTTGAGATTGAAATGGCCTTGGCTTCCGGCGCATCGCCAGACCGCATTTCATTTGGCAACACCATTAAGAAAGAGCGCGACATTGCTAAAGCGCATGCTTATGGCGTTTCGCTGTTTGCGGTTGATTCAGTTGAAGAAGTTGAAAAGGTGGCCCGCGCTGCTCCGGGTGCTAAAGTATTCTGCCGCATCCTCACCGATGGTGCTGGCGCTGAATGGCCGCTTTCCCGCAAATTTGGCTGTGAGCCATCTATGGCCACTGACGTGTTGATGCATGCGCACAAGTTGGGTCTCAATGCCAATGGCATTTCCTTCCATGTGGGATCGCAACAAACGCGCCTCGGCGCGTGGGACACAGCTTTGGAGCAAGCCAAATCTATTTTCGACCAATGCGCAGCAGTTGGCATTACATTGCAAATGGTGAACCTTGGTGGCGGCTTCCCAACCAAATATCTCAAAGCCGTTCCCGGCACCAATGCCTATGCCAACGCCATTCATGATGGTTTGGCCAAGCATTTTGGCAACGCCATTCCAGAAACTATCATTGAGCCTGGTCGTGGCATGGTGGGTAATGCTGGTGTAATCAAAGCTGAAGTTGTTTTGGTTTCAAAAAAGCATGCCAATGATAATCTGCGCTGGGTCTATCTCGACATTGGCAAATTTGGTGGTCTCGCTGAAACTATGGATGAAGCCATCCGCTATCCGATCATCACATCAAAAGATGATTCAGCTAAAGCGCCTTGCGTGATTGCTGGCCCAACTTGCGACTCGGCTGATGTGCTCTACGAAAAGACTCCTTATGATCTGCCGCTGAGTCTTTCGGTGGGTGATGAGGTGCTGATCGAGTCTTGTGGCGCTTACACCACGACTTATGCGTCTGTTGCTTTCAATGGCTTTCCGCCGCTGAAATCCTACGTCATCTAACTTTCACTCTTTTTTCTTAACTCTTTCGTTTTGGAGACTTTCAATGGTCACAATTCGTGCTGAAATTTCATCTGATGTTGGGGCTCGCGAAGCTTTGCTTCATGCTGGCTTTGGGCCATCGCGTTTTCGCAAAACTTCTGAAAAACTGCGTGCGGGCCGTGTGGCAGCGTTTTCTTTCAGTGCAGTCGATGGAAAAGGCAAGCTGATTGGTACAGTTCGCTTATGGAACATTATTGCAGGATCAGCTGGCCCTTCGCTTTTGCTTGGCCCTTTGGCTGTTGATGACAGTGTTCAGGGCCAAGGTGTTGGCGCGGCGTTGATGAGCACGTCTATTGCAGCTGCTGTGGCTGACGGCCACGATTCCATTTTGCTGGTCGGCGATGCACCCTATTATGCACGCTTTGGATTTTCGCAAGGCTTGACCCGCAGCTTACATCTGCCTGGCCCAGTGGACCGCGCGCGTTTTTTAGGCCTTGAGCTGACCGAGCAAGCTTTAGATGGTGCCGAAGGTTTGATTGCTGCATCTGGCGACATGGTTGAAGCCTTGCAAGTTGCTGCTTAAAAATTCTTCCAGCCTTTTGAGCGCAAAATTGCAATGCCAAATCGTGCGTGCATGGTAGCGCTCAGCGGGTTTGTAGGCACATAATTTCTTTGGGGCGGCGGCAGGGGGGGCAGGTGTTTTTGGCCTGCCCCCAGCATCGCCATGCGGGCTACACCAAGAGCTGTGAGATCAGTCGAGCCTGCAACTATCACATTGCGGCTCAAAGCATTGGCGAGGAATTGTCCAAAATAGGGGTTTGCAGCCAAGCCTCCGTCAATCGAAATAAAGTCTCCTTTGGCCCCAAGCTTGCTCATGGCCTGCACCACTTCAGCAGCGCGGAGCGCCACCCCTTCAAGCACGGCCTGCACCATATCTTGCTTGGTCGTTTCCAGTCCAAGGCCCAACCATAGGCCTGCTGCTGAGCGATCCCAATGCGGACAAGCCATGCCTGAAAGCGCTGGTACAAACACCAGGCCCCGCGAAATTGCTGACTCTGCTTTGAAAGAATTGATTTCAGAATAATCTGAAAACAGGCCAACTGACTTTGCCCAATTGACAGCTGAGGCCGCATTATAAATTCCACCGTCAACTGCAAACAGCACGGGCTGATTTGCGACAGCCCACGCGACCGTGGGTAACAGTCCTGATTGATTTTTATCAGGTCGCTTGTCGCCAGTGATTGCCAAAGCAAATGCGCCCGTGCCGAAAGTGATTTTCGCATCGCCGGATTTGGCGCAACCATGGCCGAAGAGAGCTGCTTGCTGATCGACCATTGAAGCCGTAATCGGCGTTTTGGCAACTAAACCAAAGGATCCAGTGGTTGGCCTAATTTCTGGCAGACATTCGCGGGGCACGCCGAACACTTCACAAAGCTCATCATCCCATTGCAGAGTAACCAGCGACATGAGCGACGTGCGCGAAGCAGTGGTGACATCAGTTGCGAAGGTGCCCGTGAGACGATCTAGAAAAAAGGCATCACTGGTGCCCAGTCGCAATCGGCCTAATTTTAACAGATCAGCTGCTGCCTCTACATGATCAATAATCCAACGCATTTTACTTGCTGAGAAATAGGGGTCGAGTGGCAAGCCCGCTTTCGTTTGAATGATGGCCTCAGCACCCTCGGATTTCAATTTTTCGGTTACATCTTTGGTGCGATCATCCTGCCAAACAATCGCATTATAAATCGCCTTTCCCGTTTCAGAATCCCACGCCACAAGTGTTTCACCCTGATTGGCAATACCAATTGCGTCCACTTTGCCAGCCTTTTTAATACAGGCTGAAATGTGTTTCAGCAGCTCTTCAGAATCATGCTCCACCCAGCCAGCTTGCGGGTAAATTTGTTTATGTTCGAATGATGCAACTTTTGTGAAAGCGCCATCTTCATCAAGCGTGAAAGCCTTGGTTCCTGTCGTTCCTTGATCAATGGCCAAAACTTTCATTGCAAATCCTTGGCTATCTTTTCGGCGATCACACGCGCATCGACAAAGCAACGCCCTGCTGTGTTCACGGTTCCCAATACATTGCCCGATTTTACGACTGATGCCGCAGAGTTTGCAAGCAATGCCAATTCAGGTACAAACTTTCCCGTGAGGATCACGCCGTCGCATTTGATCAGCTTTCGCAAACCATTGCATTCAACTTCAATCGCATCAACTTGTGACGCGCCGTGTATAGCGATCAGCTTGGTTTTGGTTTGCGTGGGTACGCCGTAGCGGAGTTTCGCTGCCATTGGAAAAAACCACGGCGTCTCCAATTTTTCTTCTGCAAAAATACCAATTGGTTTAATGCCTGCATGTTTGCAGGTCATCAAAGCGGAATAGGTGACCCAGTCATGGCCAACGATAGCCGGATTTGAAAAGGGCTTCTGGTTTTTGAGATAGACATGTTGTTGCAAAGTTCCGGTGTTCAGAACGCCGGGTAATCTGGTGCCGCCAATGAGCCGCGCAGAACGGGGAGACTCGCGCGTGCCAGTAGCGAGGATCACGCGCTTGGCACTCATGTCAGTGATGCCCTTTGATGAATGCACCCGCAAAGTGTTGCGCATCGTGAATTCTATAACAGTGGTCGACGTTCTGATGTCGATGCCGTTTGCTTGATCGAGAATTTTTTTGATATAGGACGGGCCACTCATCAATCGCTTGTGGCTTTCCCAGCCAAACCCAAAATGCCCACAATGACGGGGCACGCCGCCTGCCTGCCCTTCACGTTCCAAGACCACCACATCTTTCACGCCCAGTTCGCGCAAACGAATGGCTGTGGATAATCCGGCTGGTCCAGCGCCTACGATAATTACATCATGGCCTTCCATCGGCGGCTTCCTTGAAAATAGAGGCAACTTCGGCACCACAGTAGAAACCTTGGCAGCGCCCCATCATGGCGCGTGTGCGGCGCTTTAATCCGCTCAAGTCTCCTGCGGGCAATGGACCTTGGCATGCGGCTTCAATTTCGCCACGTGTGACCCATTCACAATGGCAGATAATCTCGCCACCTTTCATGTAAGGTCTGATGGAATGTTCTGCGAGTGCTGGCACGGGTGTGAGAATCGGAACCGGAGGTTTTTTCGGCAATTTGCCAAAGTTCTTCGCATAAAGTTTTGCAACGTGCTGCGCGATGCCGAGCGAGCCAGTCAGGCCAGTTGACCGAATGCCCGCAACCGTGATCCAGTTCATATCCTTGAGTGCCTCAATTATGTAATCCTTGTGCTCAGTTGCAGGTCGAAGGCCCGCATAGACCGCCGTCACATTTACATCCTTCAGTGCAGGCACCATTTCAATGACGCGGGCTTTGAGCTTTTCCAGCGTAGCGGAATCTGTCGAGGCATTATCGCGCTCATCCGTTTCCTCTGATGTGGGGCCAATGGCGAGGTTACCGAATATCGTTCTGAATAATACTACACCCTTGGTGCGCTCACCCGGCACTGGTAAAATGATGGAGCGCACGAGTTTTGAAGCAGGCTTATCAAACACCACAAATTGCCCTTTGCGAGGGCGGATGGTGAAGGGGGAAGGCCGCGCCAGTGCTTCAACATGATCACCAAACAACCCTGCTGCATTGATCACCACTCGCGCTGTGATATCCGCAAGCTGCCACTCATCGTTCTTAAATTCAGCCGCCGTCACTTCTGTATTGCGCATCATCACGGCACCGTGCGCGATTGCTTGCTGTGCATAAGCAAGCGGTGCCGACCACGGATCAATTACATGTTCACCCGGCACAAGCACGCCACCCAAAACAGATTTAGAAAGCTGTGGCTCTCGCATGCGCAGTTCAATCTGTGAAAGCTTTTTGACGTCGGTAACACCATTGGCGTGAGCCTTCGTGATGATGTTATCGAGCGTTGCCAATTCTTCGTCGGTCCACGCGGCAACCACTGCGCCAGTTTCCAACAGTGGCAAATTAAGTTTCTGGCGAATGTCGAGATATTCGGCATAGCCCGCCTTCATGCACTGAAGTTCAATTGATTTAGCCGGTGCATCAAAGCCTGTGTGCAGTAAAGCGCTATTACCCTTGGAAGCACCTGATAAAATATCAGCCCCTTTTTCCAGCAACAAGCAACTGAGGCCCGCCATGGCGAAGCGGCGCAAGATTGCCAACCCCACCACGCCACCACCAATCACCGCAATATCGAATCTCTTATCCATGGGCGCAGTCTTACACATAAAAAAAGGGCGGCCAAATGACCGCCCTTTCAGATTTTTGATTTTAGATTATTTGCCGTCTAGGGCGCGTTCAGCTGCTGCAATGGCAGATTGACGCTTGGCAATTTCAGCACCCATTGGTGGGCCTTTGAAACGCTTGTTTTCACTGGCGAACCAAAGAACAGCCAAGAAAATGCAGAAGCCAGCGGAGTAATACCACAGGCCCGGCACGAAGCTTGATGTGTCAGTTCCCGGAATTGAGACAACGAAGGCATGTCCTCCAATGATCACAAGCACTGTTAAAATCATCACCAGCACTGCAAACAATTTTGACAAACCGCCGAGGCGGAAATTGCCATAAGTTGTCCAGGTTTTTCCTTCGGAGAAGAAACCAGCGATAATTGGCATTGCGTAGGAAATATAGAGATACATGGCGCAGCCCGTTGAAAGGGCGGCGAAAGCATTGAGTGGTGTTGTAATTGCGGTGAGCAACACAGCCATGAAAGCTGAGAACCAAATCGCATTTACAGGTGTGCGGTATGTTGGGCTGACTGAAGCCAAGGCCTTAGAGAACGGCAAACCACCATCACGTGCGAAAGCATAAATCATACGTGATGTTGAAGTGACGGCTGCAAGTGCGCAGAGGAAGTTGGAGATGATCACGCCGATCAACATCACCTTACCAATGAAGCTTGGCAATATGGCTGAGATGAACAGGTTGTTGAAAGAGCTCCACCCTGTTGCCGCAGCAGCTTTCAAATCAGGAATGGCCATGATCATCGCAAGGATCATCACGAAACCAAACACAATCGACCAGAACACAGAGTAGATCATGCCCTTGTGAACTGTGTTGCGCGCATCTTTGGTTTCTTCTGAAGTATGAGCTGAAGCATCAAAACCAGTGATGGTGAACAATGGATAGAGAAGACCAATGATGATCGCCATCCAAGAACTATATTCTGGTGAAACGCCGCCGCCTGCTGCGCCTGTGTTGTTCACAAACTCAAAGGCTTTACCCATGTTCATATCGGGAGCTGCCATGAAGAACATGATGATCAAAATAATGGTCACGACGAAAATCAGATAGCCAGCAAAGTCTGTCAGCATCGTGGTCAATTTAATACCAAGATGATTGAGAAGGGCTTGGGCCGCAGTAATGACAGCAACTGTTCCCACTTGGGTCCAAATGCCCCACGTCGACACATCCCAACCCAGCACCGAAGCACAGAGCAGATCTTTGATGACGAGGTAAAGAAACACGTTGACCGCTGGAATAACGAAGAGAAGCCCCAGCAAGTTGACGTAAGCAGTTGCCCAGCCCCAGAAACGGCCGCCCAAAATGGACGACCAATGATAAAGCGAACCGGCAGTTGGATAAGCCGAAGCGATTTGACCGAGTGATGCGGCAACAACCAGCGCGAATGCGCCGCCGATGAGCCAGCCGATTGTCAAAGAGAATGGACCACCTGTGGCCAGTGCAATCGGGAATGACCCGAAGCCGCCGGAGATGATGCAAATGATCGAAAATGAAATTGCGAAACTTTGGAACGTGCCCATGCGGCGGGATAATTCCTGCGCATAACCCATTCCGTGAAGAACTTTTTCGTCTTCACTCATATGTTTAGTATCAGCCATATTGGCACTCCCTTGCGCGTTCAAGGGCGGAACGGCTTTTCAATGTTTACGACAAAGCACAAACAAACCCCCGCTTGTACAGTTAACGACCCCTTAACGGCATTGTGGCTGCTTTGTGGCAAAGCGTCAACCTCGGTCAATGAGTCCAGTGTGCAGCGCAACACGGCAGGTTGATATTTCCTCACCTCGGACTTGTGCCTCTCGCAATGATTGAATTCTTCATGCTAGGCTTTGGCCATGACTGAAGCCCTTCATCACCGCCGCAGCGGCGGCAGGGATGCACGACGCGCTTTGCGTGCAGCACCTATGCTGTCCTTCCCCACTTTGGTGCGTGAGATTCCAACCTATGAATTGCTGCCTGAAGATGCGGTGGAATTGATCCACCAAGAGTCGCTGAAAATTCTCGAAGAGGTCGGTTGTGAGTTTCGAGACGACCAAGCTCCGGCAATGTGGAAAGCCGCGGGCGCTGATGTGCAAGGCACATTGGTGAAAATCGATCGCGGGCTGTTGATGGAGCTGATTGCCAAAGTTCCATCTGAGTTTACACTCAATGCACGCAATCCCGAACGCACTGTTAAAGTGGGCGGCAAGAATACGATTTTCGCGCCCATGTATGGGGCACCTTACGTGCGTGATCTTGAGGGCAAGCGCCGCTATGGCTCGCTGGAAGATTTGCAGAATTTTCACAAGCTCGCTTATATGTCACCGCAGCTTCATTCTTCCAGTTCCATTATTTGCGAGCCGATGGAAATTCCCGTGCCCAAGCGGCATTTGCATATTATCCAATCGGCTCTCACGCATTCTGATAAACCTTTTATGGGCATCGTCACCTCGAAAGAGCGCGCTGAAGATGTGATGCACATGGCGGGCATTGTGTTTGGCGAAGACTATGTGAAAGACAATCCAGTTGTTGTGTCGATCACCAATTGTAATTCGCCTTTGGTTTGGGACCAAACCATGCTGGACGCAATGCGGGTTTATGCCTCGCATAATCAGCCCGTGATTTTGGCACCTTTTGCGCTGTGTGGTGCCTCAACTTCGGCTTCGGCCATTGGGGCTGTGGCGCAAGTGAATGCTGAGGCTTTGGCTGGCGTGGCCTTCACGCAATTGATCCGGCCAGGTTCCCCACAAATTTATGGGCAGTTTATGGTGACTGTGGATATGAAGACCGGAGCACCCATGGGCGGCACGCCGGAAGCTGCACAAATGATGTTTGTGATGGGGCAACTGGCGCGGAAATATAAATTGCCGTGGCGCACATCAGGCTTTCATGTGGGGTCTAAAATAAACGACGCGCAAGCAGGCTATGAAGCTAATATGCTGATGCACGCCGCAATTCTTTCAGGTGCCAATTACATCTGGCACGTGGCGGGCTGGTTGGAGGCGGGGCTGGCTTGTGGCTATTCCAAATTTATGACCGACTGTGAACAGCTGGGTGGCTGGTATAAATATGCAGGCGGTCTCAAATTTGATGACTTCAAAGAGGCCATGAGCGCGGTGCGCGAAGTGGGGCCAGCGGGACATTTTCTCGGCACTGCGCACACATTAGAGAATTTCGAAATAGCCTTCTTCATGCCTTCGATCATGGATTTCAATTCTTACGAACAATGGAATGCTGAAGGCGCAAAAGATCACGACACAAGAGGCCGCGATAAAGCCAAGGCTATGTTAGCCGCTTACGAAAAGCCTAAAATGGATGAAGGCATTGCGGAAGCTCTTGCGGAATTTGTGGCAAAACGCGAAAGCGAATTGCCGAATAACGTGAGTTAGAGGTTTGCAAATCTATATCGATGCTGATGCCTGCCCCGTGAAAGACGAGGCGACCAAAGTAGCGGACGGGCACAAATTGATCATCCATTTTGTTTCCAACTCTCACATGCGGCTTCCCTTTGGCGAAAATGTAAAACGTATGGTGGTGATGGCAGGCGCTGATGCGGCGGATGATTGGATTGTGGAGCAAGTTCAGCCAAATGACATTGTGGTGACGGCTGATATTCCGCTGGCTGCGCGCGCCCACAAAAAAGGTGCACGGGTGATTTCAAACTCTGGAAAAGCTTTCACCGAAGATTCCATTCACATGGCTTTGGCGATGCGCAACCTTATGTCTGAGCTGCGCGAGGCAACTCCTGATATGCGGGGATCGAATGCGGCTTTTACGCCCCGGGATCGCTCGCAGTTTTTGCAAAGTATGGAGACGGCTGTTCAACTGGCAAAGCGCAGTGTAATCTGAACTGATGCAAGATTATATCACCTCAGCGCTGGCAACTCTCCTCGTAATTGCTGATCCAATTTTTATGAGCGCCTTATTTCTGGGCCTCACGCATGATTTGAATAAATCGCAACGCGCTGAGGTGGCGATGCGGGGATCTCTCATTGCATTTTTCATTTTGTTGGGCGCAGGACTTGGCGGTGCGAAACTTCTCTCTTTGCTGGGCATCTCACTATCAGCCTTCCGCATCGCGGGCGGGTTATTGCTCTTATCTTCAGCCGCGGAAATGGTGTTTGACCGCCGCAGCCAGCGCCAACAAGAACTAGCCACCAAAGCCATCACCATTGATCATGTCAAAAATATTGCTGCGTTCCCATTGGCCATTCCGCTGCTCGCTGGACCCGGTGCCATATCTGCAATGATCTTGCTGGCAGGGCGGGCTGATGGCGATTTCACAAAACTCTCGGCACTCTATGCTGTGGCCGCACTCGTGATGTTTGCGTGTTATTTAAGTTTTTTGGCAGCCGAACGCATTGCAAAAATTATGGGTATTACCGGGCGTGCAGTGATTTCAAGGCTGCTTGGAATAATTCTGGCCGCTTTGGCAGTGCAGTTCATCATTGATGGCATTATTCCGCTGGTTCACTGATGCTGTGACCCGATCAGAAGCACATCAACAAAGCGGTCGAGTTCACTATCCAACGCTTCAGAGGCCAGACCAACAAAGCGATTATCCAAACTGATCGACACGACACCATGGACTGCCGCAAACAAGGTTCGAGCCCGCTTGGCCAAAACTTCAGCTGAATAATCGACCCGCAGCACGGCCAAAGGCTGGGTGATGCGGGCCATGAGGTGATTAAGACTTTCGCTATACCATTCCGGCAGTTCAATTTCGTCTGGCAGGTGATGTTCAAACAAGGCTCGCCATGACAGCGGGTTTGCGCGTGCAAATGACAGGTACGCATGAGCCAAGGCCTTCAGCTGTTTTGAGGCTTGCGGAATGTTGGCAACTGCCACATCCATCTTTTCATCAATTGCAATCAACGTGCGAGCGTTCACTTCGAGGACGAGCGCGTCAATATCCTCAAACATGTTGTAGAGGCTGCCCAAAGCACACCCTGCTTCTTTGGACAAATCACGGGCGCGCAGCGACGACAATCCAAAATTGGCAATCTGAACCTGTGCAAGGTCGATGATCTTCTGTCTTAAGCTGTGGCGTTTTTCTGATGTTTTATCTCTCATTTTTCCAATATAGCTAATTTTGAACAAAGTTCATATTTATTTTGAACTGCGTTCAAAATTGTAGCTTGCGACATCCCCATCATTAGTATTGCAAAAAAAGAAGGGATGAGCATGGACCTTGCGGCAAAATTGCAGCGGGCCGGCTCATCCCCTTGTTAGATCGTCGCTTTTAATGCGTCGCCTAAGTTGCACCAGTTGAGATTGTGGAAATGGGAGGATCCAAATCAGTATTGTGCTACGCAACTAGCCTTGCATGGAGCGTGCCAAATTGAACAAAGCTTCAATAAAATAGCCTAAACTATTGATTCTTAAACATTATGCTAAACGTTAACAAAACACTTAAATACGTTAACACTTAACATTCGCTCGATATTTGTGCATTGCAAAATCCAAAAAGGCAGCAGCTCAAATAGGCTGATTGTTTTTTAACCAGTTGGTAAAACGCAATAGTCCTTCAGCCAATTGGCTTTCCTCTTTCAAGAAGCACATGCGCAAAAAACCTTCACCACCCGCACCAAAGGTGCCGCCGGGGGCAAAGCCCACATTGGCCTCGTCAATAATGCGCAAGGTGGTTGCCATGGAATTGCTCATGCCCTCAAGTCCAAAGAACATATAAAATGCCCCATCAGGAATCGAGAGCTTCACTTGTGGACATTCTCGCAAAGCCGCAACGACCATGTCGCGGTTTCGTTTGGCTTTGGTGACCTGCTCAACAATAAAATCATCGCCATCGTCCAAAGCCTTAACACAGCCGCGCTGCAAGAACACAGCGGTGCCGCTGGTGTTGTATTGAATTACACGCTCAATGGTTGCGCCTAGAACTTTGGGCGCTTGCAGCCAGCCCACACGCCAGCCGGTCATGGCCCAGTTCTTCGAAAAGGTGTTGCACAGCAAAAGCTGCTCTTCGGTGTCGCAAACATCTAGGAATGAGGGAGCGCGCGCACCCTCATAGTAAAATCGCGAATAAACCTCATCGCCCACAATCCAAATGCCTGCTTTGCGGCACATGTCGCGAATGGCCGTGAGGTCAGCAAGGCTTGCCGTCCAGCCCAGTGGATTGGATGGTGAATTGAGGCAAATGGCTTTGGTGCGCGGGGTTATGGCATCAGAAAGCCGATCTAAATCCAAGGCCCATTTGCCGTTGGCCAAACTCATAGGAACTTCGACAGGTTTTGAGCCTTGAATGCGCAAGGGGCCTGCATAGTTGGGCCAGGCAGGGGTTGGAATGATGATTTCATCGCCCTCGCCTGCAATCATCTGAATGGCGGTCTGAATGGCTTGCATTCCGCCACCCGTCACGAGAAAATTTGCGGCCTCAAACGCCCGGCCATAGTGCCGTGTGTGATACCGTGCCAAAGCATCACGCAATTCAGGTATGCCACCTTGGTAAGTGTAAAAAGTCTCGCCCTTGAGAAGGCTTTCGGTGGCAGGTCGGGAAAATGCCTCTGGTGTGGGCAAATTTCCTTGGCCAGACCAAAAAGGAATTATGCCAGGCTTGGTGAAGCCATGCATAGCGGCGGTCACAATGCCGCTTTCGGGCTCTGCCTGGGTTTGCGGCGTAAGTGCTTTGAGAATTTGGTTCATGGGTTCTTATGGCAATAAAAAACCCGGACGACCAGCGCCCGGGTTTCATGGTGATATGCGAAAAAATTACTTCTTCTTGGCGGCAGCAACAGCTGCTTTAGGGGCAGCCAAAGCATCGCGGATTTCTTTCAGTAATACTTCTGATGTAGAAGCAGCAGCTGGTGGTGCTGGTGGTTCTGCCTTCTTCAAGCGGTTCGAGAACTTCACCAATTGGAGAAGAATGAATGCAAGGATCAAGAAATTGATGACGATGGTGATGAAGTTACCGTAGGCAAACGTTGCGCCTGCTTCTTTGGCAGCGGCCAAAGTTGCTGCAGGTGCGCCTGCGAGCTGAGCGAACTTGTTAGAGAAGTCCACACCGCCAGTGAGTGCGCCAACGATTGGCATAATCAAATCGCCTACCATTGAGTCAACGATTTTGCCGAATGCACCGCCCATGATCACACCGATGGCGAGATCGAAAGCATTGCCTTTAAACGCAAAGTTTTTAAATTCAGTCCACATAAGGATTATCCCCCTCAAAAAGACGCGCTGGCTTCCCTGCCAGTTTAGCGCTGGCAGGCCTTGTAGCTGAACACTTGAGGTTGCAAAAGCTAATAATTAGGCCCGTGCCAACCTTAATAGCCGCGACTGCGATCCACTAAATTGTCCAACTTTTGTCCCCGTTCGAATTTTTGGATTTGTTGATAGACATAATTACAGATAGTTTCAGGGTCGGAATCCGCTGCCATGTGCGGCGTTACTGTTACTTTAGGGTGGGTCCACAATGAACTGGTTATTGGTAGCGGTTCTTTTTGGAAAACATCTAAGGTGGCGCCATAAAGTTCGCCTGAATCCAAGCAGTGTAATATATCGTCTTCAACTTGCTGACGACCCCGGCCCGCATTGATGAGAATTGGAGCATTGAATGGCCCGCGGCGCGACAGCTTTTGAACAAGACTGCGGTTGATGATGCCATCGGTTTCGGCAGTAGCAGGGAGAAGCGAGACCAGAATGTCGGTCTGCCCCAAAAATTCATCCCGCTCGTCAGCGGCGTAGCACACTACACTAGCAATGGATTTTTTAGTCCGGCTCCAGCCGATCACTTTGAACCCGAGCATCGCCAGCTTTACAGCCGCATCTGTGCCCATCACCCCCATGCCCATGATGCCAACTGTTAGGGCACTTGCTGCATGGGTTGGAAAGCCATCCCACTTCTTTTGGCTTTGGTTGGAATCAACGCGGCGCTGCTGGCGGTGATGCATCAACACATGCATGACGATATATTCACTCATGCGGGTGGTGAGATCAGGATCGTTCACGCGCACGATAGGGATATGCTGTGGCAAAGTTGGGTCGCCCAAAATTGCATCCACCCCTGCCCCCAAAGAGCAAATGAGCTTTAAATTTGGAAAACTCTTCAACACATTTGCAGGTGGCAACCACGCTGCTGCGTATTTTATATCGGCCATAATGCCCAAGTGATCTGGCCAAACGCGAACATCTAAATCGGGAGCTGCTTTGCGCATGGCTGCGGTCCACACATCCGTGGGCCACGTGGGCAGAATAAATGCGAAAGCGCTCATTGCTTTACAATGCCTTCTGTTGCTTTGAGATTGAGTGACGCTGCGATGAGCGCTTTGGTATACGGCGTTTGCGGATTTTTAAAAATTTCGGCGGTGTGACCGCGCTCTTCAACCAGTCCGTTGCGCATGACAACAACCTCATTGGCCAAAGCTCTCACCACTTTTAAATCATGGCTGATAAACAAGTATGCAAGATTGTGTTTCACTTGCAAGCCGCGCAACAGATCAACCACTTGGGCCTGGACCGACATATCAAGGGCTGATGTCGGTTCGTCCAACATGATGAATTTTGGTTCCAAGGCCAAAGCCCGTGCGATGGCAATACGTTGGCGCTGACCACCGGAAAATTCATGTGGATAGCGATCCATGGTGGTTGAGTCTAATCCCACTTCTTCAAGAGCCGTGGCCACGCGGGCGCGGCGTTCACCCGCACTCATATTTGGATTTTGTATTTCCAAACCTTCTTCAACAATTTGTAAAATTGAAAGGCGGGGAGAAAGCGAGCCGAAGGGATCTTGAAACACAACTTGCATATCTTTTCGAAGGGGCCGCATATCTTTTGACATGAAGCCATCTATGCGCTGGCCGCGATAAGCAATTTCACCTTGAGATGCGATGAGCCGCAAAATGGCCAAGCCCGTGGTGGTTTTGCCTGAACCAGACTCACCTACAATGCCTAACGTTTGGCCGGCCCGCACTGTGAGATCGAGGCCGTCAACTGCTTTGATATAACCAACAGTTTTACGGAAAAATCCACGCTTTACTGGAAACCATACTTTGAGATTTTTAGTTTCTAAAATTATCTCGGCAGTCACATCAACTGGCGGCGGATTGCCTTTGGGCTCGGCTGCCAACAACATTTTTGTATAGGCATGTTGCGGATTGGCAAACACAGATTTAGCATCGCCACGCTCCACCACTTTGCCTTTTTGCATAACGCAGACTTGATCGGCCATGTGGCGCACAATGCCTAAATCATGGGTGATCAGCAAAAGCGCCATGCCAAATTCAGTTTGTAAATCTTTGAGTAATTTTAAAATTTGCGCCTGCACTGTCACATCAAGGGCGGTGGTCGGCTCGTCGGCAATTAACAAATCTGGCTTATTGGCCAGCGCCATCGCAATCATCACGCGCTGGCGTTGGCCACCTGAGAGCTGGTGCGGATAATCTTGTAAGCGCGATGCGGCTTCTCTGATACCAACCTTTTCCAGCAACTCAACAATCTTTATGCGCGCCGCTTGACCTTTGATGCCTTGGTGCAACTCTAAAATTTCACCAATCTGACGCTCCACACTGTGCAGCGGATTAAGCGAAGTCATCGGCTCCTGAAAAATCATAGTGATGTTGCGGCCACGCACACGGCGCAAATCAGCCTCGTCGGCATCTAACAGATTTTCACCATTAAAGAGTATTTCACCTGATGGATGCGACGCAGCGGGATAAGCCAGCAGTTTCAAAATCGAAAGTGCTGACACCGATTTTCCTGAACCTGATTCACCGACTAATGCCAAAGTCTCGCCCTTTTTAAGGGAGAATGACACATGATCGACCGCAACGTTCTTGCCGAAGGCCACTGATAAATCTTTGACGTCGAGAAGAATTTCACTCATGTGAAAGTCTTTCGCGGATCCAGTGCATCACGCACGGCTTCGCCGATAAAAACCAACAGTGTGAGCATGGTTGACGACAAAATAAAGATCGTGAAGCCAAGCCACGGCGCTTGAATGTTGTCTTTGCCTTGCTTGACTAACTCACCCAACGAAGCAGAACCCGGCGGCAAGCCAAAGCCCAAGTAATCGAGCGCCGTCAATGTTGTGACTGACCCTGCGATGATGAAGGGCATGAATGTGACAGCTGAAATCATGGCATTGGGCAGCAAATGTTTGAACATGATTTTTGCGTTGGACAGCCCCAGTGCACGCGCTGCTCTGACATATTCAAAATTCCGTGCACGGAGGAATTCGGCGCGGATAAGGCGCACAAGTCCCGTCCACGAAAATAAAACCAAGATTGAAAGTAACAACCAAAAACTTGGTGTTACGAAAGCTGCAATAATGATCAGCAAATAAAGTGTTGGCATTGATGACCAAATATCGATGAATCGTTGAAACAACAGATCGGTCCAGCCGCCATAATAGCCCTGAACAGCACCCGCAGCGATGCCAATCACCGACGAAAAGAGTGCAAGAATAAGTCCGAACGCCACCGACACGCGGTAGCCATAAAGCAGCCGTGCAATCACATCGCGGCCCTGATCATCGGTGCCGATCCAGTTCATATTACCGGCTACACACTGCGGGTCTTTCAACCCCATTGGATATTTGCCGCAAGCCTCGTCTGCACTCAGTGTGGAGGCAGGGGGAGATGGCACAGGACGCGGCACTTCGGTGTTGACGGTATTGAATGAATAGCGAATGGGCGGCCACAGCATCCAACCATTCGCTGTAATCTCATCAATATTCACCGGGTCGCGGTAATTGGTTTTTGCAAGGAAGCCACCGAACTTGGATTCTGGGTATTCGACAAAAGTCGGGAACAGCAACTCCCCCTTATAGCTCACCAACATTGGTCGATCATTGCAAATGAGGGGTGCAAAAAGTGACAGCAAAAATAATCCGAAGAAAATCCAGAATGACCAGAAACCTCGGCGATTGGCTTTGAACAGGTTCCACCTGCGCCGATTGAGAGCATTCAATTTGAACATCACAAATCACGCGCCTCAAAATCAATGCGCGGATCAATCCATGTATACATCAGGTCACTGACCAGAGCCACCAACAGACCGATCAACGTGAAAATGTAGAGGCTGGCGAAGACAACAGCATAGTCACGGTCAACCACAGATTTGAACGTGAGTAGACCTAAGCCATCGAGCGAGAAGACCTGCTCAATCAACAGCGAACCTGTAAAGAATGCGTGCAAAAAGGCACCCGGAAAACCGGAAATCACCAACATCATAGCGTTGCGAAAAACATGACCATAGAGCACCCTGTTTTCAGTGAGGCCCTTTGCTCTTGCTGTTGTCACATATTGCTTTTTAATTTCATCAAGAAATGAATTCTTGGTGAGCAGTGTCATAGTGGCGAAGCTGCCAATGCCCAAGGCTGTCAACGGCAAAGCCAGATGCCAAGCATAGTCTTTGATTTTACCCCACACGCTTAAATCTGAAAAATTATCTGAGGTGAGCAGGCGCAATGGAAACCAGTTATAATAACTGCCACCCGCAAAAACGATGATAAGAAATATTGCCAAAATAAAAGATGGAATAGCATAGCCGATGCTGATGATCGCTGACGTCCAGATATCAAACTTTGATCCATCTCTGATGGCTTTGCGAATGCCAAGTGGGATCGAAACTGCATAGGTTATGATCATAATCCAAAGTCCGAGCGAGATCGACACTGGTAATTTTTCTGCGATGAGTGACAGTACTGATTTAGAGCGGAAATAACTGTCGCCAAAATCAAAGCGGGCATAGTTGCTGATCATCAGCAAAAAGCGTTCGCCCGGCGGCTTGTCGAAGCCAAATTGCTTTTCAAGTTTCTTGATGAATTCAGGATCGAGGCCTTTGGCACCGCGATAAGTGGTGGTTTCGGATGCTTTGTCGCCTATGGTTTCACCGCTGCCACCACTTAAAGCATCATCGGTATTATTCTCCATTTGCGATATGATGCGTTCAATGGGGCCACCCGGCACAAATTGAATGACCGCAAACGTAAGCAACATTACCCCCAGCAATGTGGGTATCATCAATAGCAGACGCTTTAGGATGTAGGCTCCCATTAACCGGCGGCAACTTTTTTGGCTTTGGCCTCATCCCACCACCAGATTGATGGAAAGCCCAAATCATAGTCAGGAGTTTTTTCAGGTCGGCCAAAACGATCCCAGTGGGCGATGCGTTCGGCCGCTCTGAACCATTGCGGAACCACATAATAGCCCCAGATCAAAGCACGGTCCAAAGCTTGCGTGGCAGTGACCAGGCCTTTGCGATCTTTGGCAAAAATTACCTTGTCGATGAGCGCATCAATCGCTGGATCTTTTATGCCTGCGTAATTTTGCGTGCCATTTTTGTCGGCCTCAGTCGAACCCCAAAAAAAGCGCTGTTCATTTCCGGGCGATAGGCTTTGACCAAAATTATTTACGATAATATCGTAGTTGAAAGTCTCTTTGATTTTGACAAATTGCTCTGCATCAATTGTTCTTACAAGCACACCAATGCCCAGCAGTTCGAGCTGTTGCTTATAGGGCAAAGCGACACGTTCAAAGGCGGGCGAATCCAATGTGATTTCAACTGTGAGAATTTCACCTTTTGGATTTTTCAATATATTTTTGCCGCCTTCCGGCACGATGGTCCAACCAGCCTCGGCCAAAAGCTTTGAAGCTTCACGCAAATTTTTGCGCCGCGTGGTGGAGTCGGGATTGGTTGGATTTGTGTATTCTGATGTGAAAACTTCCGGTGGAAGTTTATCGCGCAAGGGTTCAAGCAACACCAGTTCTTCAGGCGAAGGCAATCCTTTGGCTTCGAGTTCAGAGTTGTTAAAATAACTGCGCGCGCGGGTGTATTGGCCATAGAATAAATTGGTGTTGGACCATTCAAAATCAAAGGCCAGATTAAACGCCTTGCGCACGCGAATATCTTGGAATACGGCGCGGCGTTGATTGAGCACCCAGCCTTGCATTCCATTCACTTTTTTCAGCGGGATTTCTTCTTTGATTATCTTGCCGGATTTGACCGCTGGAAAATCATAACCAGTGGCCCAATTTTTTGAGAGCGATTCTTGATAGTAATCAAATTGATCGCCCTTGAAACCTTCGAATGCAACTAAGGGGCTTTGGAAATAAATGATGCTGATCTCATCAAAATTATTAGTGCCCACATTCACGGGCAAATCCTTACCCCAATAATCGGGCGAACGCACCAATGTGAGCGATGAGCCCGCAACAACTTTTCCAAATTGATAAGGGCCGGAGCCTAATGGAATTTCCAGTGTGGAGGCTGCCACATCGCGCTGTTTGCCGTTTGCATCTTTGGCCATCCACCAATGTTTCGGCAGCACTGAAATTTGACCAAGTATGCTGGGGAGTTCACGGTTGTCTTTGCTGCTGAACACAAAGGTGACATCGCGCTCGCCTGTCTGCTCGGCCTTGACCACATCTTTGTAATAAGCCGCCCGTGTGGGCACATTGGCTTTGAGAGCATCAAAGCTCCAGATCACGTCTTCAGGTGTTATCTGTTTGCCATCATGGAAGCGCGCCTCTTTGCGCAGGCGAAACGTGGCGGAGGAAAAATCAGGAGGATGCGAAACACCTTCAGCAATCAAGCCATATTCGGAGAACGCTTCGTCGAGTGACCGCGTTAAAAGTGTTTCGACCACGCTGACTGTGGTGGGATCACCTTTAATGGTAAAAGGATTGAGTGAATCAAAGGAGCCAAAGGCCCATTGGCGCAACTTGCCGCCCTTGGGGGCGTTCGGATTTACATAGTCAAAATGTTTGAAGTCAGCAGGATATTTATATTCGCCATAAAGATTTGCGGCATGGCTGAAAACCAAATCCTCAGCGAAAGCGGGCGCAAAGCGAACAAGTAGACTTGTCCCCATTATTTTTAGGAGCGTGCGGCGGTTGGTCATGATCTGCTCACTCTGATTCGCATGGGATTAGTTATCTCAGGTGCGGTGCCAAAAGAAAACACCGGAAGCTTCCAGCACCCGGTGTTTGATCTCAGTCTCAAATCTTGCTCAAATCAGGGCGCAGGGAATGGTTTTGGCGCGTCCGACAAGCTGGCAAGGTATGCAATCAAATCAGCGCGGTCCGCATCTTTCTTCACGCCAGCATAGCTCATCTTAGTGCCCTTGATATATTCTTTGGGCGCTTTCAACCATGCATTCAAATCATCATAAGTCCAGTTCTTGCCAGCCATGCCTTTCACGCCTTCAGAATAGGCAAACCCGGCAACACTGCCAATAGGACGCTCAACCACATCCCATAATGCTGGTCCTACTTTATTTGCGCCGCCTTTATCAACACTGTGGCAAGCCGCACAGGCCTTGGCTATGCCTGCGCCTTTGGTGGCGTCAGCCTTCGCAAGTAATACACCGATTGGAACAGCTGCTGCTGGAACATCTCCAGCTCCAGAAGCAGGCGCTGCCTCAGCCACTTCAATGATCATGCCGGGCTTTTCAGGAGCTTCGCTATGGAACAATTCTGCGCCAAAGTTTTTGAGGCCCAAGACAAGGAGTGCTGTACCCAAAACTGCACCAGCGATTTTGTTGAATTCTAAATTAGCCATGACAGTTGTGACGCCTCTTTGCGTAAATATAATTGGTCGGAAACTAATCGTTTCGTTAATGGCCCGCAACACCTATAAGAGGACACGCGCAATTTGCCGCGCCCCCGGATAAACTTATGATTGAACAGCATAATACTATCGTGATTATTCCAGCTCGCATGGCGTCGAGCAGGCTTCCGGGAAAGCCCTTGGCCGATATTCATGGTGTTCCGATGATTGTTGAGGTGTGGAAACGCGCCGTTGCCGCCAATATCGGTCATGTGCTTGTGGCTGCTGCAGAGAACGCAATTGCCGAGGCTGTGCGCGATGCGGGGGGTGATGCGATGATGACTGAGCCCAGGCTTGCTTCCGGTTCAGACCGCATTGCTGCTGCATTGAAGCTTCGTGATCCGCAACAGCGCTTTGACTATGTGGTGAATTTACAAGGTGATCTTCCGACCATTGATCCTTTGGCCATGCGGCGTTGCCTTGCCGGATTAACCAACGCTGATGTTGATATCGCAACAATTGCAGCTCCCATTACTGATGAAGCCGATGTGCGTAATCCTAATATTGTAAAAGCCATAGCTCCGCTGGAAGGCGACCGCGAAGTTGCTTATGCGCGGGATTTTGTGCGTCACGTGGAGGCCGATATGACTGCCCCTTACTGGCATCACATTGGGGTTTATGCTTACCGCCGCTCATCTTTAGAGCTTTTTGTGAGTTTACCTGTGAGTGCCCGCGAAAAAGATCGCTCACTGGAGCAGATGCGGGCTTTGGACAATGGCATGAAGATTGCTGTTGTTAAAGTTGACACCGTGCCGTTGGGCGTGGATACGCCAGCAGACTTAGAAAATGCGCGGCGCTTACTAAAGGTTTCCAAATGACCAAACATAAAATTTCTTTTCAGGGCGAACTTGGCGCCAATTCGCACATTGCCTGCTTGGAAGCGTGCCCCGCCTATGAACCCCTGCCTTGCCGCACGTTTGAAGATGCGTTTCAGGCTGTGTCAGAGGGGACAGCAAAACTCGCCATGATCCCGATTGATAATTCTGTCGCAGGGCGGGTGGCTGATATTCATCATCTTTTGCCAGCAGCAAACTTAAATATTATTGGCGAACACTTCTTGCCGATCCACCACCAGCTTGTGGTGGGGCGCGGCACAAAGCTTGGCGATTTGAAATCCGTTCACAGTCATGTTCATGCGCTGGGGCAATGCCGCAAAGTTTTGCGCAAACATAAGTGGTCTGCTGTCGTTGCCGTTGATACAGCGGGCGCTGCGCGCGAGCTTTCCGAACATCCTGATAAAACCCGCGCGGCAATATCCTCTGCTTTGGCTGCAAAAATTTATGGTCTTGATATTTTACTCAAAGATATTGAGGATGAAGACCACAACACCACCCGGTTTATTATTCTTTCTAAAACTAAAAAGAACGCCGCTGCAAAATCTGGCCCGGTGATGACTAGCTTTGTGTTCCGGGTGCGAAATGTGCCAGCTGCACTTTATAAGGCCATGGGCGGCTTTGCCACCAATGGTGTGAACATGACCAAACTTGAGTCTTACCAAATTGAAGGTCAGTTCAATGCCACGCAGTTTTATGCTGATATTGAAGGCCACCCCAATGATCGTTCGGTCAAACTGGCCCTAGAAGAACTAGCATTTTTTACATCACATATGAAAATTCTGGGCACCTATCCCGCCAGTCCGTTCCGCGCGATAATTGCGAAACGCTTGCCTGCAGAATAGTATTAAAGTTGCGCCAAAATTGTTTCTGCGCCTGAGACATTCACGCCTGATTTATCTTCGACGTTGAGTGCAGTGACGATGCCGTCGTCAACGATCATGGAATAGCGGCTGGACCGCACGCCCATGCCTGCCACGTTCAAATCTTTTTCAAGGCCGCACATTTTGGCAAATGTGCCATTGCCATCGGCCAGCATCATAATTTTACCTTCAGCACCAGAATGCTGACCCCAAGCGTGCATCACATGCACATCATTTACAGACGTGCAGGCAATGGTATCAACGCCTTTGGCTTTGAGGACATCAAAATGGGTTAGAAATCCCGGCAAATGGTTCATAGAGCAAGTCGGTGTAAAGGCTCCGGGCACTCCGAATAAAACAACTTTGCGACCTGCAAACACCACATCGGTTGAAAGTTTTTGTTGGCCGTCAGAAGTCATCACATTGAATTCAACACTCGGAAGTTTTTCACCGATTTTTATGGTCATCTATTTGTCCTTTGCTTTGCGCAGCGGATTTAGGCGACCATCATATGTTGTTCAAGTCCCACCCCGCCTTTTGCCGACGTAATACGCAAATCCACGCCCTTCAGATCGGTGGCCGATTTGAGGCCCGCCACTTTGATCCACGCTTTGCCAGCTTCAAGGCTGAAATCTGGCTTACCAAAATAATAGAGGTCTGAGCCTTCTACAAAAAGATCTTCAAATGTATCAGTCAATGTCAAAACCAAATGGCCATCTTCCACTTTCAGACTGTTAGAAATTATTCCCGCCTTCGGCACTTCTGCTTGCCACTTTTGGATCAACGATAAATCAGCGGCTTGGCTTGATGGCGTGAATTTAATTTCACTGTCTAATTTTGCCGGCGAGCAAATTTGCTGGCAGACGCCAAAAAATGCCGACATTTTTGCGTCAATTGGTTTTGCCGCATCTTTTGGTTTAAGATAAAGCGGAAACAGAACTTCATTGTGAAAGCCAATGGCTTCACCACTTCCGTCGATAATTCGCTGTGGCAGCGGGTAGTCTATTTTAAGTGTTTCGAGGTTTTCAGCTGTGGCTGCAATATTCGGTGGAATCCCTGCTTCACCGGGGTTTCGCCAATAGGTTTTCCAGCCTGCATCAAGTTTAATATGCAAACCCGCTTGATAAGCCGTGCCATCAAAGCCGCCCACGACGAATTTTGCACTCCAAGCTTGGGCTGCGAATGCTTTGCTGCTAAAAGCAGCACTTGAGACAAGTGTTAAAAAAAATCTACGATCCATTGCTCGTTCCTAGATGAGGTCACCAACAACTGCCAGTCACCTTCACGTTAACAGAAATTGAGACCTAATTTAAAACCATGGCGAAATTTAATTCCCTGAAGGGCCAGTTGCTGATGGCCATGCCGACGATTCAAGGCGATGACTTCAATCGCTCTGTGGTGTTTTTGTGCGAACACAACGTTGATGGTGCCATGGGTTTAGTGATCAACAAACCTTTGACCGATATGATTTTTGCGGATCTGGTTGAAAAACTGGATGTGAGAAGCAAGGGTAAAACAATAAACGACGATATTTTACTGAGGACGGTATTCAAAGGGGGCCCGGTTAAACGATATCAGGGTTTTGTGTTGCACAGTGTCGACTATTTTTCGCCAAACGAATCGTTGGCTATCTCGAAAGATTTCGGACTGACTGCAAATGTTGAGGTGTTGCGCGAAATTGCTGTGGGCAAAGGGCCAACTCGTCACCTTATTGCGTTGGGTTATGCAGGGTGGATCGGCGGACAGCTTGAAAGTGAAATCGCTCGCAATGGTTGGTTAAATTGTGATGCTGATCCTGAATTGGTTTTTGGGTGTCCGCCTGACCAACTCTACGAAAAAACATTGCGCAAGCTTGGCGTCGATTACCGGATGTTGTCGCCGGAAGCGGGGCACGGTTGAAAATTGGTGTTGCCTTTTGACAGTTATGTTATATTATAACATTACATCAATTGGAGCCTGCGATGATTAGATTTTTAGTTTCCACTACTTTTCTAACGATAATAAGTCTTTCTGCTTCAGCCGCACCCAAAGTTGTCACGTCTATTGTGCCCGTTCACAGCTTGGTTGCAGGGGTGATGACTGGTGTGGGCACGCCGGAACTTCTGCTAAAAGGTGTGAACTCTGAACATCAAGGCAGCTATTCGCCTCAACAAATTTCTGATCTGGCCCATGCTGATGTGGTTTTTATTATCGGTGATAATTTGGAAGTGAAGTTGGGCGAAATCAGTGGTACTGAAACAGTGAATGGCAAAGAATTTATGAAGCTGGACCTGGCGCCCGACATCATCACCCACCGCATTCGCAAAGGTGGAAATTGGGAGGTGGATTCGGACGAGCCCGCCGCTGGAAATAATTCCGACCCGCATATTTGGCTGGACCCGGAAAATGCCAAAGCCATGACCAAAGCTATTGCGGCAGCGCTTGATGCTGCTGATCCTGTTCATGCAACTCAATATGATGCCAATGCCACACAGCAAATTGCGGCAATTGATCAGCTGGAGAAGGAATTAAGCTTAACCCTCGCTCCTCTCAAAGCTAAGCCCTTCATCGTGTTCCACGATGCTTATCAATATTTTGAAAAAGCGTTTGATCTGCAAGCTGTCGGAAGCATTTCCGACTACTCAGCAACACCACCTTCAGCGCAACGGTTGGAAGATATTCGCAACAAAATTAAAAGCAGCAAGGCTGTTTGTGTTTTTAAAGAGCCACAATTTTCCGATGCTGCGGTGCTGACAGTCACGGAAGGCAATTCTGCAAAGCTTGGTGTGCTTGATCCGATTGGTGCCACACTCAGCCCAGGCCCACTGGCATATGGGGAACTGCTGCGCACCATCAGCAAAAACCTAACCGATTGTTTAGGGAACTGAGACTTCACTCTTTTGCCACATAGGCGCATTATCCAACCCTAAGATTCGCGAAGGGTTTGTGATGCGCCACAGTCTGAAATTACTGCCATGTTTAATAGCGCTGTTACCAAGCATGGCTATCGCACATCCGCATGTGTGGGTGGAAATGCGGACAGATGTAAAACTTAATAGCGCAGGACTAATTGAAGGCATAAATGTTGAATGGAGTTTTGATGATGCTTACGCACAAGAAGCTCTCATCGGTATGGATACCGATGGCAATGGCGAATACAGCCAAGAAGAATTGAAGCCGCTGACCGCCGAAAATATGGATTCACTCAAAGACTATGGTTATTTCAATGTGATGAGGGGCAATGACAAAATTCTGGAATCAACTGCCCCTATCAATGCTGGCCAAACATATAACGGCAATAAATTGCAATTGCATTTCACTGTGCCATTAAAGCAGCCATTCGATCCGCGCAGTGGAGAGTTTAAAGTGAAAGTTTACGACCCTGAATTTTATATTGCATTTGACTATGCCAAAGAATTGCCAGCCGACAGTGAAGGCCAACTTCCGGCAAACTGTAAACTAGATTTGAAACCCGTTCCAACTGATGCCGAGTTAAATGCAACATTGGCCATGCTTTCCAGCAAAGACAAAGAATGGAAGCCTGAAAATGGTGAAGATTTTGGATCGCTGTTTGCCCAAGCCTTAGTGGTTTCATGCGCTCAATAATTCGCACTCTTGTGATGCTTATAGTGCTGCTCGTTGCGGGCCAACCAACCGTATCCAACGCCCAGACTCCCACAATCACGGCCCCAAAAGTGGTGATCAGCAAACGTCAACTCTTGGTGCCGCCGCGTGATGCTACGGGCAACATTATCATGACATCGTTTTGGGAAGACCCGGTGCTTTGGGCGCGGGATAAACAACAAAGTTTTTATGGTTCCATGAATGCAAGCTTGCGGCTGTTGCGAGGGACATCGTCTTTTGCTGCGGCGTGGAGCTTGCTGCTGCTGGGGTTTGGCTACGGTGTGTTCCATGCGGCAGGCCCCGGACATGGCAAGGTGGTTATTTCATCTTGGCTTTTGGCAACTGAAAATGATTTAAAGCGAGGGTTGCTGGTCGCGTTTATGAGCTCGTTGTTTCAGGCGTTAACGGCAATCATAATTGTAAGTGTTTTGTTTTTGCTGGTTGCGAGTGTGGGCGCAGTTGTACGCGATGTGACGGCTTATTTGGAATCCGCCAGCTATGCCATGATTTCGCTGCTCGGTTTTTATATGATTTGGCTAGCGTCTCGTGGCTGGTTGCGCCGGCCCAAACCAACACATGATTTTAAATACGAAATTGTGAATCCGCATTTTGATACAGGCCATGTGCACAATGAAAATTGTGGCCATGCGCACGCGCCAACACCACAAGCGGTTCGCGGTGATGATTGGAGTTTAACAAAGGCTTTGTCCCTGTCATTTGCTGTTGGGCTTCGACCCTGCACGGGTGCGATTTTAATGTTATTGTCGGCCAAAGCTCTCGGGCTTTATTGGGCCGGAATTGCTGCCACTTTGGCAATGGGTTTTGGCGTATTTCTAACCGTGGCCGTGATTGCAACAATCACGGTCTATGGCAAAGATTTTGCTTTACTCTTTACAAATGGAGACAGCAAAAAACTTACGTTTGCTGTTTCGCTTTTGCGAGTGGTGGGCGGCGTTGCAATCGCGTTTATGGGAGCCATCATGTTCTTAGGCTCACTTGGCCGCAGCGCTGGAATGCTCTAGGGCGATTTTGACTTTTCCATGAAAAGTCAAAACTCTCTAATCTTTAGCGCGTTCCACGTAGGACCCATCATTGGTGTCAACCACAATGCGCGTGCCCACGTTAATGTGCGGCGGCACTAATGTTCGCACACCATTGTTGAGCATCGCTGGCTTGAACGATGATGATGCTGTTTGGTTTTTAATTGCAGGTTCAGTTTCTGTAATCTCAAGCGTAATACGTGGCGGAATTTCAATCGATATTGGACCGTCATTGAACATGGCAATTTGGCATTCCATGCCTTCTTGCAGGTAGGGTACGTAGTCACCCACCATGTCGCCTGTGAGCGGCACTTGTTCGAAGCTTTCTGGATTCATAAAAATGTAGCTGTCGCCATCTTGATACAGAAATGTGTGCATGATTGTTTCAACGAAGGCACGCTCCATGGCATCTGTGGTTTTGTAACGCACCACAGTTTTCACACCATCAGAAATGCGGCGCATGTCAATCGTGGTGGTTGGCGTGCCTTTGCCCGGATGCATGGATTCGGCTTTCAACACGATATAAAGTTTGCCGTCTTCATGTTCGATGACGTTGCCTTTACGCACGCCGCTGGCGATAACTTTGACCACGGATATTCTCTCTTTTTTAAATTTTGCGAATTGATGTTGGCGCGGCTATTAGCAGTGAAACCCACGAAAGCCAACCCCTTTGCCAAATCCTGATTCACACTGGTTTACACCTTCGCGTCATGCAGATCGCCGTCCGTTTTTGCTGGCGCGAAACCGCATTATTTCAGACATTCGAAAATGGTTTGAAGAACGAGATTTTTTGGAAGTGGATTGCCCGGCCTTGCAGGTTTCCCCCGGAAATGAAGCGCATCTGCATGCCTTTCAAACCACATTGATTGGCAATGATGGCGTAGGGGTCCCACGCTATTTGCACACGTCGCCAGAATTTTCCTGCAAGAAATTATTGGCGGCTGGCGAGAAGCGCATTTTCAATTTGGGCCATGTGTTTCGTAACCGTGAACGCACGCTGACCCATGCTCCGGAATTTACCATGTTGGAATGGTATCGTGCTGGAGAAGATTACACAATAATTGTGGAAGACACTTTGGCATTGGTACGGCTTGCGGCAATGGGCATTTTTTCGTGGCGGGGCCGAGACTGTGATCCACTTTTAGACGCTGAATGGTTGTGCGTGCAAGATGCGTTCTTAAAGTATGCAGGCGTTGATTTACTCAGTACACTGAATAATCGTGATGCGCTGGCAGCCGCCTCGCCAGTGGCGTTTCAAGACGATGAAAGTTGGTCTGATATTTTCAGCCGTATTCTGGTTGAAAAAGTGGAACCCAATTTGGGCAATGGTCGCATGACAGTGCTTTTTGAATATCCTTCTGTTGAAGCGGCCCTCGCCCGCACTTGCAGCCATGATGCCCGCGTGGCGGAGCGCTTTGAACTTTATGCTTGCGGAGTTGAGCTGTGTAATGGTTTTGGCGAGCTCACCGATGCCGCCGAACAGCGCCGCCGCTTTGAAGCCGAGATGGCAATTAAACAGAAGCTATATGGTGAGCGTTATCCAATTGACGAGGATTTATTGGCGGCACTGGCGGTCATGCCGGAAGCTTCCGGTGTGGCGTTGGGATTAGACCGTGTCATTATGCTGGCGACTGGCGCTACGCGGATTGATCAAGTGCAATGGGTGCCGGTTTAAACGGTGCCATGCCTTGTCTTGCTAATTCATCAGCGCGTTCATTATCGGGCTGGCCAGCATGGCCTTTTACCCAGTGCCACGATATTTCATGGCGCTGAATGGCTTCATCTAAGGCCTGCCAGAGTTCGACATTTTTGACCGGTTTTTTATCCGCAGTTTTCCAGCCGTTTTTCTTCCAGCCGTGAATCCATTTGCCAATCCCGTCTTTCACATAAACTGAATCCACATGCATTTCGACCACGCATGATCTCTTCAGTGCTTTAAGTCCTTCAGTGGCGGCCACCAGTTCCATGCGGTTGTTAGTGGTCAGTTGTTCACCGCCGCAAAGTTCTCTCCGCGTTCCGTTCCAATCCATCACAACACCCCAGCCGCCGGGACCGGGATTGCCGGAACACGCGCCATCCGTGTGGATGATAACGGGGTTCTTCTTCATGCTTGCCGAAGTTCACGCGGCAATTTGAACGACACATTTTCTTCGCGCAGTACAACTTTTTCGACCGTCACTTCATAGTGCTGTTTGAAGGCATCAATGATTTCATTGACTAAAATTTCTGGTGCTGATGCCCCAGCCGAAAGGCCAATGGTTTTTAAATCTTGCAAGGTTTCCCAATCCAAATCCGTGGCCCGTTGCACGAGAAGTCCGCGCGGGCAGCCATTTTTTTCGCCCACTTCTACGAGGCGTTTTGAATTTGAGGAATTGGGGGCGCCCACCACGATGAGCAGCTCAATTTTTTCGGCAATCAACTTCACAGCATCTTGGCGGTTGGTTGTTGCATAACAAATGTCTTCTTTGAGGGGGCCTTTGATGGCGGGGAAACGCTTTTGCAAAACTGCAATAACATCGCGCGTGTCGTCAACTGAAAGCGTCGTTTGGGTTACGAATGCTAGTTTGTTTGAATCGCGCACCGCCACATGTTCAGCATCGTCGGTGGTTTCAATCAACGTGATGGCACCATCTGGAAGTTGGCCCATGGTGCCAATTACTTCAGGATGATTTTTATGGCCGATCAAAATAATCTCTAGGCCTTGGTCATGGTGACGCTGAGCTTCCATGTGAACCTTCGTCACCAATGGACATGTGGCATCAATTTGAAACATGGTGCGGCGTTGGGCTTCAGCAGGCACAGACTTTGGCACGCCGTGTGCCGAGAAAATCACTGGATGATCGCCTGCTGGAATTTCATCCAACTCATCAACAAATATTGCGCCCTTGGCTTTCAGGTCATCGACCACAAATTTATTATGGACAATTTCGTGGCGCACGTAGACGGGTGCGCCATAAATTTCAAGCGCGCGTTCGACAATATCAATGGCGCGCACAACGCCCGCGCAAAAACCGCGTGGGGCAGTTAAAAGGATTTTGAGCTGTGGTTTGGACATGGGGCAGGAATGAAGTGTCACCACAAACTTGTCAAGAAGTTGCGACAGCAACTTGACTTTGCGACCACTTAGCCTAACCTTGCGACTATATTCGACCACCCCATGCGGGAGAGACTGAACTTTTGGTTCAGCGCCGAAGGAGCAACCGCCCCGGAAACTCTCAGGCAAAAGGACCGCTGGTGTGGACACAAAATCTGGAGAGCAGTGGCAAAACCACTCACCGAAGGAGAAAGCTTGCGGGTGTCGGAGTGACCCAAAGGTGAAAACTCTCAGGTACCTGACAGAGGGGCAAGTTCAACATGTGTTGGATTTTGCAACCTATCGTCAGGAGACCATTGATGAGTGATGAGACCCTTCAACGCACACCTTTATATGAAGCCCACAAAGCCCTCGGCGCTAAACTTGTGCCATTCGCTGGCTATGAGATGCCTGTGCAATATCCCAGTGGCGTAATGGCTGAGCATAATTGGACGCGGCAACACGCGGGCCTGTTTGACGTGTCGCATATGGGCCAATGTTTTATTATGAGCGAAAGTTTTGCAACTTCGGCTGCTGCTCTAGAAAAATTAGTGCCAGCCGATATTGCAGGACTGGAGCCCAAGCAACAACGCTATTCGCAACTGTTAAACGAAACAGGCGGAATCATTGATGATTTGATGATCACCCGTGCGGCCTATCCGGGTTATGAGGAGTGGCTTTATGTTGTGGTCAATGCGGGATGCAAAGACGGTGATTATGCGCACATCTCAAAACATTTGCCCGAAGGGGTAACGTTTAAGGCTGGAGAGGGCATGGCACTGCTAGCCCTTCAAGGCCCAGAAGCGGAAGCTGT
>JANOXS010000080.1:0-13454 GCA_031418535.1 Hyphomicrobiales bacterium | reverse complement strand
GCCTGCGGATGGCACCCCAGAATTTCAAGGCTGGCAAGAAAAAATGGACCGCGCCCATGGCAAGGCTGAGGTGATCATCGGCAAACAGCGCCATGGCCCCACAGGTACAGTTGAACTTCAATTCGAAGGTCGCCTGACACGCTTCTCGAACTTGGCCCGGGACGGTTACACGCCGGAGCGGTTTGAGTAGGCCCCAGATTATGGTGTTTGAGCCACTAAACAGTCATACGTAAGCGAATATTCGCCTTTTTTTGCAACTTACGGGAACTTAATCGACGACAACCCCATTTATTCGTCCAGCGGCACCTAGCAAGGTGTTGCAAAGGAAGCATCCAAAGGGGAGAGCCATGAACCAAATGACGCATGTTGATGGCGGCTCGATTTACCGCGCGTTTGCTGAAAATCTGTTTGAGTTGGTTAAACAGCGCGGAACGATTTCACGTGTCTGTTTGGAACTCGACATAAACCGCCAGCAATTTAATAAATATCTCAACGGTTCGGTTCTGCCTAATGAAATTACCATGCGAAAAATCATTGGATATTTCGGAGTGGGCTTGCCCCAACTTTTCCAAGACTCGCAAATCCAAGACTCGCAAAATCGCACTCAGAAAATGCCGCCACCGCCCGGCAGAGATTTGGAAGATAATCAGTACTTAGCTCAGTATCTGAGTGAATCTGAAAGCAAAGACGCCGTGCAGCATATTAAGGAAGGCTTGTATTATTGTTACGCGCCGTGGCTGCTAGATCCAAACCGATGTACGCGCACGCTAATTGCATTCAAACACTTAGAAGGGGAATTGCAGTTTACGCGGTTCGTACGATTAAATCCGATTATCGGTATCGAAAGACATTATAAATCACGCGTTCAAGTCGGTAAAGTTACGCAATGGATGAACCTCATAACTTTAGAGGGTTCTGAACCGAAACAGAGCCACCGAAAACTGATGATGAATTTTACCTATGAAGACTTGCAGCTTGCCAACTGTATTTCAGGCTTGGCAAGTACTTACTCGCCGAATGCAATGCCCATCTGCAATCAAGTTTTGATGCACTATGAGGGTACGATTGGCGACTGGCGGAAATACATCCGGACCTGCGGGGTCATTGATATTGATGATCAAACAATCCGGCAGGACGTGGCAGAAATTATTGCAACCAATTTTGATCCTAAAAATTCCATACTTCTGCCAGTCGACTTATTGAAAAAATGGCGTTAATTGATCGCTTCATCGTTCGCCATCTCAGCCAGTTGCAGCATTGTTGACAGGCAATGTTCAATATCTTCGAAATTTTTTTCGAGCGGCAATCCCAGATAATGTGACGACAAGGATAAGGTTAGCAGCGTTTTGAGATGTTGGTGGCAAAAAACCTCGGCGGACAAAAAACAGCTTCCGTTTTTTGGAGCGATAAATTTGGCCAGTTCGTTTTCCACTTGCAAACGACTTGGTTTCTCTGACAACTTTTTATTGAGTTTGACAAAAATTTTTTGAATTCTGCTAACTTTAAGGACATCTTCCTGAGAATCAAAATTGAGTTTGCCGTTGGAATGAAAAGGAGCAGCGAAATTAGAAACGTTATCGACATTAGTTTTCGGTGTGGCCATTTTAATATTTCCTATTTTACCATCATAAATACCCACCCATAGATGCCTCTTAGGTTGAACTGCTTTCGTTTGGCAATTTCGCTTTACTTTCGCTCGACGTGTTTTTTAAGGTTTGATCATTTTGATTTTTGGCTTATGCAAAATTCATCATGCTGTCAGACTTCGCTCACACCCCCCTTGAACTTTGCTCTGCTCAAGTCACAATTGACCTCGAGGCACTGCAATCAAATTACAAAACCTTGGCTGCTCGCGCACCTGCTGCAGAAACAGGCGCTGCAATCAAGGCTGATGCCTATGGCTTAGGCATTGGGCCATGTAGTCGCGCGTTGTGGAATGCGGGTTGCCGGAATTTTTTTGTAGCTCGTCCAGTGGAAGGCGAAGAATTGCGCGCGGTTTTGCCTGACGCAAAGATCTATGTGCTTGACGGACTTTATGATGGGCAGGCTGGCTTTTATGTGAAGCATCGGTTGATACCCGCACTGGTTTCAGGTGAAGAAGCTCGAGAATGGGCACGCGATGCGGCCGGTGCACCCTGCGCTATCCATGTCGACAGCGGCATCAACCGCGTGAGTTTAACTTACGCTGAGCTTGTTAGATTACTTGCGGATAATTTGTCGCTCAACATTGTTTTACTGATGAGCCATCTCGCGTCGTCTGAAGAGCCTGAAAATATCTTCAATCTCGAACAACGTGCCCGCTTTGAAAAAGCGCGAGCATTGTTGCCGCATGTCAAAGCCAGCTTAGCCAATTCCTCCGGCGTATTTTTGGGCGCTGATTATTCGTATGATCTCATGCGCCCCGGTATTGCTCTTTATGGTGGCAATCCTTTGCCGGGCTATCCCAACCCAATGAAGCCGGTGGCAACTCTTGAAGTGCGGGTATTGCAGGTACGCGATGTGCCTGTGGGCGAAGCGGTGGGTTATAACTCTACATGGACGGCCAAACGGCCTTCGCGCATTGCACTGGTTGGGGCAGGCTACCGCGACGGCATTCCGCGTCACATGAGTTCAACTTTGGCTAAAGGCGTTGCGCAAGTTTACATCAATGGCAAGATGTGCCCCATCGTTGGCCGGGTATCGATGGATATGACAGCCGTTGATGTGACGGATGCCGAGGTGAAGCGCGGCGACTGGGCGGAATTTTTTGGAAACCATATCGCATTGGATGATGCGGCTGCCACGGCAGGCACAATTTCTTGGGTGCTTCTCACCCATCTGGGCAATCGTTATCACCGCCGCTACATTGGTGGCGAATCGTAAGGTGCTTATTTGAATATATTTGCTGCCATAGGCCGGTTGGTTTTGTCGTTCTGCGCCGAAGTTGGGCGGGTGGCGCTGTTTTTAAAAGATGCGTTGCTGCAGGGTCTGACACCCCGATTTTATTTTAACCAGATTGCCGCCCAATTCTTTCGCATTGGATATACCTCTCTTCCTGTTGTGGCGATGACCGCGTTTTTCACCGGTGGTGCTTTGGCTCTTCAAATTTACACAGGTTCTTCTCCTGCCACGGCGGGCCAGCTTGTGCCCAGCATTGTGGCCATTGGCATCACGCGTGAATTAGGCCCGGTGCTTGCGGGCCTCATGGTGGCGGGGCGGGTTGGTGCATCAATTGCCGCTGAACTTGGCACCATGCGCGTCACCGAACAAACAGATGCGCTGGTGACACTTTCAACAAACCCATTTAAATATCTCGTTGGCCCGCGGTTACTTGCTGCTGTCGTTTCATTGCCGCTGCTGGTGGCCATTGGCGATACGATTGGCATTATGGGCGGTTATGTGGTGGGCACGCGGTCGCTCGGCTTCAACGGCTTTAGTTACATAAAAACAACGGTCGATCAATTGCATTTCGATGATATTTCATCTGGGCTGATTAAGGCTGCAGTGTTTGGGTTTATCATCGCTTTGATGGGTTGCTATCACGGCTTCAATTCCAAAGGTGGTGCGCAAGGTGTTGGTCGCGCCACGACCAATGCAGTTGTTTCTTCTGCCATACTTATTTTAGCCGCGAATTTTGCGCTCACCTCTTTGTTGTTTGGAAAACATTGATGCACATTGAACTTAAAGATGTGCGCAAAAGTTTTGGTGAAAAGCATGTGCTGAATGGGCTTTCGCTCAATGTTGAAAAGGGCAAATCGCTGGTGGTGATTGGCGGTTCGGGCACTGGCAAATCGGTGATGTTGAAATCTATCCTTGGCATCATCACACCAGACTCAGGATCAATCAAAATTGCGGGTGAAGAAGTTGTTGGTTTAAGGGGAGACGCGCGGGATAAGTTTTTATCGCGCTTCGGAATGTTGTTTCAGGGTGGCGCGTTATTTGACTCGATCAGCGTTTGGGAAAATGTGGCTTTCGGCCTAACTCATGGCAGGCGCACGCCGCGCGCACAGGCAAAAGAAATTGCGATGGAAAAGTTAGCGTTAGTCGGGCTTTCTGCAGACGTTGGTAAGCTTTACCCAGCTGAACTCTCTGGCGGCATGCAAAAGCGCGTGGGTTTGGCCCGTGCCATTGCTGCCGACCCTGAGATCATATTTTTTGATGAACCCACCACCGGGCTGGACCCCATCATGGCTGATGTGATCAACAATTTGATTGTGGATTGTGTGAAGCGTTTGGGGGCCACCACAATTTCGATTACCCATGACATGGCTTCGGCGCGGAAAATTGCTGATGATATTGCGATGATTTATAAAGGCGAAATCATTTGGCAGGGGCCTGCAAAAATGATTGACCGCAGCGGCAACCCCTATGTTGACCAGTTTATTTTGGGCCGCGCCGATGGGCCGATCAAGATGGATGTTTTTAAGGCGTGAGCAAACTCATCGACATTTCGCGTTCCTATAGTCCCGGTTCCGCAGTGTTTCCAATTGATACTCCGTATACTGAAGAATTCGTAGCGCGGATTGGCGATGAAGTGCCTGTCAATGTTTCGCGTATCACGATGTCGGTCCACTGCGGCACCCATGCCGATGCGCCTTATCATTATGATGAGCAGGGTGCGAAAATTGGTTCTCTGGATTTAGATGTGTTTGTTGGCCTGGCCCGCGTTATAGATGCGCAGGGGACCGGGCCTTTGTGTATGCCTCAAGACATTGCGCCTTTTTTGAAAGACTGCCCGCCGCGGGTTTTGTTGCGGCTTTTTACAGGGCAGGATTCAAATGTTTGGAATGATAATTTTAGAGCATTGTCAGCAGAGACTGTGCAGCTTCTGGCTGATCATGGTGTGAAGCTAGTAGGCGTGGACACGAGCTCAGTTGATCCTTCGACATCAAAGTTATTGCCAGCGCATATGGCTTGCAGGCAAAATAGCATCATCATTTTGGAAAACTTGTTGCTCGATCATGTAGAGCCGGGAGACTATGATCTCATCGCTTTGCCGCTGAAGTTTGAAAACTTGGATGCTTCTCCGGTGCGGGCTGTGTTGCGGCGTTAAGCGGATCTTTTGCCAAACCACATGCGGCCGAAAATCGCTTTGTCACCCATTATGCGTTCTTTGATGGCAGCCGCAACGTGCACTACAATTAACAAGAACAATGCCAGCGCCAGCCAACCATGGGAGATGCGCGACGGGAGTGTGGCAAAGTCTGCGGGCAAGAGTGCACCCGGTGTGGCGTAGACATCTGAAATGAGAAGTCCTGTGTACCAGCCACTGCCAATCACCGCCAAAATCACCCCGTAAAATGCCAGATGAACAGGGCGGAACAGGCGGCCTATGCCCTGTGATTGGCTGGCTGTAGGTTCCGGATGGGTAGTGCGAAGTCGTGTTATGAAACGGATGACCATGAGCAAGAAAATAAACATGCCCGCTAGCATATGAAATTTGAGGGTGTCGAGTTTTGTTGGATCAGTGTTGGGAATACGGGACACGACAAAATATCCCCCCGCCAGTTGAACCGCCACCAACAATCCAACGAGCCAATGCAGGGCAACGAGCACAGGGTGATATTTGCGAACAGTCATGGCCATAGTTCTCCCAAATTTCAGAGTAATTTGGCTGAAAAATTTATCACATTCAATAGGTGTGGATTTTGGTCTTGGAAACCGATTAAACCCCTCTCATGCGCTTTCCACCTTCATTCCTCGATGACATTCGCAATCGTGTTTCGATCTCCTCAGTGATCGGGCGTAAGGTGGCTTGGGATCGGCGCAAGACCAATGCCGGCAAAGGCGATTTCTGGGCTTGTTGCCCGTTTCACGGCGAGAAGTCTCCAAGCTTTCATGCCGATGATCGCAAAGGGCGGTATTACTGTTTTGGCTGCAAGGTTTCTGGCGATATTTTTACTTACCTCGTGGAGAAAGAAGGCGTTCCATTTCCCGAAGCAGTGGCGCAGCTGGCGCAGGATGCAGGCCTTGCCATGCCGGTGGTTTCTGAAGCTGATGTGCAACGTGAGGAACAAAGAGCAAGTCTTTATGAAATAATGGAATTTGCGCAGAAATTTTTTGAAGCGGAGTTGCAGACCGCGCGCGGCGCCAAGGCGCGAGGCTACCTCTCTGATCGCGGATTAGCTGCCGCTATACAAAAAGAATTTGGCATTGGGTATGCGCCCGATGATCGCTCAGCGTTAAGGTCGCATTTGATTGAGAAAAATGTCTCGGTCGAACAGATGTCTGAAGCGGGGCTCGTCGTTTCCGGCGATGATATTCCAGTAGCTTATGACCGCTTTCGTGACCGGGTGATTTTCCCGATCCGAGATGCGCGAGGGCGGGTTATTGCGTTTGGCGGGCGGGCGCTCCGGGCCGATGTTCCGGCAAAATACTTGAATTCGCCAGACACGCCGCTTTTTCACAAAGGTGAAATTCTTTATAATTTTGATAAGGCGAGGGGTGTAGCACACACCTCCAGTCAGCTGATTGCGGTTGAAGGTTATGTGGATGTCATTGCCATGTTCCGCGCAGGGTTCACTGAAACTGTGGCGCCGCTGGGAACAGCGCTGACGGAAAACCAATTGGCTTTGATGTGGAAAACAGTGGCCGAGCCCATTTTGTGTTTTGATGGCGACAGCGCAGGGCAAAAGGCGGCCTACCGCGCATTGGATTTGGCATTGCCGCTTTTGAAGCCGGGGCATTCGCTGAAATTCGCCTTTTTGCCAGAAGGGCAAGACCCGGACGATCTTTTAAAGTCCGAGGGACCAGAAGCAGTCAAAGCAGTAATTGCAGCTGCCGAGCCCATGGCCGCCGTTTTGTGGGCGCGGGCTTTGAATGATAACGACCGCAGCACCCCGGAACGCCGCGCTTTGTTTGAGCGTGATCTTAAAACGCAAGTACGGCTCATCCAAGATGAGACGGTCCAAAAACACTATTTTGCTGACGTGCAAGAGCGTTTGAATGGCTTGTTCAAAAGCCAGCAAGGGGCACGTGGCGGATTTTCCAATTCTGGCCGGCCACAGCCGCGCTTGAAATATGGCCAAAAATCTTGGGAAGCGCAGACAGCGCCTTCGCAAAAGCTGAAAGCATTGGCGAGCAAAACCGGATTTGCCAGCACATCAGAACGGCGTGAACGCATGATTGTGCTGTCCGTAATCAATCATCCAGAGCTTTTGCATGAAGTTTGGGCTGATTTTGCTGCGACAGAATTCACCTCGCGCGAGCTTGACTCGCTACGGTCACTTATCCTAGATAGCGCGTCCTCGGAAGAAAGCCTTGAAATGGCTGGCTTGCGGGGTCATTTGTTGTCTAAAGGGTTTGGTCCGCTGTTGGACCGCCTGGAAGACCAAGCGAAACGTTTGAATGAGTGGTTCCTCGGTCCTGCGGCTGCACAAGATGATGCCCGGACAGGCCTCCGCCAAATGATTGCGCTGCATCACAAAGCTATCACACTCGATCGCGAGTTGAAGGCCGCCGAAGCGGCATTTGGCTCCGAACCTACAGAGGAAAACCTTAATGCGCTGGTCGCTGTGCGCGACCAATTGTTATCGGCCCAAGGCCACGAAGCCCAAGTTCTGGGGTTTGGTGCCGCATCGGGTCGGACTATTGATCAGGTAACCTGATTTATAGTTAAGCAGCAATTAACGGCGCGGCGACTAGGTTTGCCCCGAATCAGTTTATGCGGTGGATAATGTCTGCCGGTTATTTGAAGGATTTTGATAATGGCCCGTACGCCGCCGCCCTCCCGCCCTGTTGGTCAAACACCATCAAAAGGTGAAGTTGAATCCGCAACGCCTGCCGATGAGCCAGAGGCCCCTGAAGCCGATGGCGCTGATGGCCCGGTGCTTGATCTTTCAGATGCAGCTGTAAAGCGCCTGATCAAAACCGCCAAGGCGCGTGGCTATGTGACGCTCGACGAACTCAATGCCGTCTTGCCGTCTGAAGAAGTGACTTCAGACCAGATCGAAGACGTCTATTCGATGTTAGCTGAAATGGGCATTACGGTTGTTGAGAGCGAAGAAGAAAACGAGTCTGTTGTGGCCAAAGTTGAGGAAGTTGAAAGTTCCGAAACGGCATTGATGAAAGTGGAAGCGCCGAAGCTTCCTTCTGATCGCACGGATGATCCGGTTCGCATGTATTTGCGAGAAATGGGCCGCGTGGAACTTCTGTCACGCGAAGGCGAAATTGCCATTGCCAAGCGCATTGAAGCAGGCCGCGAAGCCATGATCAGTGGCTTGTGCGAAAGCCCGCTTACATTCCAAGCCATTATTATTTGGCGTGACGAATTGAACGAAGGCAAAATTCTGCTGCGCGATATTATTGATCTCGAAGCCACTTACGCAGGCCCAGACGCTAAGCAGAACCAATCTGTGCAAACGCCAATGCCTTATGTTCCGCCCAAGGAAGAGGTTCGCAAACAAGCCGAAGCCAAGCGTGCAGAACAAAGCAAAAATGAAGCCCGTCGTCCCCCGCCACCACGGCGCGGAGCGGAAGATGATTTCTCTGATGTTCTGTCGCCGGAGGATTTTGATAAGCCCTCCGTTGAAGATGATGATGATGACGAAGGCGATGACCTCGGCGTATCACTTTCTGCAATGGAAGCGGAATTGAAGCCAAAGGTTCTCGAAGTATTCGACGAGATTGCCCGGCTTTATAAATCGCTTCGCAAACTGCAAGACCAAGAAGTGCAAGAAGGCGAAGGGCTTTCGCCTTCGCAAGATCGCCGTTACCGCAAGCTGCGCGAAGACATTATTACCAACGTAAAATCACTGTCTCTGAACAATGCGCGTATCGAGGCATTGGTTGAACAGCTTTATGATATTGCCAAACGCTTGAACATTCTGGAAGGCCGTTTGATGCGCCTTGCTGAAACTTATAAAGTTCCGCGGGATGAATTCTTGCGCGAATATCAAAGCCATGAGCTTGACGGCGAATGGTTGAAGCGTGTGGGCCGCCTGACCAAGCATGGTTGGAAAAAATGGGTGAACGACGAGAAGGAATCCATCAACGTTATTCGTGATGAGATTTTCGAACTTGCTTCGGCCACTGGTTTGCAAATTCAAGAATATCGCAAAATTGTTGGCATGGTTCAAAAGGGCGAACGCGAAGCTCGCATTGCCAAGAAAGAAATGGTTGAGGCCAACTTGCGCCTTGTGATTTCGATTGCCAAAAAATACACCAACCGTGGTTTGCAGTTCTTGGATTTGATTCAAGAGGGCAATATTGGTTTGATGAAAGCGGTTGATAAATTCGAATATCGTCGTGGTTATAAATTCTCCACTTATGCAACGTGGTGGATTAGGCAGGCGATCACGCGCTCGATTGCTGACCAAGCCCGCACCATCCGCATTCCGGTGCATATGATCGAAACCATCAACAAGATCGTGCGCACATCGCGCCAAATGATGCATGAAATTGGCCGCGAAGCGACACCCGAAGAAATGGCCGAAAAACTTTCCATGCCTTTGGAAAAAGTGCGCAAAGTGATGAAGATCGCCAAGGAACCGATTTCGCTGGAAACCCCCGTGGGTGATGAAGAAGATTCACATCTTGGTGATTTCATCGAAGACAAAGGCGCAATCCTGCCCATCGATGCTGCCATCCAAGCCAACTTGCGCGAAACCACAACGCGTGTGTTGGCTTCTCTCACCCCACGCGAGGAGCGTGTCTTACGCATGCGCTTCGGCATCGGCATGAACACCGATCATACGCTGGAAGAAGTTGGGCAGCAGTTCAGTGTGACGCGCGAGCGTATTCGTCAGATTGAAGCGAAGGCGCTGCGGAAGCTGAAGCATCCGAGCCGGTCTAGGAAGTTGCGGAGTTTTTTGGATAATTGATGTTCTTGTTTGCGGAGCGCCTTACAAAAAGTTTCCGACGAAGTTTTTAGAAGGGAACTTCGTCGGATAAAATGTCTTTTTCTAGTTTCAAATTTTCAGGTATATCTAATTTTGAAACAATGAATAGATTTAATATATCTTCTCGATCCATAAATAATATTTGACTGCGCTTGGCGTGATCCAATTTGTTTCCAAGCCAATTTCTTGCGGCTTTTGTTATCTCTCCACCAGCTATAATGAATGCATGATCAACCAATACTCTCCGGTTCAATTCCGAATCAAATATTTCATGACCCAACATCATTGAAACTTGATTGTGAATTTCTGCAATATTAGTATTTTGGCTCTTGCTTGTTCCCGCTGAATCCAATTTGCCTTTTTTCACTTGAACGCCAAAATAAATTACGTGTTGAGTTGGAAGAATATGTTTCATCCAAACATCTTTCCCGTACTCTAATGCCTTATCGTTGTGACCGCTTGCGGTTACTCTGCTAAACCCTAATTGACGAAACATTGGTAACAGCACTTTGAAAGTGAGATCGTCTTCTGATGCTTGGTCCAAATACGTTAGAAGCTCGTTTTTGCGCTCAAGTTCGGCCTTTGAAAACGGTCTATGCGGATTCATGTTGCCGATAGCAATAGAGTTAGTAGCTAAGTGTCGAAGATAACAATTTCCGTCCTCTGCGTATGATGCTTCAAAGCCCTCACGAGCAATCGCCAAATTTAGTAAGTTCATTGCACCAATTCTATCAGAACTTTCATGTGTAGCATCTGACCTGTCCATCAATGTTTTAATCACACGGCAGAAAGAATCGGGAGGCGACAATGTATTTATTTGAGGTTCTTCAAGAATTGACCTCAATGTAGCACTTACCCAAGTAGCGCGAGTAGAACCATCGTGGACATAATCAGTGTCAGCATCTCTAAAAAATCGAGTTAGATAGCTGCTACTCCTATAGGGAAAAAATGTCGTTTCGGCTGGAAAAGCTCCGCAAATCAAATCAGCGATTTGATCGAGTGTTCGTTCTTTCCACCTCATTTTTCTGCGAATGTCCCCATCAATACTCGTAATACCTTAGTCCTCGTTTTCGAATCTAATCGCCCTATCACTCTTACCACGCGGTTTTGCTCATTTGTCGCTAGCTTTGCGGTTCGAATTATTGAAGGGGTTGTCAGTCCAGTGTTGCCAGCAATTGGAATTTCCACATCGCCATACCAACCGATATTTGCAGTGCTGGTGATCATGGCCACCCAGAGCAGGCCTGTTTCTTTATTAAATTTATCGGACGACACCACCAACGCGGGGCGGCGTTTTTCGGCTAGTTTGTCGGAGTAGGGGAAGGGCACAACCACCACATCCCATTGCTTGATAATAACGTCAGAGGTTGCCATAGGCTTTTTCGTCGGCTTCGCTGGACCATTCGGTGAAGACGGCGAAAGGATCATCCTCGGCTTGGCGTTCGGCTTTTTCAATTTTGATGCCGCTGGCGGTGATGGCATAACGCAAACGGTCACCAGGTTTCAGGCCAAGCTTCTCCCGCACGTCCTTGGGGATGACGGTTTGGCTTTTGGTCGTAATTTTGGAATATGCGATGTTCATACTAGTAAGATGTCTTACTTTCTTACAAAAATCAAGTTACAATGTCTGATGGACTCCTTTACCTTCACTTCCCCGCTCTGGCGATACTTCGGCGAGAGCGCTTGGCATTTTGTGACGTTGCCTCTTGATGTATCGGCGCGGATTAAGTTTTTGCAACAAGATCGCCGCGGCTTTGGTTCTGTGAGGGTTGTGGCCAGCATTGGTGCTTCGCGGTTTGAGACTTCAGTGTTTCCGGATTCTAAGTCTGGGTCTTATCTTCTTCCAGTGAAAGCTTCGGTGCGCAAGCTCGAGAAAATTGGCCATGGTGACGACGTTTCAGTTTTGGTGGAGCTTCGATGATGGTTACGCAATTTGGCGCCCTTGTAAAACTAGATGAAACGGCTCGAGCCTTGATGGGCCGTGAAATGCGCACCATGCATTTGAAAGCGGGGCAGCATGTTTTTCGTGCTGGGGATTCTTGCAGCAATTTCTTGATTGTGGCCCGGGGTTCGGTTCGGGTTTCGATCATGGCTGAAACAGGCAGAGAGATTGTGCTTTACCGTGTGGAAGATGGGCAAACTTGTGTTCTGACATCGGTGTGCCTATTTTCCGGAACGTTTTATGATGCGGAAGGCGTGGCCGAGGTGGATACGGAAGCTTATGTTTTGCCAAAGCCGATGTTTCTCAATCTGCTCGCAACATCGGCACAGTTTCGCGAGTTTGTATTTTCGTCCTATGGCGAAAAAATGTACGCGCTCATAGGTTTGGTACAAGAGGTGGTTCAACGTCATGTCGATCGCCGTTTGGCGCGGCTATTGTTGGCGCGCGTGGAGGCAGGGCAGGTTGAGCTGACGCATCAGGCTATCGCTGTTGAGCTTAATACGGCCCGCGAAGTGGTGACGCGGCTGTTGCATGAATTTGAACGCAAAGGATGGGTGCGATTGGCGCGGGGCCGCATTGAGGTGAATGCGGCGTCCGGTCTCGCTGAATTAGCGCAAGGTCTGTGACCAAGTTACAGACGGATTTTTTGGTCCAGAGTAAAGTTGCAGCATTGATCAAAAGGAGAAGATTATGAAAAATGTTGGAAGTGCTGACAAAATTATCCGCGTTGGTTTAGGTTTGGCCCTGTTGGCCTATGCGTTTATCGGCACGGGCCCTTATCATTGGTATGGCTTGATTGGCTTTGTAGCCATTGGCACGGCCCTGATCGGCTGGTGCCCGCTTTATACCGTGTTGGGTGTAAAAACTTGCGCTGTTAAGAAAGCATAAGGGTTCATATTGCAGTTTAAACTGTGCTAGGCTGGGGAGCAACTTCAGGAGTTTGCACCCATGGCTCGGCAACCTACATATTTCATTTCCCACGGCGGTGGACCTTGGCCTTGGTTGCCGGAGATGCGCAAGGGCATGGCGACGCTGGAGGCATCGCTTGCGGCTATGCCCTCGCAATTGCCAGAAAAGCCAAAAGCCATTTTGATGATTTCGGGCCATTGGGAGCAGGATGATTTTGCAGTCATGGGCTCTGCCCATCCTCCTATGGTTTATGACTATAGTGGCTTTCCGGATTTCACGTATCACATTAAATATTCAGCGCCGGGTGCACCAGCGATTGCGGCCCGGGTGATGGAATTATTGAAGGCGGCAGGTTTGCCAACGCATCTCGATCTAACTCAAGGTTTTGATCACGGCACATTTGCGCCTATGCAGATTATGTATCCCGATGCGGATATTCCGCTGTTTCAAGTGGCCATTCGCCATGATTATGATCCGGCCGCACATCTTGCTTTGGGCCGCGCTTTAGCACCACTTCGTGATGAGGGTATTTTGATTGTGGGCAGTGGGCTTTCCTATCACAATATGCGCGGATTTGGTCCGCAGGGGAAATTGCCATCAGCTGAATTTGATGCGTGGTTGAACGGCGCATTGATGGCAGCACCTTCACTGCGCGAAGACATGTTGTTGGCATGGGAGAAGGCACCTTCAGCGCGCGCTTGCCATCCGCAGGAAGATCATCTTATTCCGTTGATGGCAGCAGTTGGTGCAGCCGAAAATGAAACGGCCACGCGAGTTTATTATGA
>JANOXS010000079.1:0-85501 GCA_031418535.1 Hyphomicrobiales bacterium | reverse complement strand
TGTGGCCAACAAGGCCAAGCAAACCGTGGAAGTGGGCATGAATTCGTGGGAGCATAAAATGCCTGCGGATACATCAGAAGCAGATTTACTGGCCATGGTGCAAAAATTGAACAATGATCCGTCCGTACACGGAATACTTGTGCAAATGCCGCTGCCTAAACACATCGACAGCGCCAAGGTTCTCAACACCATTGATCCCGCTAAAGATGTGGATGGGTTTCATGTGGTGAATGTGGGCAGGCTTTCCACGGGGCAGGATGCTCTCACTGCATGCACGCCAGTGGGTTGTGTGATGCTGGCCAAGGATACATTGGGCGATCTTTCCGGCCTCAATGCTGTGGTCATTGGCCGCTCAAACATTGTGGGCAAACCCGTGGCGCAATTGCTGCTGGCGGAAAATTGCACAGTGACCATTGCTCATTCAAAGTCGAAAGATTTGCCCGCTATTGTGAGGGCTGCCGATCTGGTCATCGCCGCCGTGGGCCGCCCAGAAATGGTCAAAGGCGATTGGATCAAGCCCGGTGCCTGCGTGATTGACGTTGGCATCAACCGCATTGAACGCGATGGTAAAAACAAACTGGTTGGCGATTGCGATTTTGCGAGTTGTGAGGAAGTTGCAGGCAGCATTACGCCAGTTCCCGGTGGTGTGGGGCCGATGACGATTGCGTGCTTGCTGCACAATACGGTGAAGGCGGCTTGTGCGATTAAGGGTGTTAAGACGCCGGAGATGTGAGGGGTATCTTCAAACGTTCATTTCGACACGCGGTTAATCAGCAATAACTGACCGTTCAAATGTAGGGATGCAATTTCTTAACGAAGCCTATAAGAAGATGCGGCGTTTCTGCAATTCAACTTGGGGTTCACCATGTCGACAAGATACTTGCCTGCTGTCAGCGACGGTGAAATTCTCAGAGTTTTAAACGAGCTTAAGAAGAAGTACGAAACATTGAGCGTGGGTGTCCACATCGAGGGTATTCAACTAGGAATTGATAAGCTGGGTGAAGAACCCTTGAAAACAATCTCCAAAACCAACGGATACACAATCTCGTACTTCGCTGCAAATTTTGGACAATTTAGTCTAAACTATAATGTAAATCATGGCCTCGCGACTTCACTGGTAAAGCTAGAAACAACTCATAATCCAAATATAGCAAACACTGACGGGCAATTTGATTTCCTTTCGTCAGCAATGAAGAAATTTGCGGTTCCACCAATTACATCAATTGATGGCAATGCCGCCGAGGCGCTTGCTGGTTTTAAGAGCATCGAGACCGCCCTTGCAGGCGCCGTCGCATCATTTGCAGAACTACAATCTAGCTACTTATCGAAAACTGATGAATTGAGAAATCAACAGTCGGTTCAGATGGTAGAACTAAGAAACAGCTATGACGAAGAGACAAAGAAAAAAGAGGGTGAACTAGAAGTACGTGGGCAAGAGCTGACAAAACTTAAAAAAGAACTCGATGATCGTTCAAATACTCATGCAAGGAGGGACATCAGGAAAGAAATAAAGACATCAATCAGTGATTCTTTGAAAGGCGATACATTCGCCTCAAACGTTGAGGGACAGCGTTGGTATGTGCGTTTTGCATTCTTGGCATCGATTTTGTTGGTTGGAGCGTTTGCATTTTATTCCAGCTACATTCTGAACAATGCAATTGAAAGTAAAACTGGCGCTGAGTGGTTGTTGGCAATGAAAGCTGTTATTGGCGGGATATCGTTTGTTGGTTTCTTGCTGCTTTACTTGCGATGGGAAACAAACTGGCTAAATCAAAGAGCCAGTTATGAATCCAATCTTGCGTCTACTAGGATTGACATTGATCGAGCCAGTTGGGTAGCAGAGTCGCTGCTTGAGTGGAATCGTGAAAGCCCCGACAAACCGATTCCTAATGAATTACTTTCAAGCTTTACTCGTCGACTGTTTGATTGGGATGCAAAAACAGAAGATCACCAAACTGCCAGCGACTCGTTGGCCTCGGTCATTTTGGGCTCAGCAGCTCGAGTCCAAATTGGGCCATCTGGTGCAAATCTGGAAATTGACCGTAAGGGTTTAAAAGATTTAAGTAAAATGTAGTGTCGCAAGTTTTGCCTCCTCCACCCGTCACTCCCGCGCAGGCGGGGCCCAGCTTGCTTTGAACATTGTGTTAGAGAAGCTGGGTTCCCGCCTGCGCGGGAAGGACGGGGAAATGCTGGAATGGCGTGGGGGTGGTCTCACCCTTCCCCCGTTGGGGGAAGGTGCCCGCAGGGCGGATGAGGGCTTGGGCGGAGCCCAAGGCGGGTTGGCTCCAAACTTGTATTGCCAAGGCTTTCAGCCTTGGCCCTCATCCGGCCGTTGGCCACCTTCCCCCAATGGGGGAAGGGTGAAAGCTTGCATTGCGGGTTTGCTGCGCACCGCTATAAAAGCCGCATAAGAGGGACAAACAATGATTTCAATACGTGCTGCTGCGGTTGCTGATGCAAACACAATTGCTTCCATTTATGCTTTTCATGTTTTGCATGGTACGGCGACTTTTGAGATTGATCCGCCTAGCGTTGCCGACTGGCAGCACAAGATTGAAAACATTCATGCAAAAAACTGGCCGTTTGTGGTGGCGGTGGATGGGCCTGCTGTGGTGGGTTATGCTTATGCCACGCAGTTTCGCGATCGTCCGGCTTATCGCTATTCCTGTGAAAACAGCATTTACATTTCTGCCGATAAACGCGGGCAGGGCATTGGGAAATTGCTTTTGGCAGCACTGGTGCAGCGGGCTGAGGATTTTGGCTTTCGGCAAATGCTGGCCGTGGTGGGCGGGGGCGAACCTTCCTCGATTGCGGTTCATAAATCGTTGGGCTTTCGCGAAACGGGACGCATGACATCAGTGGGCCGCAAATTTAATAAGTGGCTTGATACGGTTTACATGCAGCGCGCGCTGGGCGATGGTGATGGACCAACCTCATCTGAGCGGAGTTCATCATGATCCCTTCTAACGCCACACTTGCAGGCCGTGTTCAACTTCCAAAACTTGGGCCATGCTTGGTGCGGGTGGATGGTGAAAAGTTGATCGACATCACCGCAATTTTTCCAACCATGCGCGACCTGTGCGAGATGCCCAATCCGGCGCAAGCTTTGAAGGCAGCCGAGGGCAAAGCCATTGGCCGCGTGGATGATATTTTGGCTAATGCAGCGGCTTCAAAACAAGATGTGGCTAAACCTTGGCTGCTGGCACCGATTGATTTGCAATGTATCAAGGCGGCAGGTGTGACCTTTGCGGTATCGATGCTTGAGCGGGTGATTGAAGAAAAGACCCGGGGCGATATTTCAGCCGCCGCTGCCATTCGCGGTAAAATTACCGAGCTGGTGGGCGGCGATTTGCGGGTCCTTAAACCGGGATCGCAAGAGGCTGCCGCCCTTAAAGAAACTCTGATGAAGCAAGGCGCGTGGAGCCAATATCTTGAAGTGGGCATTGGCCCTGATGCTGAGATTTTCACCAAGGGTCCGGTGCTGTCTGCTGTGGGGTGCAACATGGATGTGGGTGTTCACCCGAAATCATCTTGGAACAATCCGGAACCTGAAATTGTTTTGGTGGTGTCCTCGGCGGGCAAAATTGTGGGAGCCACACTTGGCAATGATGTGAACTTGCGCGATGTGGAAGGGCGCTCAGCTCTGCTGTTGGGCAAGGCCAAAGATAATAATGCATCAACTTCGCTTGGCCCTTTCATTCGTTTTTTCGACGATGGTTTCTCCTATGACGATATTTGCAAAGCCGAGCTTTCGATGAAGGTGACGGGCTTGGATGGGTTCGTCATGAGTGGGCATTCAAACATGAGCGAGATCAGCCGCGCACCTGCTGATATTGTGTCTCAGGCCATCAACGTCCATCACAATTATCCTGATGGGTTGGTGGTGTTTCTGGGCACCATGTTTGCACCGATTGATGATCGCGGTGCCAAAGGCAAAGGCTTCACACATCACACGGGCGACATCGTGGAAATTTCCACACCCTTGCTGGGCACGCTTAAAAACCGCGTGGTTCCCACGGATAAAGCAGCAGCTTGGCAGTTTGGCGTTGCTGATTTGATGCGCAATTTGGCCGCGCGCAATTTGTTGTAAATTGAGTTTGATCCCGTGGGTCTGGCTGATATAGAGCAGCGGCTGATGTGGGGAATGTCGATGTTGAAGTCTAAGTTTATTTGCCGGATTATTTTTGCTTTAATGGTGGCGTTCTCCTGCCCTGTTAGCGCTCAATCCACATCAGATGCGGTTGTTGTTCAAAGTGCAGCGCCTGCCAGTGAGCTTCGCATCATCACGCGCACTGTTGCGCCTTTTGTACTCAAGGACGGCGAGACTTATAATGGTTTTTCGGTAGAGTTGTGGTCGGCCATCGCCAAAGAAATGGCTGTGCAATTTAAGTTTGTTGAAGTTCCGACCGTCAAAGACATTTTGGCCACGATGGCCGATGGCAAAGGCGATGTGGCCATTGCAGCTATCTCAGTAACGGCGCAACGCGAACAACAGTTTGATTTTTCGCAACCGATGTTTGATTCGGGATTGCAGATCATGGTGCGTAGCGACAATGTAAGCGGTTTCAGTTTGCTACAAGTTTGGGAATTGCTGACCTCGGGTGCCATGCCGTTTCTGCTGTCGCTGCTTGCTGGCCTGATTTTAATTCCCGGTCATATTGCGTGGTTTGCTGAACGCAAACACCAACACCGCATTTTCTCTGACACCTATTTCCCCGGTATATTTGAAGCGATGTGGTGGTCAACGGGGGCTGCTGCTGGTCAGCAGCCTGATACGCCGCGTTCGCCATATGGCAAAGTTTTGGCAGCCTGTGCGATTTTGGTGAGCATGGTTTTCATGGCTTATTTCCAAGCCACAATTACCACTGCCCTTACAGTGCAAACTCTTAAGGGTGACATTAATGGCCCTGAAGATTTGCTCGGGCGCAAAGTAGGCGCAACAACCGGCAGCACGGCTTCGGCATTTCTAACTGGCATTGATGTGACGCCTGTCGAGTTTCAAAAAATTGATCAGGCCTTCGTGGCTTTGGAAAACAAGCAATTGGATGCAGTGGTTTTTGACTCGCCGGTTTTACTTTATTATGCAGCTACTGTTGGTCGCAATAAAGTGCGAATTGTTGGTCCGATGCTGCGCAAAGAAAATTATGGAATTTTATTCCCGCGCGGCTCAGTTTTACGAAAGCCAGTGAATGAAGCCTTGCTCAAGCTGCGTGAAAATGGAACTTATGAAACACTCTATGCGAAATGGTTTTCCGCTTCACAATAGCGGTGTTTAAATTTCGACTTCCGGCCCGCGCATGGAGCTTGAGTAAGTTCTGAACACGTGATCCCACAATGACGTGCTCACACCATAATTTTGGTTGCTCGTGCCATGGTGATGAACATTATGTTGGAATTTTAAAGTTTTCAGCCAGCGCCAACCGCCGCTGCTGAGATGATGCACTGCATAGTGCACAAATGTGTAAGCCAAGAAACCAAGCAGAAACCCCGCAAACCAAATGAGGGCCAAACTTGTGCCAAGAATATAAGTCATAGGCCATAAGACTAAACTCAGAAGCAGTGGAAGTGAAATGGGAGTTGGTGTGCCGATCAATTCCAAAGTTTCGTCATGGTGGGCCTGGTGCATATCTTGCAAACCGGGCACTTTGTGCAGAACAAAGCGATGCACAAGATATTCAACCAATGTCCATGTGAGCAGACCCAATGGCGCCATAGCGAGTGCCAATGACAAAGACTGAGACTGATTGGAATAAAGGCCCCACGCAATACAGGCTAAGATGATCGGCGGGTGCACTAAGAAATCCAGAAAGAAAAGAAACGGAGTCATTTGGGGCGAGACTAAGGCTTTGGCGTATGACCAGCTACGCCGCACATACGAGCGTTCTTCCAGTTCATTCGTTTCAAAGTGCGCCATCTATTTCCCTTACATCGCAAGACTATAATGTGAATAACTTATAGCCGAAAAAAGTTCCCAATGTGGCAATATCTATTTTGCTTTGTTCAGAATGATATCTCTGAGGTTCGAAACAGCGTTGGCGTGGCCATCAAAGCCTTCATATTTAGCAAAGGTGTGGGCGTGAGGCGCCAATGTGTCGTAACCTTTTTTGGTGACATAGCCAACGGTGATGCGTTTCATGAAGTCATGCACAGAAAGGCCAGAACCGGTGCGCGCCCAGCCTGATGTGGGCAGAACATGGTTTGGGCCTAACACAAAATTTCCTAAAGTTGAGGGCGTGTATTCACCGAGCAGAATTTCGCCAGCGTGGATGATGCGGCCAAGATATTGAAACGGGTCCTTGGCAAGAACTTGCACGTGCTCTGGCGCATAATCGTTTACAAAAGCAATGGCCTCCTCTTCATCACGCGCGAGGATGACGCCACCACGGGGGCCAGACAAAACTGTTGACGAATAATCAACGCGCAGGGCACTCATTTGAGACCAGTAGTGAGGAAGGGCTGCAATTGCCTCTTCAGCCACCCGCCTAGACCAGGTGACAAGATAGGCAGATCCATCAGGGCCGTGTTCGGATTCAATTAACAAGTCGAGAGCAGCCAAACGGCCATCCACTGTGCCGTCGGCCATGACGATGGCTTCGCTTGGGCCAGCCGGGGTTCCTGTGTCAACCAGATGCGAAACGAGGCGTTTTGCGGCGGCCACCCATGGGCTGCCCGGCCCTACAATTTTTACGACCTTAGGAATGGTCTGTGTGCCATAAGCTGCGGCTGCAATGCCTTGGGCGCCACCTGCTTTATAAACCTGCGACACGCCACCCATTTTAGCTGCGACCAAGGACGCATCATCAATTCGACCGTCGGGGCCGGGCGGCGTTATGACGATCACATCTTTCACGCCTGCAATTGAAGCAGGAATCGTGGTCATCAAAACAGCTGATGGAAACGAACCTTTGCCACGCGGCACATAGCAGGCAACTGACGGGATGGCATTGCACCGCTCGCCGGCAAAAGTACCGGGGCGCAATTCATGCAGCCACATTTCCTCGGGCATTTGGGCATTGTGAAATTTGCGGATGGATTCAGTCGCAAATTTAAGCGCGTCATGAACTTTAGGATCAAGCGATTTTTCTGCGCGCTCAAAATCTTCTTCTGTGGCGGCAATCTGATGCGGCTCCACCGGCGCTTTATCAAAATCACGGGCAAAGCGCGCCAATGCAACATCGCCGTCTTTGCGCACGGCAGCTATGATCGGCACCACTTTTTCTAAAAACGGCGCGAGGTCAGTTTCTGCGCGTTGCAGTAATGCAGTGCGCTGACTGCTGGAGAGCTTGGAAAGTTCGAAGAAATTTACGGGCTTGGTCATGGCGCGGTTCTAGTAATTTTTACGCCCTGTGTCACCCCACAAAGGCGCGTTCAACCACGAAATTGCCGGGTTGATTGTTGGAGCCTTCGGTAAAACCTTTTGGTTCCAGCATGGCCCGCACATCTTTGATCATGCCAACAGAACCACACATCATGATGCGGTCGTGCTCAGGATCAAAATTTGAAATTCCAAGACTTGCGAAGAACTCACCGGATTCAATCAGGCTGGTAATGCGGCCATTGTGGGTGCTGGTTTCGCGGGTGGTGGATGCGTAATGCTTCAGGCGAGCTGTTGCGTCTTCGCCCACCAAAGGATCGTCCTTGGCAAGTGCCACGGAATCAAAACCATATTGCAGTTCATCAGACGTGCGGCAGGTGTGGGTTAAAATAAGCTCGCCAAACTTTTCATAAGTTTCAGGATCACGGATTAACGATACGAAAGGGGCAACGCCGGTTCCAGTTGAGAGCATGAACAAGCGCTTGCCGGGCAACAGCGCATCGTTGACCAAAGTGCCAGTGGTTTTGGGGCGCATTAAAATGGTATCGCCTGGTTGAATTTTTTGCAGGCGCTCGGTCAGCGGTCCGCCTTCAACTTTGATTGAGAAAAACTCAAGGCTTTCATCCCATGCCGGGCTGGCAATGGAATAAGCCCGCATCAGGGGTTTGCCGTCTTCAGGCAAGCCCAACATGACAAATTCGCCCGAGCGAAAGCGTAGGGACTGTGGACGCGTCACGCGGAAGCGAAACAGCCTATCAGTATAGTGCTGCACATCGGTTACGCGTTCTGCAAAAAGGCCTGGAGGAATTTGGGTCATGGGCATCTTCGTTCTTTATAACGAACGATTGATAGATAATTCCGAACGCTTATGCAAGGGGATTCTTGACAGGCAATGAGACGAAGCGCAGTTTGTGGTTAGGCAAATCAACTGGGGTTTTGGGCAGTGAATAGACGAATGTTGGCAGCTGGGGCTGCATTTTTTCTCATGGTTTCAGTAGGTTCTGTCGAAGCCGCACAATGTGGTTCGACTGCGGCTGGATTTGAAAATTGGAAAGATGCCTTTGCGCCCGAAGCCCAAGCATCAGGTATCGGCGCACGCGGCCTATCGGCATTAGCTGGAACAAGCTATGCAACAGCGACGATTTACGCGGATCGTCACCAAAAAAGCTTCAAGCTTTCGCTGGCACAGTTTATGGCCAAGCGCGGTGCGGCGACCATTATTTCACGCGGGCGCAGTATGAAAAGCGCTAACGCAGCTTTGTTTGCGTCGATTGAAGCAAAATATGGCGTGCCGGCCGGTCCACTCATTGCCATCTGGGGCATGGAAACAGCTTTTGGCGCTGTGAGCGGCAATCAGAACACCATTTCTGCTGTGGCCACACTGGCTTACGACTGCCGCCGCACCGAATTTTTCACCGAGCAACTTCTGGCGGCTTTGAAACTGGTTGATAAGGGAACCTTATCAGCAGGTTCACGCGGAGCTATGCACGGCGAAGTGGGGCAGACGCAATTTTTGCCAAAGAACATTTTGCTTTACGGTGTGGGGGGAAGTCTGACTGGTAAATCTGCGGCCTTAATGTCGACGGCAAATTTCTTGCGCGGCCATGGCTGGCGTGCAGGCGCTGGCTATCAGCCCGGGCAAGCCAATTTTGGGGCTATCCAAGGGTGGAATGCCGCCACTGTTTATCAAAAGGCAATTGCCATTATCGGACAGCAGATTGACGGCTGAGCTGCGGGCCAGCTCGGTAAGCTTTTGCAGCGATCACAAGGGCTGTCCCTAAGCCGACCACTAACGTGATCAACGCGGGCCTTAAGCCATGGGCCACTGAGAAATTTGCCATGAACACACGCACTGGGTTGATGCCTGTCGCAAAATTATACCACGCATATTCAGTGGCCGCTGTGAGCACACTTGCAATGACGGCGGCATAAACTATTTTAAGGGGCGAGAGTACGATGCGTTTTGAAACCATCACGCGCAAAGTTATCACCAAAATAAATAAGCCTGTCGTCCAAGTTGCCGAGGCAATATCAATTTTTGATTGGAGAAAATAATGGAACAAGCCCAGCGCTGCCAATCCATAAGATATTTGGTGCAAGCGCTTCCAGTTCTGTCCAAGTTTTCGAACCGCCGCATCAAATGATGTGGCGGCCAGAGCACTGAGGCCCAGCAGTGCCACAAAGCCAATGGTCAAATAAAAGCGATGATAGATTTCGGAGGCCACCAAACCCAAATCATATTTGGAATTGATAATGTACAAAGTGAAATGGGCGAATGCATAGGCAAAGGCGGTGACCCCCACCATGCGGCGGATCAAAGCGATTTTGGGATAGTTCAACATGCGCTGCAATGGCGTGAGTGCCAGTGTGAGCACCAGAAACCGGATGGCCCAATCACCCGTCAAGTGAATGGCGTTCTTAACCGAAAGCGGCTGCAAGGCTCCGGTGAAAAACCAATAGGCAATTACCACTGCGGGGGCCACGGCCACTGCAAGTGTTGCCGCTTTGAGGGGCGATAGACGGCCCTGACGATCATTCCAAATCATGTTCATTCCGGCTTCGTATCAGCAATTTCGTGAGCTGTCTGCTCACACTTGATCACGGTATTGAGAAGTGTAGAGTGAAAAATGTCATTAACCAATGGGAGGCACACATGCAAAATCCATTTATCTGGCACGACCTTATGACCTCTGATGTTGAAGCAGCAAAAACCTTTTATGGCGCAGTTGTGGGCTGGACTTTCGAGCAACAAATGCCGGAATATTCTGTGGCCCAAGCGAATGGTGTTGGGATGGGTGGCATTATGGCCACGCCAGAAAATTTAAAAGGTATGCCGCCGTTTTGGTCGGGTTATATTTATGTGACGGATGTTGACGCCTGTTGCGCTAAAATAAAATCGTTAGGTGGCAAAGTTCACCGCGACCCTTGGGATGTGCCGCATGTGGCGCGCATGGCCATCGTGGGTGACCCGACAGGCGCTAACTTTAACATTATGCAGCCATTTCCACGTGAGAGTGGCGCGCTGCCACCATCAACAGCACTGGGTGCTGTGGGGTGGAATGAAGCTCATGTGGGCGATCTTGAAAAGGCATGGGCGTTTTATGCTGAGATGTTCGGCTGGACCAAAGGTGAAGTGATGCCCATGGGCGAAATGGGTGACTATGTGCTGTTTCAAATTGACGGCAAAGACATTGGCGGCATGATGAAAAAATTTGATGCCATGCCTATGGCCACGTGGCTTTATTATTTTAATGTGGCTGGCATTGATGCAGCGGTTGCGCGCATTACGGCAGGTGGCGGAAAAATTATGATGGGGCCACATCAAGTGCCGGGCGGAGATTGGATTGTGAATGCGAGTGACCCGCAAGGCGGATATTTCTGCCTCACCAGCAAAACCAAATAGGAGGGCTCCATGCCTTATACTTTAAATTTCCACCGCGTTTTAAAAGCGCCGCCTGCACGGGTTTATAAAGCATTCCTGGATCCCGCCGCCATGTGCAAATGGCTGCCACCAGCGGGCTACACGTGCACGGTCGATCACTTAGAGCCAAAAGTGGGTGGCACATTCCGCATGAAGTTCACCGAGTTTGATTCCGGCGGCGGCAACAGTTTTGGCGGCACCTATCTGGAACTCATTGCCAATGAGAAGTTGCGCTACACTGATAAATTCGATGACCCGAATTTGGCCGGCGAAATTATCGTAACGGTGCTTTTGAAAAAAGTGTCGTGCGGCACCGATGTCACCATCGAGCAAGCCGGCGTGCCCGATATCATCCCTGAAGAAATGTGCCACTTAGGCTGGCAGGATTCACTGAAGCAACTGGCGCAGTTTGTTGAGACAGGGGCGATGTAATCGCTCCACCCAACCACCGTCATCCCCGCCCCACAATCCGTCATCCCCGCGCAGGCGGGGACCCAGCTTTACGATCGTTCAGCCGCTTTCATCGCTTCCACAATTTCCATTGTCTCCACTGAAACCTGCGTCACGCGGGCCAGAAGGTCGATTACTTTTTCTTTGTAATCGGCAAAACGATAGGTGTTAAACTTTTCGCGGATGGTGGGGTCTTTCGGCTTCTTCTCTTTGTATTGATCGAGAATCCATTCAAGGCCAGAGCGATTGCCGAGGCGATAGTCCCAAGCAGATGAGGGAATGCCCGAAAGCTGCGTGGCGCTGTCAAGCTTGATGCTGCCGTTCGTCTTATCTGCTTTCAGCATGGGCTTGGGCACGGCATCGCCGGATGGTGCATCAACGCGCGTTAAATCCCAAGGCTTTACGGTTTCATAGCCAATATGCAGCGCCATTAAACGCTCGCCCCAATCAGCCCATTGCTGAAAATCAGGATAGAATGGAATGCGCGGAAATTCGCGCTTCAAATTGATCGCATATTTCTCGCGGTAAATGGGGTCATGCAACACGCCATAAACATAGTTGAAGATGGCGTCTTTGGTGATCTTCTTGGTTTTGTAGTGGGTCTGAAACTGCTTGAGGCCCCAGTCGGTGATGTTGTCGACGCGTTCGCCATCGACAAATCGATGACGTGGAACACATTGAATAGGATCAAGCGAGAAAACAGCATAGTTTGGCAATTGGTCACTAGCAATCGCGCCAAACTCTAATCGGCTACCCGATACAAAATTCAAATTTGGGTTTCTAGATTTAGCCTTAAATGGAAATATCTTCTCTTGCTGATAAGTCCGATGCGTTAGCGCGGGGGCAAAGTAAGTTTTCCTAGTTACAAAAGGTCTATAAAATGACTCCACGATAAAGTTTTCATCGAAAGATAATGTCGTTCCTCGATCAAGATGACGCTCTAGCTCCTCCGTCCACTTTATATCTCTACTGACGAAATTTCTTAGCTTTTCTGAACGCGTTTCACCCTTGATCTTACCAAGATCAGCTAGTTTCCAAGCTGATTGATTAGAGGAATAAACTTCGCAAAAATAATTTACCTGTTCAAAAAGAGATTTTGCGTTTTCAGAAATTGTCCATTCGTCACGGGCAGTAACAATACCGTTTGAATACAGATGGAAAATTGCTTTCTCTTGGCTAGGTTTGGTAGCAGATTTTGTGTTTGAATTTGCGATTGGAAGCAATCGCTCCCAATCATTTTCTGTAATGTTTAACCAATTGCAATTCTTGTCTGGTGCAATCCTCTCAAACGAAATCCCAGATGCCTGATTACTCCCCAGAAACGCAATCTTGTCCTCAGTCGTTTCCATCTCTGGCCGACGCGCATAGAAAATCTTGCAGCCTTTTTGTTTGTTGCGTTTCACCATAAATGAAATGGCCACACCTGTTTGAATGCCGAACACATTGTGTTTGGTGCCCGAAAGTTTTGGATTGGCGCGCACATCGCCGCCCAAATCCATCACATATATTTCATTGAATTCTTCGGCCACAGTTTTGCGAAAACCATCGAAGGTTCTGCTTTCAATAAATGAACGGTTGGTGATGAAGGCCAACACGCCATCATGGTTCATGCGGTCTGAGGCCCAGCGGAAAAACCGCGCATACATATCGTAAAGTTTGGTTTTCTGAGCAGTCGATTGCTTGATGTAAGTTCCTTTTATAAGCTTATCGATGTGCGGATATTCACGGTTCTTGTTGTTATCGTTTTCATTGGCTTGGTTGGCATTGTAAGGCGGGTTGCCGATGATGACAGAAATCTTTCGCTTGTTCTGGCGTTTCACACGTTCAACATTTTCATCCGAAAGCCCCGCCAACATATCAAGCTGAGCGCCAGCCCTCACGCCCAAGCCACCAATGTTGTCCAGCGTATCCACGAAACAAAGGTTTGGAAATTCTGCGAATTGCCCGCTGATGGCGGCATAGGTGGCTTCAATATTTAAGTTGGCCACATAGTATGGCAAAATCGCCACTTCGTTGGCGTGAAGTTCTTCCTTGTATTTATGCGCCAGCTTTTGTGGTTGGCCGCGAAAATGTTCCAGCAATTCGCAAATGAACGTGCCTGTTCCCGTGGCCGGATCGAGAATTTCAACATCCTTATCAATCAGGCTTTTGCCGAAATGTTTTTGGGTCAGCCAATCTGCCCCCTCGATCATAAATTTTACAATTTCATTGGGCGTATAAACCACGCCCAACCTGTCTGCGGCTTTTGGATTATAGACCTTGTAAAAGTTTTCATAGATCACTTTCAGAAAGGTTTGTTTTTCCGAATGAGATGTGATCAGCGCCGCGTTAGAGCGGATGGTGGCGTAATAAGTCTCCATGCTCTTCAGCGTTTCGCGCTTTAACTGGCCAGTGAAGAACTTTGCTTCCAGCGCATAAAGCTCCTTGGCAATATTGTTCTCGCGGTGAAAATCGCCTTGATCAAACACATGGGCGAAAATTTCTTCTGTGAGAATGTGCTGGATGAGCATTTCTCGCACATCAGCTTCGCTCACCACGGGGTTGATGGTGTTTTTGGCATGGGCTAAAAATTTTGCGGCAGCGGCTTTGAAGGCTTCATTCTTGTCATAGGCTTCGTTGATTTTTTCGCGCAAGGCCTCAAGCACGGCAGGAAGATCGGTTTTGAACTGCTGCACAGCTTTGCGAAAATCAGCGATTTCCTGCCGCTCATATTTGAAGAATAGTGTCACAAGTTTCAGCAGTGTTGCCGTGTCCAACATTTCACAGCGCATCACCTCGTTTTTATTCTGGATCAAAACGGCGGTGTGCGAGTCTTCATAAATAATGTTGTCTTGCGGATAACCCTTGGCTTGCTTCTTGGCGATTTCGTCATCCAGATCATCATTCGTGTCTTTGGCTTCCCAATAGCCCAGTGGAACGCGCAGATCGTGCAGAATGGTGCCATCGGGGCGAATGCGGTTGCCTTTCGGGGAAACAAATTCATACTGCGAAATGAATGTGAGGTTGTTTTGCCGCGACCAATCTTTCAACAAATCCTTGAACGCCTCAGAAATCACGCCCTCGGTTTTTGAGCCTGAGATTTTCTTATAACGATCAAGTTCGTTTAAGTATTTGCTGATAAGGAGTTGACTCATCCCCGCACCATCTCTGATACAGCCGCTGGTGTCAAAAACTACTGCAAGCCCGGCGCTTCATACCCTGTGCGCTCTACATACTCCGTGTAGCCGCCGCCATATTGGTGGATGCCTTCGGGGGTTAATTCCAGCACGCGGTTTGAAAGGGCCGCGAGGAAGTGGCGATCATGCGATACGAACAACATGGTTCCTTCATAATCGGCCAGTGCCTTGATCAGCATTTCTTTGGTGAAGAGATCCAAATGGTTGGTGGGTTCATCCAGCACCAAGAAATTTGGGGGATCAAACAACATTTGCGCCATGACGAGGCGGGCTTTTTCGCCGCCTGATAACACGCGGCATTTTTTGTCCACGTCATCACCGGAGAAACCAAATGCGCCTGCGAGATTGCGCAGCGAGCCTTGGGTGGCTTGCGGGAACGTGTGTTCCAGCGATTCAAATACCGAATGCTCCCCATCCAATAATTCCATCGCATGTTGCGCGAAGTAACCCATCTTCACAGAGGCGCCCACTTGCACATTGCCTTGATCGGGTTCGGTGGAGCCCGCAATCAATTTCAACAGCGTAGATTTACCAGCGCCATTGATGCCCATGATGCACCAGCGTTCTTTGCGGCGGATTTGGAAATCTAAATCTGTGTAAATTGTTTTGCTGCCATAGGCCTTGTGCACGCCCGCGATGGTTGCCACATCTTCACCTGATCTTGGTGCAGGCGCAAAATCAAAGGCCACGGATACGCGGCGCTTGGGCGGTTCTACGCGGTCAATCTTTTCGAGTTTCTTCACACGGCTTTGCACCTGTGCCGCATGAGAAGCGCGGGCTTTGAAGCGGGCGATGAAATTTAATTCCTTGGCCAGCATGGCTTGTTGGCGCTCGAATGAAGCTTGCTGTTGTTTTTCAGCCAGTGCGCGCTGCTGCTCATAAAATTCATAATCGCCGGAATAGCTGGTGAGTTCGCCGCCATCAATTTCGACAATCTTAGTGACGATGCGATTCATAAATTCGCGGTCGTGGCTGGTCATCAGCAACAGGCCTTCGTAAGATTTGAGGAAGTGTTCGAGCCAGATGAGGCTTTCCAAATCCAAATGGTTGGACGGTTCATCGAGCAGCATGGCATCAGGGCGCATGAGGAGAATTCGCGCCAGCGCCACGCGCATTTTCCAACCGCCGGAAAGCTTGCCTACATCGCCATCCATCATTTCTTGGCTAAAGCTGAGGCCTGCCAAAACTTCACGTGCACGCGCGTCTTGGGCATAACCATCGAGCTTTTCAAATTGCGCTTGCACTTCGCCATAACGCTCGATGATGTCGTCCATCTGATCCATTTTATCGGGGTCGCCCATGGCGGCTTCAAGCTCGGCCATCTCCGCCGCCACAGCGCTTACGGGGCCAGCCCCTTCCATCACCTCGGCCACGGCAGAGCGCCCGGCCATCTCGCCCACATCTTGATTGAAATAACCAATGGTCATGCCACGGTCAGTTTGCACCTGGCCTTCGTCAGGTTCTTCGGTGCCAGCAATCATGCGGAACAGCGTGGTCTTGCCAGCGCCATTGGGGCCGACCAAACCAATTTTCTCGCCACGGTTTAACGCGGCAGAAGCTTCGATGAAAACCAACTGGTGGCCGTTTTGTTTGGAGATGGAGTCAATGCGGATCATGATGGGCGGGGTTTAGGCGAGGGGGAGGGGGAAGGGCAAGTGGGGGAATTTGAACTTGACGCATTGCGTCATTTTTGACACAATTGTGGAATAATGAAATCCAAGAAAATTCAAGCACGGTTCTACGAGCTGCCATCTGGCAGGAAACCCGTGCGCGATTGGCTTATGGAGTTAGACGTTGAGGATCGACGCATTGCAGGATTTGATGTGCAAACGGTTGAATTTGGCTGGCCGATTGGAATGCCAATTTGCAAGCCACTTGGTGATGGATTGTGGGAAGTTCGCAGCAATTTTTCAAACGGCAGAATTGGACGAATTATTTTCTGCCTTGTGAATAATGAAATGGTTTTGCTGCATGGCTTCATCAAGAAGACCCAAAAGACTCCACCTGCTGATCTCGCATTGGCGCGAAAACGAATGAAGGAGATTATATGATGGTAAAAAAAACTAAGGGAAGAATTAGTGAAGAAACATTTGGTGATTTTCTTGAAGATCAAGGCTTGCTTGCAGAGGCGGAAGATGTGGCTATCAAACGTGTTCTGGCATGGCAAATTGCCGAAGGTATGAAAGCCAAAGGCATCACCAAAACCGCCATGGCCAGCGCCATGAAAACCGACCGCCGCCAGTTGGACCGCTTGCTTGATCCAGAAAATAAGTCCGTAACGCTGAGCACACTAAGGCGGGCCGCGACGGCGCTGGGGCGGAAGCTTTATGTGGAGATTGGGTGAATCTTTGACAATAGTGAATTTATCCGTCTAAGTTGCACTCAACGTCGGCGGAGCATTTATGAACGAAAAATCAAAATCAAAAAAATTTGTTTTGTGATCATGCCAATTGGCGACGAGTCTTCAGACACAAGGCGGCGTTCTGACCAAGTTTTAAAACATAGTATTAAACCAGCAGCTGAGCAGTGTGGTTACGAGGCAATTCGCGCCGATGAAATCGACAAGCCAAGTTTAATAACAAGTCAAGTTATCCAGCGTGTAATCGATGATCCACTGGTGATAGCTGACCTAAGTGAAACGAATCCGAATGTGTTTTATGAACTTACGATAAGACATGCGATTAGAAAGCCATTGGTGCAGATAATTGAAAAGGGACAGCGAATTCCATTTGACGTTGCAGGGACGCGAACTGTCCACGTTGATCATAAAGACTTGGATAGCGTCTCCAGTGCAAAAGATGAAATCGTTCGACAAATTAAACAGCTTGAATCTGATCCTAATGACTTAGAAACTCCAATTTCAATTTCCCGTGATCTGCAAATCCTTAAACAAAGTGATAATCCAAAAGACAGAGGAATGGCCGATCTACTTTCTGTCGTTTCTGAAATGCGGGTCGAGTAATCAAAACTACTGGAAGGAATGGATAAGGGATTAGCAGAAAAAATTTCCGCTCAATTGAGGAGACTAGATGATTTCTTGGACGACGGACTTTCAGGTTTTCGGCGCCGCCGTATGCCTATGCGACACATGTTTCGGATACTCCCAGAAATGGCATTTGGAATGAAAGGAGAAGTGAGTGAAGCTGCAGTACTCGCGATTGCTGCAAGCATGTTTAAGGATTCAATGCCTTGGGTTTATGAAGTTGGTATGGAGGCCTATAGGCAGCAACTATATGGTGATAAGACCAAAGCGAAACGGGCAATGCAGGAGTTCAAAAAAGTTGCGCGTTTTACAGATCATCCCATGATGCGCGAATTCATCCGCGGTGACAAAGAAATGATGCATTTTGGTGACGAACTCGAAATGGTTCTGAGTGAATTGGAGCGTCGACAAGAGGCCAAGCTGGAAGTGGCAAAGGCTAGACAAAAAAACCCTTAATTATGCGGTCATTGCAAAGCGGCGCGTGGGTTGAGGCACGATATGGCCCAGGTCTTTTGCAGCTTCTATCCAAGCCTTAATTGCGTCTTCCACATTGGCCAGGGCTTCTTGTGGTGTTTCTCCGTCGCTCATGCAGCCGGGCAGGTCTGGTACTGTCGCAACGAAGCCGCCGCCGTCTTCGGCGGATAATGGTTCAACGATAATCGCATAGCCATTTATGTTCATGTTAGTTTACTCAGTGCGTCCACAAACCGTACCAGATTTTTTATATATACAGGTTTTATTGGACGTTTGAAAGGGATGGTCAGTTTAGCTAGCATTTTGGCGTGACCGACTTTGTAATGTGAGCCTCCTCCCGTGACGGGCAGGCAATACATTTCAAATTCTCGACACAAGGATTCAATGTCAGCGATTTTCCAATCGCCTTGTGGATTGCGCCGCATTGCATCAAGTCTCTTGCTCATCTTGGTCTCCAGATCGCTCTATTCTGGTTGAGGAAACTGTGAGGTGTTCTGGGGATTTGTCAATCAGTGTTATCAACAAAAAACCCCGGCGTTGCCACCGGGGTTCCGTCTCGTAACAAAAGCGTTTGGATTTAGAAATCCATGCCGCCCATGCCGCCGCCGCCCATGCCGCCGGGCATTCCGCCGCCTGCTGGTGCTTTTGGCTTTTCAGCGATCATGGCTTCGGTTGTGATCAACAGCGACGCTACGCTCGCTGCGTCTGTGAGAGCTACGCGCACAACTTTGGTTGGATCGATGATGCCAGCGGCAACCATGTCCACATATTCCTCGGTTTGTGCGTTGAAGCCATAGTTGCCTGTCTTTTCCAGCAACTTGCCCACAACGATGGAGCCTTCAACGCCAGCGTTTTCAACGATCTGGCGAATGGGCGCTTCGAGCGCTTTCGACACGATCTTGATGCCAGCCATTGTATCAGCGTTATCAGAGTGAAGTGCATCAACAGCCTTCTTAGCGCGAAGCAATGCCACGCCGCCGCCTGCAACAACGCCTTCTTCAACGGCTGCACGGGTTGCGTTCAAAGCGTCGTCAACGCGGTCTTTGCGTTCTTTCACTTCGATTTCAGTTGAACCACCAACCTTGATCACGGCAACGCCGCCAGCCATTTTGGCCAGACGTTCTTGCAGCTTTTCTTTGTCGTAGTCTGATGTGGTTTCTTCGATCTGCGCTTTGATCTGGCCGATGCGGCCTGCAATGTCGGCCTTCTTGCCAGCACCGTCAACGATTGTGGTGTTTTCCTTGTCGATGCGGCAACGCTTTGCGCGGCCGAGCATATCCAAGGTTACGTTTTCCAACTTGATGCCGAGGTCTTCGGAAATCACTTGGCCGCCTGTCAATGTTGCAATGTCTTCCAACATGGCTTTACGACGATCGCCAAAGCCTGGAGCTTTCACAGCGCAAATCTTGAGGCCGCCGCGCAGCTTGTTCACAACCAGAGTTGCAAGAGCTTCGCCTTCAATGTCTTCAGCGATGATCAGCAATGGCTTGGAGGTTTGCACAACTGCTTCCAAAATTGGCAGCATGGCTTGCAAGGATGAAAGTTTCTTTTCGTGCAGCAAGATGTAAACATCTTCAAGTTCCGCCACCATCTTATCAGAGTTGGTGATGAAATATGGGCTGAGATAGCCACGGTCGAACTGCATGCCTTCAACCACTTCAAGTTCGGTTTCAGCAGTCTTGGCTTCTTCAACGGTGATCACACCTTCGTTGCCAACTTTTTGCATGGCCTTGGCAATCATGTCGCCAATGGCTTTTTCGCCGTTTGCTGAAATGGTGCCCACTTGGCCCACTTCTTCCGACGACTTAATTTTCTTCGAACGCTTCTTCAAGTCTTCGATTGCAGCAGCAACGGCCAAATCAATGCCGCGCTTCAAATCCATTGGGTTCATACCAGCGGCCACGTTCTTTGCACCTTCGCGAACAATCGCTTGGGCCAAAACTGTTGCAGTCGTTGTGCCATCGCCAGCGGTGTCGTTGGTTTTGGAAGCAACTTCGCGCACCATTTGGGCGCCCATGTTTTCAAACTTGTCTTCGAGCTCGATTTCTTTTGCAACGGTTACACCGTCCTTGGTGATGCGTGGAGCGCCGAAGCTCTTGTCAATCACCACGTTGCGGCCCTTAGGACCGAGCGTTACTTTTACAGCGTTTGCGAGAATATCAACACCACGGAGCATACGCTCACGGGCATCTAAACCAAAACGGACTTCTTTAGCAGCCATTTTATAATTCCTTACTTTATTTGTTGAAGTGCGCGAGCGCTTTATCGCAAAAGTCTGCAACTTTTGCGGCGCACGCTTTGGTCATTACTTGTTGTCAAGCACGCCCAGGATGTCGGATTCTTTCATGATCAACAGGTCTTCGCCATCGATCTTCACTTCGGTGCCAGACCATTTGCCGAACAGAACAAGGTCACCCTTTTTCACATCGATCGGGGTCAGTTTGCCAGCTTCATCGCGGCCACCGGGGCCCACGGCAATCACTTTGCCCTGCATTGGCTTTTCTTGAGCAGTTTCCGGAATGATGATGCCACCTTTAGTTTTGGTGTCTTCTTCAACCCGCTTTACCACAACACGGTCGTGCAAAGGACGGAATTTCATAAGATATCTCCTGTAAGATATTGATATAATTGTAAGTCGACGTTTGCTGGCACTGCACGATGGCGAGTGCTAACAGCTAAGGCGTTAGATAGGGAAGGGCGAGCTGGAGGTCAAGGGGGGAGTCACGTTAATATACTGACCATGCCGCTTAAATTGAATTCGTTGCCTCTTGAAATGGCACCCCTAAAAGGCCTGAAATAAATTTCAAGAGAAAAGAGAACAAAAAGTGAAAAACCCCTGGACAGCGGCAACTTTTTCTAATATCACTACGACATGAAATACATTGATCTATTTTCGGGATGTGGCGGACTTTCTTTAGGTCTTGAGAAGGCTGGCTTTGAGCTAGCCTTAGCAGTTGAAAAGTCGCCGATGGCGGCGGAGACGTTTCATCACAATTTAATAGGTCGGATTGGCTCTAAAACTGAATGGGACAATTATCTGCAACTCTCAATTGACGAACAATTCGACAACAAGTTAATTGTGAATGAAGTTAAGGCGGTCCTTGAAAACGAATACATAATGGACTGCCTTGAAAATGAAGGAATTGATCTAATAGCTGGAGGTCCGCCCTGTCAGGGCTTTTCGATGGCAGGAAGGCGTAATCCCAAAGATATCCGCAATCAATTGCCTTGGCAATTTCTAGAAATGGTTGAACGAATTCATCCCAAAGCCGTCCTGATCGAAAATGTGTTGGGCATCAAGCACAACTTCGAAAAACACCGCGAAAAAGCTCCTATTGAAGAAATCAATTCTGTTTTGCAAGAAATGTGGCCGGGTTATGTAACTCTATTGATGGAAGTAAATGCGGCGCATTTTGGAGTTCCTCAGCACAGGCCGAGGGTAATGGTTATCGCACTTCGTGCCGATATTGCACAAAAATTGAAAATAGTTAGCTGGAATGGATTTTGGAAATCATCATTTCTGAGCGAAGAATTTAACGTAGGGTACAAACAACCAGCCCTCGCCCCAATTTGCAGAGTTAAAGAAGCTCTAACTGTTCGGCATGCGCTTTGGGACTTAAAGCAAGGTAGGTATGCAGCCACAAGTCTTGATGACCAGTACAATTCCAGTGCCGGGGCTTACGCAAAACAAATGCGCAGCGATAAAACTTGGTTACCTCTTGCATCTAAAACTTTTGGTTATGAGGGCGAAGCAGAAAACCAGACTTTGCGTAACCATAGTGAGCAAATTTCAAGTCGTTTTAGACTGTATCAGCTATTTCAACAATTTGATTTACCCCCCAAAATATTCAATACCGCAGCAGATCAGACAATCAATTCAGTTGAGAGAAATCGTTTAATCAAATCTGCACTAATGAAAATAGTATATCCAGCTAGGTCTCCCGACGGCACTATGATTGCGAAGACAGTGGAAGAGTTGTTGGAGAAAGTGCTCAGTTTATCAACTAAAAAACACAGCCAACGACCTCTTCGATTGGCCTTTCCATCGCCAACGGTTTTATCAATGCCTGACGACTTTGTGCATCCACTTGAGCCCAGAACAATGACCGTGCGCGAAATGGCAAGGTTACAATCCTTTCCGGATAATTTTGTATTTAGGGCAAAGGAAACAACAGGAAGTCTGCGCAGAAGGTTTGAAGTACCTCAGTACACGCAAGTAGGTAATGCTGTTCCGCCTTTGCTCGCATTCTCAGTTGGGCAAAGAATTTCTGAGCTTATTGAAACAGCTTTAACGCCAAGTCTTTCTGTCAAAGTAAAAAAGACTCTTCAACGTGCGCGAGTTTCTTAGTTCATGAGGCCATTCAGCCCAAAGGAAGAAAGAAATATAGAACGGTTAACTACCGAAAACATTGAGATGGCGTTTCTTATGCCAACTTCAACTGGCCTTGGTAAGTCAATAATGGATGCTACTGCTACAGTTCGATTGTTTCTACTCGAACGCGACATTCATGATTATGAAAATCAAAGACAAGGACAAGAACACAAAAAAATTGTTCATTCTTTCATCGCTCAGGAAAACAGTCTCGTTGAAAGCGAGTGCTCGTTATATAGGCCAACAACAAAAAAGGGGGATCCAAGGATTTGGTTTACTGGACTTAAGAAATTCGCCAGCCCGTTGGATATTTTGGGTATATTCAGGGTCGACGATGATTTATGTGTATTGAACATTTCTCGACTGGATGTCGACGAAATATTAAGTCAGGGCAGTATTAACCCCGTGGCGGATCTAATTCGAAGTGTAGGTAGAAATTCAAATTTTATCGCTAGTGAATTGCTTGAAAAAATAAAAGAAATTTCGAGACGCGGATTTATTCAAGGCGTTGGGCGTGGTGACACTGCAATTGGTCGTACCTTAGAATCTCTCCTCGGCATATCTATGAACTCAAGCAAACAGCCTGATTATAAAGGGATTGAGTTAAAGTCATTTCGTTACAAAAGAAACCGAAAGAGTTTCTTCACCAAAGTACCAAATTGGGAATTGAGCAAATTTAAGAGTTCGGACGAAATTCTAGATAATTTTGGATATAGACGTGGTGAGGAGTTCAAATTGAACTGCACTGTAAACTCGTTAAAACCAAACTCTCAGGGGCTTCAACTTAGGCTGGAGAAAGACTTAGCTCAACTAGCTGAATTTAGTCAAAATCCTAACATCGGTTCATTCGTAGTTTGGGAGTTGGCTGTCCTCCACGACGCGTTAAAGAAAAAGCATAAGGAAACTTTTTGGGTTGGGGCAGATACGCGAATGGAAGACGAAAAGGAATTTTTCAGTTTTAATAAAGTCGAACATACTCGCAGTCCGATAGTGACACAATTTGATCTTTTGATTGAGCAAGGAATTATTACATTAGACCATCAAATAAAAAGGCAAGAAGGCGGTCGCGCGCACGAGAGAGGGCCGAGTTTTAAAATCAAACCAAAAAAACTTGGCCTGCTTTTTCCCCCTAGTTTGACCTATCAGTTCGACTAAATTAGCGGTTGTTAGTCCGAAGCCTCCCCACCCTCCAATGCATTCGCATAGGCCCCAACCCTCTCCCCAATGGGGCGAGGGAAAGAAGTTTGTAACCCCGCCTCAATTTCGTTCATATTGCTTGGCACATGCTGCGGCTTGATTTGGGATGGAGCTTTTTGTGCGGGCGATTATTTTATTGATTTTGGTTTTGCTGGCTCCCGTGGCGGAGGCGCAAACGCTGGACACCTCTAATGTGCAGATCACGTGGAAGGTGTCTAATCGGTTTCGATTTTTTCGCGATCCTTCGCTGTTTAAGATGCATGAAAACGCATGGCGGCAATATGGCACCCATATGACTGAGCGTTCGGGCACCACCGAGGATTCAGCGCTGGCGGTTTATAACTCTTCGGTGCTGGGCACTGAGCATATGCTGAATGATCGGCGCATTCCGTTCACCAACATCACGCGCACCAAGTTTGATTGGCGCGGTTGGGCGGCCAAGGGTGTGAATGGCACCTGCTGGGATGCAAAGGCGCGGCGGCACGGCGCCTGTGGTGGCATTGATAAATATCTAACGCCAGCATTCCATGAAATTGAATTGCGCTTGAAGCCCCTTAAAAGTGGCTCGCTGATTTCAGAATATAATTGCGAATGGCGGGTGGGCGATGCTGGCGCCATTACGGCACCTTGCGATGAAGTGGTGACAACCAATTTGCCTTATCCGGCAGGTGCAACCATTTCAGTGAATGTGCAGGGCGAGCAACCGATCAGCATTGAGGCCACGGTTAAAGATTTAATGGTGGTAGGCTTTGGCGATAGTTTTGCGTCTGGTGAAGGAAACCCAGATGTGCCGGTTGCGATGGCAGAGAATGCGCGCAGTCAGAATATGTATCCTAAGCGGGCGCAGAATGATGCGGGCGGATCTGCCGAGTGGTTGGACCAACTGTGCCATCGTTCGCTCTATTCGCATCAATTGCGGGCAGCATTGCAGATCGCGCTGGAAAACCCGCATGGGGCTGTGACTTATTTGGGATATGCCTGTTCGGGTGCGGCTGTAGAGAAAGGCATTTTGGGGCCGCAGACTTATGTGGAATATGTGAGCAAGCCTGATAATAATGGCGGCGGCGGCACCAGTTCAATAACCGGTGGTCGTAAGGATACGCAGCTTTATTGGTTCTTGCGTGAGATGTGTGTTGAAGGCGTTCAGTTTGACAAGGGCAACTGGATTTGCCCCGGCAATCATTTCAAGCGCAATGTTGATTATGTGTTTTTGTCAATTGGCGGCAATGATATTGGCTTTGCCAATCTGGTGGCCTGGGCCACATTGCGCACGGGATTGTCTTCGCGGTTGGCGAGTTTTTTTGGGGCCACCGTTTCGGCGGATGAGTTTTCTGCAAACTTGAAAAACATTTTACCGACGGCTTATGCAAAATTGGCCAAGGCCTTTGAGGTGGCCGTGCCGCTACAGCATGACGGCTTAGCATATGATGCATCGCGCATTATCCTCACAGCCTATCCAGATATATTGGTGGATGAAAAAGGCCAGACGTGTTTAGGCGTGACATCAGGCAAGCAGAATGAAGATCAGTTCGCGTCCAATCAATCGCTTGATCGGTTTTCGTCGTGGTTGGTGGTTCGTCAATCCAAATTGGATGCGGCACATGCACAGCTTGATTTATTGCACCGGCGCATGGGCGAGCTGGCCGAAGACAATGGCTGGACTTATGCAGGCAGAGCCTATGCCGACCAACCCTTCAGGGGCCATGGCTTTTGCGCACAACGGCAAGACCGTTTGGCGGATCCTGCCGAAGTGTTGATGGTTCCGTGTTGGGGCAAGGCCTCTCGCCCCACGCAAACTTGCCAAGCCGCTATATTTGGTAAGGGCACAGGTTGGCGGCCGTTTGATCCTGCAACCGAAAATTATCCCTATGCGCTGCGCCAACGCTGGGTTCGCACTTTTAATGATGCCTATATGATTTTGAATCAGAAGGTCGTGACCAAAGATGGCCAAATTGACGAGCAGAACTCTGAAAAAATCTTTTCAGAAACAACCGGTGGAATGCACCCATCTGCCGAAGGCCATGCTTCAATGGCTGATGCCATTTTACTGGATGTGCGCAAGCAAGTGACCAATGACATGGCGGGCGCCGAATAATCGGCCGATGGCAACATGTTGCCACCGGCCGTACTCCGCATAGAGGCCCCCGGCATATGCGGGGCATTGTAAAAGCTGGCGTTGACTAAAAGAGAATTGCGGCATGCCGCACCCCTCTCAGCTGGGGGAGCCAGTCAAGCCAGCCTTTACAGTCAACCGAAGTTGACGAACCGTACATGGGTGTCAGTTGTTGTTTTGTCAATTTGAATTGACGAAAAAGCGTGCATAGCTGATTTGTGATAAACGACGGTATTGGGCAGAACCTAAGATTGTAAGTTTGAATTGACAATGCAGATTTTTGCGGCAATCTGGGTTAATGACTGATGAGACTGAAATTTCGCCGCCCGCCGATAACATTCGAACCCTGCTTCATCATTTGGCCCAAGCCATAGACGCCCGATTTATGCTGTTTCGCAAGGGTACAATTTATGAATCCATCCGGCCTTCCGATGTTCGGGTTTTTGTAACAGCTGCCCAGAAAGCACAAACGATTTCTCAAATTGCCCGGGCTTTGGGAATTACACGGCAGGCTGCACAAAACTCAGTGCAGCGCCTCATAAATTTGCAAGTTCTTGCCCTTGGAGCTGTTCCGGGGAACAAGCGTGATAAATTCGTATTGATCACCGCAAAGGGCGAACTTGCACGAAAAACTGCAGCGCATCAGGTCGCCAAAATTGAAGCAGAATTTGCTGCAGCGATCGGCATTGGCCGCGTTGAACAATTGCGCAGTGATTTGGGTTCAATTTTAGAATCGACCCGAAACCAGAATTCCGTCAATCAATGAGACGTCATGCGACTGGCGTAAATTCGTCCTCGTCCGGACTCGTCATAACATTGCGAATGGTTTCGAATGCCGCCCGACTTTGCCAAATTGTTTGTGGGCCACCAAAACAGACCCGAATATGATTGCTTGCCGCATTGCGGTTTAAATTAAACAAAGTGCCCGGTGAAACTTTCACATTTTGCGCAAGCAGGCTTGATGCAAAACGATTTGCCGACCACGGCTCTGGCAATTCCAGCCAAGCGTAGGGTGCGCCCGGCTCGCAGCGAAAGTTTGCACCTTTGAACACATCTGAAAACAGGGCGCGGCGTTGTGCGAGGTCGACACGGGTTCGACTTAAAATTTCTGTCGCCAGATCCGACTCGATCCAATAGCGGGCAATTTCGCCAGTTATGCCCACGGTACGCGCCGCCATGGTTCTGATGTGGGCGCGCATGGTGCGGTCTTGGCCTTCAGGCGAAATTACAAAACCAATGCGCAAGCCCGGAGCAAGGGTTTTTGAAAGTCCGGTCACATGAAATGTGCGCTCTGGTGCAAGTGAATAAAATGTGGGCGGTTGAACCCGAGCATCCAACAACCGAAAAATATCGTCCTCAATAATTGTAATATTATGCTTGCGGGCAATTGCTACAATGGCTTCGCGGCGCTGATGGCTCATGGTGCTGGTGGTTGGGTTTTGGAGAGTTGGCACAACATACAGTATGCGTGCCTTGCTGGTGCGGGCTGCTTGTTCAAAAGCTTCTGGCGTCAGGCCTTCCTGATCCATCTCCAAGGCCACGGTTTCCAAATGGGCATTGGCAAATGTTGCCCGCAGCAATGCATAGTTTACATGTTCAGCCATGATCGCATCGCCAGGTTCGGTCAATGCTTCAAGCACCGTAATCAAACCCAAATGGGCGCCTGCCGTGATAAACACATTGCGTTCTTCGGTGCTGATGCCGCTGCGCTTTAACCAGTGCACCGCCATGGTTTTATGAACCATATGGCCATCTGGGGGTGCGTAATCGAGCAAATCCAATTTGCGGGGATCACGCATGATCGACTGCAATGCAGCATCAAATTCCTGCGCAGTTACCACAGGTGGTGGAATGGCATGGGTGAGGTCGATCAAACCATCTTGCTCTGACGTGAGTGGCGGAATGGCACGCACGGCATGTTCGTGCCGAATATAGGAGCCGCGCCCTACTTCGCCGGACAATAACCCACGTTCTTCGGCCTGTTTGTAGGCTCTTGTTACCGTGCCTAAAGTGACCCCTAACTTCCATGCTAAATCGCGTTGTGGGGGCAGACGGTCTCCCTTGGCAAGGGTTCCGGCTTCAACGTCTTGGGCAATCGCATCGGCAATCGCCAGATACAATGGCTTGGTGCGGTCGAGAATTGGTGTCCAAATTGTCATGGGTACAATGTTTCGATTGTGTTGATCGTATCGTTTATTGTATCTAAACAATTGTCGAATATCAAGAGATTTCGACGTCACAAGATAATACAATAGATACATTTGGAGAAAAGGAGACTATTATGCGCGACTATATGATCAGCGAAGCACAATCTCGGCAGGCTTATGGCCGTTTGACCTGGGTCATGCGCGTGATCACGAATTGGCGCATGCGACAAACTCTCAAACATCTTCAAGGTTTTAACGATTATCAATTGCGCGATATTGGCTTATCGCGAGACACCATTCAACGATTGAGCCGCGTGCCGCTTAATTCTGATGTTGCTTGGAATTCCGAGCGCGACGTGCTTTTTGCCTGCAAAGCCCGCTTCAAATCGACCGAAATTTCGGCCCTTCCTAAACTGGGGAGGGCCACTTCACCGTGGCTTATCGACCAGACTCAGAAGAAAATCCAACGTGGAACTTTTGCGGCGTAGTCACTGTAAGTTTGTCCAAACAGTTTTGTAAGATCGCGCTCCTCGGTGCGGAGCACTGTTAGGTTCATGCTGACGATATAGAAGCCCAAAGCAAAAAGGCCAGCGACCACTGACAACAGCGTGAGTGACAATAACGGCAACCAAAACGCCAAGAAAATCGGGTTGCGCGAAAATTTAAACAGGCCGCTGGTGACCAATTGATTTGGCTTGCCGAACGTATTGGCTGAAGCGGCAAAACCCATGCGGCCTTGAATGAACACCACAGACGCGAGAAACGCCATAAAGCTTAACCCAACCCAAGCAAAGACCCACGGCGTTGCAACAAATTTTGCCATGAGTTGTTTTTCGCCCACCAGTAAAACGCCAATGAAATAAGACGACATGGCCAGCCATGCTGAAAGTTCGATGCGCCCGGCCTTGCCTTTCAATTCAAACAAAGGTGCTGCCTCACCAATTTTGGCGGCTTTAGAAACTGACACGTCCATGGCAAAACTTTCCAAGTTGTTATTTGTCTATTGTGCAGCCGAGAGATGGAAAAAGGCTTAATCTCTTGAACTTAAAGAGCGAGCCTACTGCCCAACTCTGAACACATTGCCAGTTGAGAGAGTGGTTCTCAGAAATGGAGTTTTACAATGAAGAAAATTATTTTGGCTGGTGTTGCTGCTCTTATTGCTTTTGCGCCAACAGCGCAGGCCGCAGGCGGCGTAAAGATTGGGACACTCACCTGCCATATTGATGGTGGTGCAGGTTTTATCATCGGCTCAACTAAGGATGCTGATTGCATCTATAAATCAGCCAACGGCCATCGCCGGGAACATTACACTGGTTCGATTGGCAAGCTGGGCATTGATATTGGTGTGACTGGCGAGACCGTATTGGGCTGGGTGGTTTTTGCACCGGGCTCTTTGAAGAAGGGCGCACTTCGTGGCCACTACACTGGTGTAAGTGCTGAAGCCACTTTGGGCTTAGGTGTTGGTGCAAATGTTTTGGTTGGTGGTTTTAAAGGTGGCATCAATTTGCAACCCTTGAGCCTGCAAGCTCAGACGGGCTTGAATGTTGCTGCAGGCATTGGCAGCCTGACACTCAATTAATCGGAAGATTATAATATTTAAAAGCGCATCATTTTGGTGCGCTTTTTTTATGCCAAACCATTATTGCCAATCGAGAACTATTTTGCCACAGCTGCCTTGCTTCATTAATTCAAAGCCCGTTGCATAGTCCGCGGCTTTCATGCGGTGGGTGATGACTTTGCGAACGTCCAAGCCAGATTGCAGCATGGCGATCATTTTATACCAGGTCTCAAACATTTCGCGTCCGTAGATGCCTTTGATCGTGAGCGCTTTGAAAATGACGGTGTTCCAATCCACCGGCATTTTTCCTGACGGTATGCCAAGCATGGCAATTTTTCCACCCATGATCAGGTGTTTGGTCATTTGCTCAAAGGCCGAAGGTGCGCCGGACATTTCAAGACCAATGTCAAATCCCTCGCGCATCCCGATGCGTTCCATCACTGATTTCAAATCTTCATTTGCGACATTCACTGTGACAGCGTCCGTCACTTGATTGCAAAGTTCAAGACGATAATCATTCACGTCAGTCACCACCACATGACGTGCGCCTACGTGCCGACACACAGCAGCAGCCATGATTCCAATGGGACCAGCACCCGTGATCAACACATCTTCGCCGACGAGATCATAACTCAAAGCTGTATGCACGGCATTGCCCAGAGGATCGAGAATGGCTCCAATTTCATCGTCCACCTCAGGCGGCAAATGGATGGCGTTGAAAGCTGGAATTTTGAGATACTCGGCAAATGCGCCGGGAACATTTACACCCACACCTTTGGTTTCTGGGTCAAGATGAAAATGGCCTGCTCTGGCCATTCGGCTTTTCATGCCGATCAAATGTCCTTCACCAGACACGCGGTCGCCTCGTTTTACGGTTCGCACATGGCTGCCGACATCGACCACCACGCCAGCAAATTCATGGCCAACGACCATGGGCACGGGAATGGTATTTTGCGCCCATTCATCCCATTTCCAAATATGCAGATCAGTTCCGCAAATTCCAGTCTTGGCTACTTTGATCAAAATATCATCTACGCCAATTTGGGGCACAGGTTCGTCACGTAACGTAAGGCCTTCAGCGGCCTGGGCTTTGACAAGAGCACGCATTAGATTACTCCTAATTCCTGGCCAGCTTCGGTGAAGGCAGCAATGGCTATTTTTATATGTTCTGGAGTGTGGGCAGCCGACATTTGAGTTCTGATCCGAGCTTGGCCCTTTGGCACGACGGGAAAGAAAAAGCCTGTCACGTAAATATCTTTCCCATAGAGTTTGCTTGCCAGTTTCTGCGCGACTTCTGCGTCGCCTAACATCACAGGAATAATGGGGTGTTCGCCAGCTAATAGTTTGAAGCCAGCATCAGCCATGCCCTTGCGAAATACTTTGGCATTGGCGCTGAGTTTCACGCGCAAGTCGTCACCAGCTTCTGCCAATTCAACAGCCTTCGTCGATGCGGCAACAATTGCGGGTGGCAGTGCGTTGGAAAACAAATAGGGCCGCCCACGTTGACGCAAAAGTTCGATGATGGGTTTTGCGGCTGCGATGTAACCACCGGCAGACCCACCCAAGGCTTTGCCAAAAGTTCCCGTGAGAATATCAACTTTTACATTGGAGCGAGCGGGTGTGCCGCGGCCTTGTGGACCAGTGAAGCCCGTTGCATGGCAATCGTCGACCATGATCAGCGCATCATATTTATCCGCGAGTTTGCGAATATCGGCGAGGTTGGCAAAATATCCATCCATCGAAAAAACGCCGTCTGTGACGATTACAATGCGCCGGGAATTTTCGGCCTTGGCAGTGTGCAATTGTTTTTCCAAATCATTCATATCGCTATTGGCAAACCGGAAACGTTTGGCCTTCGACAGTCTGATCCCGTCAATAATCGATGCATGATTGAGGCTGTCTGAAACAATAGCGTCCTGCTCGCCAAACAAAGGCTCAAAAACTGCTCCGTTGGCATCAAAGCAGGCCGCAAATAAAATGGCGTCTTCCATTTGTACATAGTTTGCGATGCGGGCTTCGAGTTCGACATGAAGATCAGTGGTGCCGCAAATGAAACGCACTGAAGCCATGCCAAAGCCGTGACTATCGAGGGCAGATTTTGCGGCGGCAATGAGGGCAGGGTGATTGGCGAGACCGAGATAATTATTGGCACAAAAATTGATAACTTGGCGCTTGCCTGCAACTGAAACTTGGGCGCCTTGAGCCGCGATTATTTGCCGTTCAACCTTCCAGAGTGATTGCGATTTAATACCATCAAGCTCTTGGTTGAGGGTGTGCAAAAATGCTGACATGATAAAACTCCAAGGCCCTTGGTATGACGGTTCAGGACAGTGAACGCAATCCGTGAGAAAACGAGATCCTATTAGCCGCCCGGAACGCGGGGCAATAAATATATTTCTGTGTCAGGCGGCAATTTTGTATCGAGTTGGTCGCGGTAAATCTGGCCAGCGATAGACACGGCAACGCCGCGCTTAATATGTGGCTCCATACCGGGATAATTTTTAATCAGTACACGGAATAATTCGCGGATGGTTTTGGCTTCCACGAAAACAGAAAGGGCGCCGCCAGCCAATGGCCGCAGCGCCCCCCAGAGATGGACTTCGATGTGGCTCATCCGCGATGGGTTTTAATGGCTTTCAAAACACGCGGTGGTGACATGGGAATGTGGGTCATACGCACGCCAGTTGCATTAGTTACAGCAATTGAAACTGCTGCCAGTGGCGGCACGATTCCTGTTTCACCCACACCACGCACACCATAGGGATGATGCGGGTTTGGAATTTCCAAGATCTGAGTGTCGATGAATGGCAGATCAGAGCACACCGGAATACGGTAATCCAAGAACGCTGCATTTTGCAGACGGCCATTTTTGCCATAAACATATTCTTCATTCAAAGCCCAGCCAATGCCTTGAGCGGCACCGCCTTGATATTGGCCTTCCACATAAGAAGGGTGCATGGCTTTGCCAGCATCTTGAATGACTGTGTAGCGGATCACACGGCTTTGGCCAGTTTCTGGATCAACATGAATATCAGCAATATGTGTGCCGAAGGAAACGCCTGCATTGTCGGCAACAATTTCAGAGTGGCCTGCAATTGGCCCGCCTGTGCTGCCCGCAATTGCTGCAATTTCTTTAATGCTCATGGGAGCAAGGTTGCCATGGCTGGCACCCTTGGCTTTGGCATGGCCATCTTCCCAAACCACATCATCCAGCGGAATTTCCCACGTTTTTGCAGCTTTTTCACGCATCACGGTGATGGCGTTGCGAGCCGCAAAAATGGCTGCCATTGAACTTGAAAAAGTGCCACGGCTGCCGTCAGTCATATCATTATGACCCAGCGATGATGTGTCAGCCACAATCACGCGCACGTCTTTATATTCCACGCCCAATTCTTCAGCCACAGCCATTGCAAGCGAAGCTCTGGAGCCGCCTACGTCCATGGTGCCCACAGCAACTGTTGTTGTGCCATCGGGGGTCACATTTAAATCAACGCACGTTTGGCCACCAAAGTTAAACCAGAAACCACAGGCCACACCACGTCCTACGTTTTTGCCCAAGGGCGCTTTCATGTGCGGATGATTTTTTGCAGCTTGCAAAGTTGGGCCAATTCCGATGGGACCATAGACCGGGCCATAGGAGGATTTGGTTCCTTCCTTAGCGGCGTTTTTGATGCGCAGTTCTAACGGGTCCATACCAATGGCTTTGGCAATTTCATCCATGCCATTTTCAATCGCAAATGCTGCTGTTGGTGCCGATGGAGCACGGTAGGCTGCTGATTTTGGGCGATTGGTTACAACATCTTTGCTCACGGATTTTACATTCTTGAAATCATAGCAGGCCCACGCCGTCATGGCGCCAAACTCGGCCCAATTGGATGGGAAGCAGCCGCCGGAGAAACGAAGCTCTGCGAATGCTGCAGTTATTGTGCCGTCTTTTTTAGCGCCAATTTTTACATCAATTGATGTTGGAGCTGTCGGTCCGGTGCAGCGAAACACTTCTTCGCGGCTCATGGTCAGCTTCACCGGGCGATTGGCTTTGCGTGAAAGGGCAAGTGCCAAGGGTTCTGCCCAGATATGGGTCTTACCGCCAAAGCCACCGCCAATTTCAGATGCTGTGACGCGCAACTTATTGGCATCGAGGCCCAATAATGTGGCGCATTGGTTGCGGTACACAAAATGGCCTTGGGTGCACACCCACATTTCAGCGGCACCATCTGGTGAAACTGATGCGAGACAAGAATGCGGTTCAATATAACCTTGATGAGCTTGTTCAGTTTTATACGAACGATGGATGATGACATCGGCTTGCTTAAAACCTAATTCAACATCGCCGTGGCCATATTCAGCTTGCTTATTATAGTTCGAAGGCTTTTCGGATTTCGGTCCACCATCCGTGTAGATATGGCTGTGCAACAAAGGAGCATCGGCTTTCAGGGCCTCATCAACATCGGTCACGTGTGGCAAGATTTGATAATCAACTTTGATGAGCTTTAAGGCGGCGCGGGCCGTTGCAGCATCGATTGCTGCAACTGCTGCAACAGCATGGCCATCATAATAAACTTTTTTGCGGGCCATGCAGTTTTCAAGAATGTCTAACATGCCACGATCGCCGTTGGTGTGGTCTGGCAAGTCGGCGCTGGTAATTACGGCTTTCACACCGCTGAGCTTCTCAGCTTTTGAAATATCAATTTTCTTGATGATGGCATGAGCGTGGGGGCTGCGCAGCACGAGGGCCACAAGTTGGCCGGGCATCGAAGCATCCGCACCAAAGCGCGCGCGGCCTGTTACTTTGTCAACACCATCTGGCCTTGCCACGCGGGTGCCAATGACTTTGAATTTTTTGGTTACGAGATCTGCGTCCATGGACATGATTTTAGCCTCTCATTTCTTTGGCGGCCGATTGCACAGCGCGCACGATTTTATCATAGCCTGTGCAGCGGCACAGATTGCCAGCAAGGCCAAAACGGATTTCTTCTTCGGATGGGTCAGGATTTTTGCGCAGCAATGCTTGCGCCGCCATTAGGAAACCTGGCGTGCAGATGCCGCATTGCAAGGCCGCACCATCGATGAAGTTTTGCTGCAACGGATGCAGCTTTGCTCCGTCGGCCATGCCTTCAATGGTTTCAACTGTCTTGCCATTCATCTCTGCGCCCAGCACCAAACACGAGCATACCAAGCGGCCATCCAGAATAACGCTGCATGCGCCACAGTCGCCTGTGCCGCAGCCTTCTTTGGCACCTGTCAGGCCCAAGCGATTACGCAACACATCGAGCAAGCTTTCATCATTGGTGCAGACAAATTCAACGGCATCGCCATTAACGGTGGATTTTACGTGGGAACTCATTATTTGCCTCCTGCGCGGGCGTATGCTGTTTCTGCGGCGCGTCTGGCGAGAACACCGGCAACGTCAGTTCTAAATTCGATTGTACCGCGCTTGTCATCAATTGGCTTACAGGCGGCTGAACACACGGCTGCAAGTTTAGCTTTAGCAGCGTCATCAAGTTTGGTGCCGATGATGGCTTTGGCCGCCTCTTTTACCAAGAGTACGGTGGCTGCAACTGCGCCCAAGGCCACGCGGGCTTTGGTGATGATGCCCTTTCCATCAAGGGTTAGGTTTATCGCAACGCTTACCACTGCAATATCCATTTCGGTGCGCGGCGTGAAACGCAAATAGGCGTCGCCTGATTTTGCGGCTTTCGGTGGCAAAGAAATCGCGGTGATAAATTCACCTTTTTTCAAGTTGGTGCGGCCAACGCCTGCTGGCACATCTTCGACATTCAGCTTGCGATTGCCTTTAGGTCCGCTGATCAAAACTTTAGCACCCGCTGCAATCAACGCTGGAACACTGTCTGCAGCAGGCGATGCATTGCATAAATTGCCAGACATGGTGCAACGGCCTTGCACTTGTTTGGACCCGATGAGATTTGCAGCTTCAACAACCCCGGGATAGGCTTTGACTAAGCCAGCATTTTCAGAAAGTGCTGCGCAGGGTACGCCAGCGCCAATCATAAACCCTGTGGCAGATTTTTTGATCTCGGTCATGCCTTTGATCAATTTGATGTCAACCACCAGATCAGGCTCGATAATGCCGGCTTTCATTTTTACCAGCAGGTCGGTTCCTCCTGCCAAAATATAGGCCGCGCCTTTTTCTTTGGCTAAAAGTGTCACAGCTTCTTTGGCTGTGGACGGTGTTTCAAATCGCATCGTTTCACCCATTTAATTTCGTTATTGGTCTAGTTTGGATCATAACGCACATCACAGTCAACACGCGGCTGAATTGCGACCTGTGCATGACTTATTTTTCAATGTGATACGACGTTTATCGTCACTCCGGCAGCATCTAAAACACTTGTTAGTGTCGCATCTGGTGTCGCATCAGTGATCAAACGATTGATCTCTGAAAACTCACACATCTTCACTAAAGCCGTTTTCCCAAATTTTGAGGAATCAGACAAGATGACCCGGTGGTCGGCTCTGCAAATAGCCATGTAAGCCAATTCTGATTCTGAAAGATCAGCATCCATCGGGCCATCGGTGGCGTGAAGTGCTCCGATTGATATGAAAGCGTGTTTGACGCGAAACTTTGAAAAGAATGCCACCGCCGTTGGGCCAAAGGCAGCTCCATTATCACCTTTAAGTTCGCCCCCTGCCATATAAACTGTGTTGCCATTCACGGTTGCCAAGGTTCGGGCAATATCTGATGAGTTGGTGACGATGGTGAGGTTGCGCTTCACGCGCAATTCTTGGGCAAAGATTGATGTGGTAGTGCCAGTATCAATCATAAGACTGTCGCCGTCTTCAACAAACTGCACCGCCCACTTTGCAATCGCACGCTTTGCTTCGGAATTTTCGCGCAAACGCCGCTCAAACGGAGCCTCACCAGCAAGATGTGGCAAAGCAAGCGAGCCATGGAGCTTCAAAACCTCGCCTTTAATTTCCAGCACCTTCGCGTCGCGACGGATCGTTTCTTCCGATACCTCGAGACCCACCGCCAGCTCCGCTACTGTCGCTGTGCCTTGGTTGCGAATGTGGGCAATGATTGCGATTTGCCGCTTTGAAGTTTTGTGGCTTTTCATGTGGGAAATGCTTTGATTGTGACTTTATAACTGTTGATATCACATTATAGCACGTAAACCAATCACTATTCAACAAAATACCACATTCTATTTGACTCTTGCTTCAATTAGCGCGAACCTCATTTTGTCCAGATCGAATTAGATTGGGGCAATCGAAGTTGCCACCTCCACCTGTTCTTGGAGACGCGGTAGTGAAGCGCAATCGCCCCCGGTACGCTTTTTCCTATTGTGTCGCCGTTCAATCGGGGGTGGCAATTTTTTAGAGTTTGGGGAATTGGAATTATAAGTAGTGGATATTGCAACACGGGTGCGCAACCTTTCGATCTGGAGAGGCGATGTCAGAATTGAACCGTTGAAAGGTGGCGTCAGCAATGCCAGCTTTACGGTCATGGATGCCGTAGGGAAGTACGTCGCGCGGGTGGGCGAAGACTATCCTTTTCACCAAGTCTCGCGCAGCCGAGAAGCCATTGCGTCACGCGCAGCTTTTTTTGCTGGGCTTTCACCAGAGGTTTTGCACGTCGAAGATGGTTTGATGGTCGTTCGCTTTATTGAAGCACGGACTTTTGCAGAACCAGACGTGCGAGAAAATTGGCAAGCTTGCGTCGACATCGTTGCGAAGTGTCACCGCGATATGGGATCTCGCATTCGCGGACAAGGTGCCATCTTCTGGGTTTTTCAAATTTTGCGCGACTATGCCACCACACTTCGTGAAGCCTCACATTCTCGGCATGCAGAAATTCCGCGCTGGATGAAAATTGTCGATTCTCTCGAAGCTGCCCAAGTGGCATTGCCAATTATATTTGGGCACCATGATTTGTTGCCGTCTAATTTTATGGATGATGGCAAGCGGCTTTGGTTGATTGATTGGGAATACGGCGCCTTCGGCACGGCGATGTTTGATCTCGCCAATATTGCCGCTGCCAATTCCTTTGATGAGACAATGGAATTTGCCATGCTTGAACACTATTTTGGCAAAACACCAGATCTGGCCACCACACGGGCCTTTTTTGCGATGAAAGTTGCAGCGGCTTTGCGTGAAGCAATGTGGGGCATGGTGTCGGAATTGCATCTGAATGCACCGGGGGTCGATTATGCCCAGTACGCTTGCGAATATCTCGGTCGTTTCGAAGTAATATATAAAAATTATCAACAGAGGTTTAGTTCTTAATGAGTGTTGTGCTTCCTTCCCATGCAGATGTCGTTGTTATTGGTGGGGGCATTGTTGGCTGTTCCACAGCCTATCACTTGGCCAAAGACCATGCTGCCAATGTCATCGTGCTCGAGCAAAACAAACTCACCTCTGGCTCAACCTGGCATGCAGCGGGGCTGGTGGGGCAATTGCGCTCGTCGGCGTCTATCACTCAGGTGCTCAAATATTCAGTCGACCTTTATAAAAAACTCGAAATTGAAACGGGGTTGCAAACAGGTTGGAAAATGACCGGGTGCCTGAGATTGGCAACCACCGAAGATCGCTGGACCGAATATAAACGCCTTGCTACCACCGCACAAAGCTTTGGCATGGACATGCATTTATTGTCGGCTGCGGAAGTTCAAAAAATGTGGCCGCTGCTCGAAACTTCAGATCTGGTCGGCGCATCATTTTTGCCAACGGACGGCCAAGCATCGCCAACGGACATTACCGCAGCGCTGGCCAAAGGTGCACGAATGCATGGTGCTAAATTTTTTGAAGGTGTCCGCGTCACCGGCTTTGAAATTGTTGAAGGCCGCGTGATGGCGGTGATGACCAATTACGGAACTGTGAAATGTGACCGGGTGGTGAATTGCGGTGGCATGTGGGCACGGCAAATTGGGGCATTGGCTGGCGTGTCCGTTCCACTTCAGCCCGTAAAACATCAATATGTCATTACTGAAAAACTTGATGGATTGTCACCGGACGCAGCAACTATTCGCGATCCTGATCGGAGGACTTATTTCAAGGAAGAAGTGGGAGGGCTGGTGTTTGGTGGATATGAACCAAATCCAATTTCTTGGAACTTAGATCGTGTGCCTGATGATTTTGAATTCCAATTGTTTGATGATGACTGGGATCATTTTGAACAACACATCGATCAAGCTATTGCGCGGGTTCCGGCTCTTGAAAAAACCGGAATTAAGAAAATGATCAATGGACCAGAAAGTTTTACACCAGATGGCAATTTCGTCTTAGGGGCGGCACCGGAGCTGAAAAATTTTTATGTGGGTGCCGGGTTCAATGCCTTCGGAATTGCTGCCGGCGGCGGAGCGGGTTGGGTGCTGGCCGATTGGGTGATGAAAGGCGAAGCGCCGACGGATTTGTGGTCTGTTGATATACGGCGATTTTCCGGAATGCATAAAGACCGCGCATGGGTGAATGAACGCACGCTGGAAGCTTATAGTAAGCACTATACCGTTGCCTATCCAAATGAAGAATATGAGAGTGGCAGGCCGCGCATTAAATCACCACTTTATGATAAGCTTAAAAAACACGGTGCGTGTTTTGGTTCAAAGCTGGGCTGGGAACGGCCAAACTGGTTTGCCCTGAATGGTCGTAGTCCGCGCGACATTTATTCAATGGGACGGCAAAACTGGTTTTTGCAAGTGGGTGAAGAGCACCGCGCGGTTCGTGAAACGGCAGGGCTTTTTGATCAATCCTCATTTGCTAAATTTGAGTTACAAGGCAAAGATGCTGGTGCCGCATTAAATCATATTTGTGCAAATAATGTGGACCGGGCATCTGGCAGCTTAACTTACACGCAGCTGTTAAATTCACGCGGCGGCATTGAATGTGATTTAACTGTTGCAAAACTCTCCGACGAACATTTTTACATCATAACCGGCACTGGTTTCAGGACCCATGATTTTCATTGGATCGCTGATCACATACCACCGCGTATGTCGGCGAGATTGCGGGATGTAACTGAACATTTTGGCACGTTGGCTTTAATGGGGCCAAAGTCTCGCGAGATATTACGTAAAGTGACTTACGGAGATTTTACGCCAGAGGCATTCCCGTTTGGAGCGGTGCGTACTGTTTCCATTAAAGGCCATCCGGTGCGCGCATTGCGAGTGACTTATGTTGGCGAACTCGGGTGGGAATTGCACATGCCCATTCAAGCCATTGGCGATGTGTTTGATGCTTTAATGGCGTCTGGCGCACACCATGATTTGAAACTTGCTGGTTACCGCGCCATTGAATCGTTGCGACTTGAAAAACTTTATCGGGCTTGGGGCTCTGACATCACACCTAATGACACCCCATTCGAAGCCGGGCTCGGCTGGGCTGTGAAGTTGCGTGGCGATCAGCAATTTGTGGGGCGCGCGGCACTCGAAGGCAAACAAAATAAGCCGCTGAAAAAAATGCTGGTAGGCTTTACGACAGAGCGAGAGGATGTGGTTTTAGTCGGCCGAGAGACCATTTTGCGCGATGGTGAGTTTGCAGGTTATCTCACCAGCGGAGGCTATGGTTACACAGTCGAAAAACCAATCGGCATGGGCTATGTGCGCAATTCAGACGTTGTAAATTCCGATTACGTCATGAGCGGGACATACGAACTGGTGGTGGCACAAGAGCGCGTTCAGGCCACTCCGCATTTGAAACCTATTTATGATCCAAGCAATCTGAAAGTTAAAGCATAGTTTATTTGCTGATACATTTTTGATAGCGTCGATCTACACTCTGAGCGAAATTTTGTGTCGTCATGTGGTGTTTAATTTTGGGGCTGTTTAATTCTATTGACGGAATTTCAGCAAAAGCCACGGGCTGCTTCATCAGCTTGCGCACGTCACGATAAATTTGTGTGGAAATAAAACCCTTATCTTTTTCCTTGAGCAAGTCTGCGCGTAAAGATGCGTCATCTCTGCCCAATTTGTATTTTACAATTATTGACCGTAATGCCTTCTCACTTTCACTCACTTTCTTGAGTGGCTGTTGATCCTTATTGTACAGCAATAGATCGCCATCTTTGGTCAACTTTAAATTACTCAGTGTACTGATGATACCTTGAAATGCGGCGTTTCGGCTGGCATAACGTCCAGCGTTATAATCAGCAAAACGGAAGATTTTACGGTTATAACCTGACTCGTAGTCCAGCAATTGCAACACGCCATAATACAGGCCACCGTGGCGGGTGTAGAGATCATCGCGAACTGCATAGACGTCCGTCAAGGTCATCGGCAACCAGCGGCGGCGCTTGGCATTTTCCAGAGCAAAGCGCACGGATACTTGCATGGAACCAATGGTGTTGATGTCATTGCGGTCTTCGATCAGTTGATTGAGCAAACCGCTTTCTACCACCAGCGAAAGATTGGACCGTTGTCCGGCGTCTTCCACCATGCTGCGATATGTCATGTCTAAATCACGCTCGGTGCGGGCTGAACGGATGCGTTCCATATAGCTGTCATTAGTGGACGGTGTGGCTTTCAAAAACTGCAAGGCCATGCGGCCGAGGATGGGAATGCGGTCGGCTTTGGCGCGCAAAGTTTTTTCAGCCAGAGTGCCCAGACCCGCTACCGCAGGATCGGCGACGAAATTTGATTCTTGATCGATGATAGCAATGGCTGAACACACGTTTTCGCGGCTTGGCGGTTGGTTCTGGCTGCGCAACACATCGAGCAAATCAATGGCCCAGCCACGTGGATCGACAACAGTTTTGCGGGCCGCTTGAATAAGCCTCGTGGTTTGCTCAATTGAAAGTTCGGGTGATTGCGCTTGTGCCGTAAGACTACTTAAAAGCATCGCAATGATGAAGGCATAGAGTTTCATAACTGCTATGTAGCGATAAATTGTGGAGACAGAAAGATGATTACACGAACAGAAGCGCTGGCAATGGATAAGGCTGATAAATTGGCACATAAGGCAGCCGAATTTACATTGCCAAAGGGCGTGATTTATCTGGATGGCAATTCGCTTGGGGTCTTGCCTGCTACGGCTATGGCGCGGGTGAAACATGCGGTTGAAATTGAATGGGGCCGTGATTTAATCACCTCTTGGAATAAGCATGGTTGGTGGGATCTGCCGCGCAAAGCTGGCGATAAAATTGCGCGGTTGATTGGTGCTGCGTCTGGCAGTGTTGTGGTGTCGGATTCCATTTCGGTGAATTTATTTAAAGTGCTCAGTGCTGCGGTTGCCAAACGACCAACCCGCAAAATTATTCTGTCTGATTCAGGAAATTTTCCGTCTGATCTTTATGTGGCCCAAGGGCTTTCCACTTTTATGGCTGATGGCCATGAACTGCGCGTGGTGGAGCCTGAAGCAATTATGGAAGCAATCTCCGAAGATGTGGCGGTGGTTATGATTACCGAAACCGATTATCGATCAGCCCGCCGCCACGACATGAAAGCTGTGACGGCCCGCGCCCATGAAAAGGGTTGCCTGATGATTTGGGACTTGGCCCATTCGGCAGGTGCTGTGCCCGGGCAACTGATGGAAGTGGATGCTGATTTTGCTATTGGCTGCACATATAAATATCTCAACGGCGGCCCCGGCTCGCCCGCTTTTGTTTTTGTACACCCACGTTTACAAAATGAAGTTTTGCCAGCACTGGTGGGGTGGTGGGGCCATGCCAAGCCGTTTGATTTTGGTCAAAAATTTGAAGCGGGGGATGGAATCTCGCGGATGCAATGCGGCACGCAACCCATGTTGTCCATGCAGGCTTTGGATGCCGCATTAGATGTGTGGTCCGATGTGGATATGGACGAAGTTTATGCCAAGGCGCAGAAAATGTGCGCGCTGTTTGTGGAACTGGCCGAGCAGCGCTGTGGCGCACAGGGAATAACTTTATTTGGGGGGCGTGATTTTTCCACCCGTGGCAGCCATGTGTGTTTGAAGCACGAACAATCCTACGCCATCATGCAAGCGTTGATTGCGCGGGGCGTGATTGGTGATTTTCGCGCGCCAGATCTGATGCGCTTTGGTTTTGCACCTTTATATAACAGCTTTGCCGACGTGTGGGATGCGGTGGACCACTTGGCTCACGTGCTGGACGGCAAATTGTGGGACACGCCGGAATTTAGGCAGCGGAAAGCTGTGACTTGAAAGGTGTAACGCCGCTTCAAGTAACGATTTCCGCTTTTTTATCGGCAGCCAGTAATTCTGGTTTCCGATTTTTTGCATTGCCAAAACCACCGCCGCCCGGCAGTTCGACGACTAGGCTATCACCTTTGGCGATGATATGGATGCCTTTGTCGGGAAGCATTTTTCCTGATCCACGTTTGGCCACGCCGGATTTTCCGGGGCCACCGCCTTCGCGGCCCTTTGCTGGGTTTTTAATGCGGTCGAATGTGGCTGCGGAAATTGTGAAAGGGGCTGCTTCGCGGTTTAACACTTCAATACGTTGACCAAGTCCGCCGCGCCATTCGCCTTCACCGCCAGAATTGGGCAAATATTGTTTTTCTTTGAACCAGAGCGGACATTGTGTTTCGGTTATTTCCACAGGAATGCCGCCAATGCCCGAAGGAAATGCCATGCTGGACAATCCATCTTTGCTAGGCCTGCCCCCAATGCCGCCCAGCGCAATGGAGATGACACCGAAATTTTGGGTGTTTGCTGTTTCGTGCGCGGCCACGCGGCCATGGGCGCTGTTTAAACTTAATATCCAAATGCTGCCTGCACTTTCAGCCTGCACTTTACCGGGCAAGGCTTGAGCCAAGCAGCCGAACACAGCATCCGCCAACATTTGCCCAATCACATGACGCGCAGTGACAGGCGACGGGCGGATGGGGTCCACACATGAATGCGGTTCAGTTGCGATATCAAAGCATGACAGCGAGCCGATGTTGTTGGGCACATGGGGAGCGACGACCGCCTTGAGCGCGAAGACGGAATAGGCCAGTGAATAAGTGCGGGGGGAATTGATACCAAAGATGGAGGCAGCCGAAGTGCCAGTGAAGTCGATGAGAATCTTGCCGCTTTTTATTTTTAGTTTTGTGCGGATGATGATTTCAGACTCGTAGCCGTCTAACGGCAATTCGTAAGACCATTCGCCTTCGGGCAAGGCCTTGATGGCGTCTCGTGCGCCCTTTTCAGAGCGCGTCAAAATATGGTCTGCCAGCTTGTCTAAAGACTTGAGGTCAAACTCTTGCATCATTTCAATCAGGCGGCGGGCGCCGATATCATTGGCGCTGATCAACGAAAGCAGATCGCCTTTCACCTCAACGGGGTTTCGCGTGTTGGCAAGAATGACGCTGAAGAGTTCATCATTGATGTGGCCCTGTTTGCGAATCGGCAAATGCGGAATGAGAGTTCCTTCCTCAAATGAGGAATTGGCTTTTGCCGTAAGGCCAAGCCCGCCCACATCAATGACGTGACAGGTGGAGGCAAAAAAGGCCACCAGTTTTTTGCCCAAGAACACCGGCGTCACCATTACATAATCAAACAAATGTCCGGTGCCCAACCACGGGTCGTTGGTTACATAGACATCACCGGGTTTCATGGTGTGTTGCGGATAGCGCTCGAAAAAATGCGCGACAGCTGTAGCCATTGTGTTCACGTGGCCGGGGGTGCCAGTCATGGCTTGGGCAATCATGCGGCCTTGGGGATCATAAACGCCTGCTGAAAGATCGCCCGCTTCACGGGTAATGGTGCCAAATGCCGTGCGCAATAATGATTGTGCTTGCTCTTCCACTACGGCTATCAAGCGGTTCCACATGACTTGGGTTTTGATCGCGTCTAAAGCCGCTTTGCTCATGCGTTTTGCTCCATTACAATATAGCCAAGGCTGTTGAGTGTTGCAGTAAAGCGGCTGCCAACGATTGTTGAGGTTTCATATTCGGCAATAATGGCAGGGCCTTTGAGGCTCATGCCGGGTACCAGATCAAAGCGCCAATAGACAGGCGCATTCACGAGTTTCCCCACCGCAGGATCATAAATTTTGCGCTTGCGCAGCGGCGCTGTCGTTTTGCGTTTTGTCGTCAATTTTGCAGGAGCCGGATTTTTGACAGTTGATGAAGATGTCACTGACCAAGAGATTGCTTCAGCCGCTTGGCCGGGAATGGTGAGGCCATAAATTTGGGCGTAGGCTTTCTCGAATGAAGCTTTGAGTTTTGGGCCGTCTGATTTCGTCAGTGTACGGAGTGGAATCGTCACCTGAATTTCATGGCCTTGGCCCACGTAGCGACAGTCGGCAATTATGTGTAATTTTGGTGTTTCATTTTTGAGCGCAGGCTTGACGACGGCTTCGGCATCTTTGGTCATGTGTTTGAGCAGCGTGTTGACCGCAGTTGGATTAAAATCATCAAGATTGAAAACCGCACTTTTGGTAATTTCATACGCGATGGGGGCTTGGAGAAATCCTATGGCCGAGCCTACGCCAGCGCCACCTGGCACGATGATTTTTTTAATTCCAATTTTCTCGGCAAGACGGCAGGCGTGCAAAGGAGCGCCGCCCCCGAAAGCAACCATCACGCATTTAGCAATATCCTTGCCGCGTTCAATGGCATGAACACGGGCCGCATTTGCCATGTTTTCTTCAACTATTTCAGTAACTCCTGCCGCTGGCCAAAAATCTTTTAGATTCAGTGCGTTGCCTATTTTTTCTCGAAACGCAAATGCTGCTGCTTCCAGTTCAAGTTTTACTTTACCTCCGGCAAAAAATTCAGGATCAATTTTGCCGAGCAGTACATTTGCGTCGGTCACTGTGGGTTCGGTTCCACCCCGAGCGTAGCACACAGGGCCGGGAGTGGAGCCTGCGCTGTCGGGGCCCACTGTTAATCTTCCGAGTTTATCGATCCTTGCGATGGAGCCGCCGCCAGCGCCAATTTCCACCATTTCAATCACCGGAATGCGCACCGGAATGCCGGAGCCTTTCATATCCTTATAAGCTCTGGCAACTTCAAATTTGTGGGCGCGCTCTGGTTTGGCGTTGCTCAACAAGCAAATTTTCGCTGTGGTGCCGCCCATGTCGAAAGATAAAACTTCGGGAAGTTTGCAGCTTTGGGCAATGCGTGATGCGAGAATGGCACCTCCTGCGGGGCCAGATTCAACCAACCGTATCGGAAAGCGGCTGGCAGTTTCCAGTGTGGTAAGCCCGCCGCCAGACATCATGAGATAAAGCGGGGCATTTAAGCCCATGACACGCAGCTCAGTTTGCAGACGGTGAAGATAACCAGCCATCAACGGTCGCACATAGGCATTAGCCACAGTGGTGGAGAAGCGCTCATATTCGCGAATTTCGGGAGCGACTTCGGACGATAAACAAATGCTGATATTGGGCAGTGCGGCGCGCAACAGGTCTGCCACGCGGCGCTCATGTTTGTTATGTGCGTAAGAATGGAGAAAACCTATGGCGACGGCGTTGATATTTTCAGCGCGCAAGGTATTTATAATTTCGCTCATCTGATTTTCGTCTAGCGGAATTAAAACATCGCCATTGGCGGCGAGGCGCTCTGTGATGGTCAGTCGCAGATGACGTGGCACCAAGGGCACGGCGCGGTCGATCATTAAATCATAGTGGTCGAAACGCTTTTCATAACCTTGCTCCAACACATCTCGAAAACCTTCAGTGGTGATGAAGGCGGTCTTTGCACCTTTGCGTTCGATTAATGCGTTGGTTGCCAAAGTTGTGCCGTGAATGAATACAGAAATATCTTCTGGGCTTTTTTTTGACTCAGCCAAGATATTTTTGATGCCGTCCAACACACCCAGCTCAGGGTTTTGACTGGTGGTCAGAACTTTGCCGCTCCAGCGTTTTGGTCCCTGCTCTAAAACAATGTCAGTGAAAGTGCCGCCAATATCGGCAGCCAATTTGAGGGGGTGGCTCATGGGGGGTAAACTTGAAGCAGTGTAATGCATTTGACAAGTGGCCAGTCATGCGGTTCAAAAGGTTCCATGGTAAAAATTACAATTCAAGATGTGGCGCAGAAAGCCCAAGTGAGTGTGGCAACGATTGACCGGGTGTTGAACCGCAGGCCGGGTGTTAAAACGCGCACGGTCGACAAAGTGGAAGCTGCTATCCGCGAGTTGAATTATCAGCCGGACCGCATTGCTGCACGCCTTGCGCGGGGCCGCGAATATCGCTTCTGGTTTGTGCTGCCAAACACGGCGGGCGAATTTATGAACCGGGTGGGTGCCGAGGTTGAGGCCGCAGCACAGCGCATGGCGGGGGAACGCGTTTCGATCATGGTTAAGCGCGTCGATGTGTTTGACGGGCCGCTGCTTGCCAAAGTGCTCGACGAATTGGAAGACGGGATTGATGGCGTTGCGGTGGTTGCACTCGACCATCCAGCGGTTAGAGAGTCCATCAATGCGTTGATTGCCAAGGGTATCACCGTGGTTACGTTGGTGTCAGACGTGCCAGGTTCTAAACGCACGCATTATGCGGGCATCGATAATTCTTCCGCAGGGCGCACTGCGGCCGGATTGATGGGGCGTTTTTTGCGCGGGCGCAAAGGCAAGGTTGGATTGTTTGCCGGTTCGCTTGCGCTGCGCGATCATATTGAGCGGCAGTTTGGATTTGAACAAGTGATGGCACACGAGTTTGCTGATTTGCAAATTTTGCCAGTTCGGGAATCGCGCGATGACACTGAGCGCAGTGAAGAATTAGCCCGGGCGCTTTTGAAGGAACATTCAGATCTCATTGGAATTTACAATGTGGGCGGTGGTACGGCTGGTATTGTGGCGGCCCTTGATGCAAGTCCGCGTGCCAAAGAGATTGTGTTTATCGCTCATGAAGTGACTGATGGTTCGCGCCGCGCGCTGATCCGCGATACCATTGATGTGATCATCAATCAGGATGCTGGCCACGAGGTTCGAAGTGCGGTTCGGGTGCTCATGGCAAAGGCCGACAATATGCCATTGATCGAAGACCAAGAACGCATTCGCATTGATATTTTTATGCGCGATAACTTGCCTTAAAGTTTTTTCAACTTGGCTTCGATGGCAGCGCGCTTGCTTTCCAAAAACGGTGGAAGCGATAGTGTTTCGCCTAATTTTTTCATAGGCTCATCAGCATCAAAGCCGGGGCCATCAGTTGCCAGCTCAAACAAAATACCACTGGGCTCGCGGAAATAAAGACTCTTGAACCAATACCGATCTACTGGGCCGGAGTTTGGCACACGCATGGTTTGTAGGCGATTTGCCCACGCTTCATATTGATCCATGGGCATATTAAAGGCCACGTGATGGACAGCGCCTGCTCCTTGGCGAGCTTCGTCCAAATTTGGTTCCACACGAACATGCAACTCGGCCACGGGGCCTTTGCCATTCATATGATATACAAAAGTATCGTCAAAGCGGGCGGCAGGTTTCATGCCCATCACCTGCGTCAGCACGATGTTGGTTTGAGTCAAATCTGGCACGCTTAGTGTGATGGGGCCAAGGCCTCGAATTTGAAATTCTTCCGGCACTGGACTTTGCGCCCATGGGTGAGCCGCAGTATCACTTTCATCATCAACCAAGCTCAGCCGCTGGCCTTCAAAATCTTCAAAATGCAATGTCATACGACCATTTTCAGTGATGATTTTTTCAGCTGCGATATTCAACTTCTTGAGATGATCGCTCCACCATGCAAAAGCCTTTTCACCTTTGATGCGAAAACCTGTGCGAACCACTGAACGCGTGCCGCGGCGTTCGGGACCAGTTGGCCAATCGAAAAATGTGATGTCTGTTCCGGCTGAACCGAGGCCGTCGGCATAGAATAAATGATAGGCCGACGTATCATCCTGATTGACAGTTTTCTTGACCATCCGCAGCCCTAAGGCTTGGGTGTAAAATTTGAAATTACGGGGAGCATCCGCTGTAATCGCGGTGAGATGATGAAAACCGTTGAGCTGCATCAAAGCTCTATAGCAGGTTCCGGTTGGCCTAATACAAAATTTTTGCCGTCGAGTTTATAAACATCCGGCCTGAAATTGATGCGGCCATCTTCAGTGGCCCATGCTGTTAAATACATGAAGCGCACATCGGGTGGATTCTGGACTTTGGTTTCGTAGGTTTCCGCAGTCGCTGTGATCAATTCAAATTGGGCATCTTTATAGCCGTCTTGCCCATTCATAATCCAATTTATCAGGGTGTGCACCTGATCTACGCGGCAGCAGCCAGAGCTTTCGAAGCGATTATTATTTGCAAATAATTCGCGGTGCGGCGTGTCGTGCATATAGACCATGAATTTGTTTTTGAAATTCACTTTGACTGTGGCCAAAGCATTGTGCTCGCCCGGTTCCTGCTGAAATTGAAAACGATCAGGTGCTGTATTGAGCCAATCCACACTTGAAGGTTCAATTTCTTGTCCGCCTGCACCATCATAAACGTGAATGCGCATTTGATCGAGATAGGTTGGGTCTTTCAGATATTTTGGAATGATGTCTTTAGCCACAATGGAAGCTGGCGCATTCCAAACGGGGTTGAAAATAACATCACTCACCGTGCTTTTAAGCGCAGGGGTTGGTCGCTCTGGTTTGCCCACCACAACATTGTGCCGTGAATAGACTTCGCCAAGTTCAATGGTTTCAAGCTGGGCTGCAGGAATATTCACTGCCACATAGCGCGGTCCCAAGTCTTTGAGATACTCAACGATGCGCGGATGGTTTTCCTGCAATGTTGCAAGTCTTGCATCGGCCGAAATGTTCAGTTCAGCTCTGGTGCGTTCATCGATTTTGCCGGTGGGTGCTGCCCCGTGATTGAACTGAAATGCTTTAATGGCAAGGACTAAACCAGTATCGAGTTTGCCTGCGTCTGGGCCAGACAAGGTTTCGAGTTCCAAATAATTTTCACGAACAAGGCGTTGACGCAAATTGATGATGGAGCTGGCGGATGCCTTTTTATCATATTTAACTTTTGCCAGTTGTGGCCAGCCGCCGCCCGCTGAAATTTCTTGATATAAGGCTATTGCGTCTTCGAGTGCGTTGATGGACCCCAAGGTGATCATAGGGGCTTCGCCGCGACCTGCTACAATTTCAGTATGGGTGGCAAGTTTACCCTGACTCGCAAGGTTCGGTGCGACCGAGGTGATGGAGCCTGTGTTTTTTACATCTTGGGCGCGCGCGGTGGCGGCCAAAGCAAACGGAGACAGCGCCACCGACAGCATAAATTTTCGACGGGATAAAAGTTGGTCAAGCACAGTTTTTACTCACTCACGGATTTTACGCTAGACTCGACCATCTTGGTAAAGAGAGCTTTAATTATGGCCTCCACCAGCAATAATTCTTACTCGCAATTCCCCATCTGCCTTATGCGGCGCTCACGGCTTGTTGTTCTTCAACTTCCAGCAGTGGCACGGCAAGTGTTTCATCGGCTTTCCGGCGGATGATAACGATGCGTGATGGCTCTGGCGACGCAGCCTCTACAATCGGTGCAGATGGGGCCGTTGGTTCTGTAACAGTCTGCACCGCTTCAATTGCCGGCTTATCAGATGTCATTTTTCGAATGGTGAGTTTGGCACCTTTATTTGGTGTCTCGACCAATTCGGTTGGTTTTACCAAATTTGGTACCACTGCTGGCGCAGGTTCAAAAATTTCATCGTCCTGTTTAAAATATTGCGTTGCCGGTTTTGGCGGGGCCGTAAATTCAACTTGAGCCACATTCGGCGCGATTGTGGTTGACGGATTTAACTCGCGGTCCAAATCACTCACAAGTTTCAAAGCGCGCTGAACGCCTTTTCCTAAGCCCGAATTTGCGGTCTCTGCTGAAAAAGCTTTGCGTGATAGATCTGCAAGATTAGCAAACAGTTGCGCTTCAGTTGAGAGCTTAACGGTTTGTGGTTCTAAATTGGCGATCTCTTGACGCGCATTAGCGATGGCGTTCCGGGCTTTGTCTAGAAGTTCCGCGCTGGCACCTGCGCCTGACAGCCGTTCGAGATTATTTTCGAGTTTTGCGATAGCACTTAAAATGTTGGCTGTGCCTTCACTTTTAAGTCGTGTCGCATAGGCTTCCAAAAACCACCTACCACGTGGGGTTTCTTGCACAGCCGTTAACACATCATCAATGGATTCAGAAAATTTCTGATCTTGCCCGCCCATACTCACTCACTCCACTCACTCAACACACTACACTTGCGTTTCGCGCACGTGCCTCATGCAGACATATTCGTAGAAAGTGGTGAATATTAGGTTTAGTTCCTGAAACAATATGACTGCACGGGCTTTTGGAATCAGATTTTCGACCTGTTATGCCCTCTTGATGATGGGGGCAGGCGTGCAATTGCCGTTTTTGCCGCTTTGGCTGCATGGCAAAGGTTTCAGTGTTTCGCAGATTGCCAGCGTGGTTGCCGGTATGATGGCGGTTCGTATGGTGGGCGCGCCACTATTTTCATATGTTGCAGACCGCATTGGCAACCGGATTAGAGTGATCCGGCTCTGCGCCGTACTGGCTGTTTTGGCTTATGCAGCGTTGCCGTTTGCCTCAGGTTTTGGGCAGGTTCTGTTTATTGCATTGCTGGCTGGATTTTTATATGCGCCGGTATTTCCACTTACTGAAGGTTACAGCGTCGATTCAAGTGCGCATTATGGTTTGGATTATGGTCGCATCAGGCTTTGGGCTTCGTTAAGTTTTTTAGCAGGCAGCATGATCTCGGGCGCGTTGCTCACGCAAATTCCAGCTTCATACACGGCGTTCCTGATTGCGGGTGCGCAATCTATGTCGGTGCTGGCTACGTTCATTTTGCCGCCCGAACCACTTCGAAAACCGGAGCATGAATTGCCCTCGGCTATTGAGTTTGGAGCGGCATTTCGGTTTTTATTTCTGTCACGCTTCACGGTTTTTTTATTAGCGGCGAGTCTATCGAATGCCAGTCATGGCATGATGTATAGTTTCAGCACCGTGCATTGGACCAGTTTGGGATATGACACCATGACCATTGGCATTCTGTGGGCTTGTGCGGTGTTAGCCGAAGTGGGGTTATTTGCATTTTCCAATCGGGTGATTGAAAGATTGGGTTCGCCTTTGTTGTTGTGCATTGGCTTGACTGGTGGTGTGTTGCGCTGGGGTGGCATGGCCTTTGCCACTGGGATTGTGGAAATGGGGATACTTCAGGCATTACACGCCGTTTCTTTTGCGTGTGCACATTTGGCTCTGATGCATTTTATCAGGTTAAATGTTCCGGGCAAACTGCGCAACACCGCGCAAGGGCTATATGCAGCATTGGCCGGAGGAGTTTTGCTATCTTCAGTTACGTGGGTCTCGGGTCCGCTCTATTCCGCATTTGGCGGAAAAGCCTATTTGGCCATGGCGATGATTTCACTGTTTGGATTGGGCCTTGCCATTGCCTATGCGAAACTTAGCCCCACAGTTCCCGTGGCGGCGGCGACATAAGGCTTCCTTCGAATTTGAAGCCGGGGTCGCGGTCTTTGGCCAGTAACAGTGGCCCGTCCAAATCAACATAATCGGCAAGCTGAGCTAAGAGAAAAGCCGGGGCCATGGCCAATGATGTTGCCAACATGCAGCCCACCATTATTTTGAAATTTTGCGCTTTTGCCTCGTGCGCAAGTGCCAGTGCTTCGGTCAGACCGCCCGTCTTATCGAGCTTAATGTTAATGGCATCATATTTGCCTTTGAGCTCGTGCAGCGTTTTTCGGCCATGGGCTGATTCATCAGCGCAGATGAGTGTTATGCGGGCAAGGCCCAAAAGTGCTGCGTCGTTGCCAGCGGGCAGGGGTTGCTCTACCAGTTCCACACCGTATTTTTCACAGGCCGCCAACATGGCGGGCAGGGTTTCAGGCGTCCATCCTTCATTGGCATCCACGATCAGCCGGCTGTTTGGCACTGCGGCCCGAATGGCTTGCAATCGCTGCTCATCACCATCGCGGCCCAGTTTTAGTTTGAGTAAAGGTCGTGCCTTTGCGGCTGCTGCGGCGCGGGCCATGGCTTCGGGCGTGTCGAGGCTTAATGTATAAGCTGTGATGACAGGCTTTGGCTCGGTGAGGCCTGCAAGTTGCCATGCTGGCTTTCCAGACTGCTTGGCTTTCAAATCCCACAGCGCACAATCAAGGGCATTATGGGCCGCTTTTGAGAGAAGTGTTCGTGGCGTAATGCCATTTTCAATATCGATTCGCGCTAGTTCTAAACTTTCGAGCGCTTGCGCCACGGTTTCATTATAACGCGGATAGGGCACGGCTTCGCCCCACCCTGTCACATTATTCTGGGTGATTTTCACCACCACAACATCAGCAGCTGTCTTGCTGCCACGCGCGATGGTGAAGGTGCCAGCTATGGGCCAGCTTTCACTTGAGACACTTAACGTGCGCAATTTAGCTTTGCGTCGGCAAGCGGCCTGCGGCTTCAGCCAACATCACGTAAATGCGGCCTTGTTCCGAAGCTAAAACTTGTTCCATCACAGATTCACCACCGGGTGTTTCAGACAACGTGTCGAGCAATTTTTCGAACAAGCGGTTATAGGCTTGAACGCGGGTGCGAACGAGGCGCTCTTCGGCAAAGCGGGTTTCCAGTTGCTTTACAATTTTGCGGCTGCGATTTTCATAGAGGCGCTTTGTGAAGACTGATTTATCAGATGCCACATACCGCTTTTCTAAATCACGTGGCAGGCTGCCATCAATGGCTTCGACCAAATCGCGTGCTGAAGAATGTAACTTCAGTGTGTAGCTTTCAACTTCTTTGGCCAATGCGCCGATGTTTGCAGGAGCTACATTTGGCTTTGCAGCCGTTGCAATCTTGCGAGCCGCAATTGCTTGGTCAATCGAGGCCAAAATCGAGGCATTGGCATTACGCTCCGCGGCGATTTTCTGGGCACTGGTCGTTCCGACGGTTGGAGATTGGAACGAGGTGCCCTCAGTTTTTCCCAGCGGTGCAGCCACTGGTTTGCCGGGGTTGATAAAACCAGGACCAGAATAATCCATGGTGCCGGATTGACGGCGAACGACATCAGACAAAGCATTCAAGGCGCTTATCTGGTCAGCCACCACGCGGCGCATGTTATCGGCGTTGTTGCGGGTTTCTTCTGGCAGATCAATCACAGCGCGTTTCAATTCGCCGCGCGCGGCATCAATGTCTTTGACCACTTGCTGCGCGGTGATGCGCATATCTTGAGCGGTTTGCTGGAAGTCACTCGCAGTTGAAGACAGCATTTCATTCATGCTGCTCAAAGCCCGCTCATGTTGTTCACGCAGCACGCGCGCCGCTTGGGCCACCTGACCATTTGAGTTGGTTTCAAGTTTCTGTAATTCTTCTTCGAGGCGCGCAAGTGCTGCCGAAGTTTGGTCAGACACAATGCGGTTGATGTTTTGTGCGCGTGCTTCAGCTGTATTCAAGCTGTCTTCAATTAAATTGATATAGCTGGTCATCACGCCGTCTACTTCGTTGGCGCGCTTGTTGGCATCACTCACTAAATTGTCGAGTGTATCTTTGCGACTTTGCAGCATGTGTTCCATTTCAGCGTTGAACTTGTCGATTGATTTTTCAACCAAGGACGACACATCATCCAAGCGTTCAGAAATGCGGCTGCCGGTCATTTCAAGCTTGCCAGTTAATTGCATTGAAACACTTTCAAGGCGGGTATCAATGTCGCCAGCGGCTGTGGCCAATTGATCTGCAAGATAGGTGTTTGCAGTTTCAACATGTTTGACAAACTTGCGGTTGGCTTCGTCGAACTTGCCGCTTGATGCTGTTGCAGCACTGTCAAACTGTTGGGCTGCGCGGTCGATGCGGTCCACCAAGAGGCCGGTTTCTTGTTCAAAGCGACCACTGATTTGCAAGGTGGTTTCGCCAAGACCTTCAGAGAAGGCGTCACGGGCTTTGCCCAAATCTGTGAAGATTTGACCGCTGGTTTCGCTCAGCACTTCGGCAAAACGTTGGCCGGTGGTGTCGAGACGCGTAGAAATATCGGTTGTGACTTTTTCCAAATGCTCGGTTGCCACATCGAAGCGTTGGCCGAGGGTGCGCGTAGTGCCTTCCAGTTTTGCGTACATATCCTGACTGGCAAATTCGATTTTGGAGGTTACTTCGGCGCTCGACTTATCTAGGGCTTGGGCAGCCCTCACAGCGGTTGTTGCAAAGGTATTTGTAACTGCAGTTGACGTTTGATCCAACTGTTCGGTCATCATGCGGGTGTTCACATCGAACAAGGCAGCAAGCTCGGTTGAGGCTTGTTCAAGCTGATTGCCAAGACGCGATTCAGTGGAAGCGAGAAGGGATCCCAATTGGGTCGTTGAAGAGTCAAGTTTGCTGGTCAAGCCTTCTGTTACCGTGCTCACGCGCTCAGTTACAGAACCTGCAGTTGTCACAATCTGGCTGTTGATGCGGTTTGATGTTGATTCCAACTGCTCAGTCAAATTGGACGATGCCAATTCCAAGTTTGCAAACAAGTCCGAAGTGGAATTGCGCAGCTTCATTGTCAAATCTGCACTGTTGGCAGAGATGGCATTGGCCATTGCGTCAGAAGTTGATGTCAATTGATTGGTAATCTGCGATGATGACAACTCCAATCGGCTGAACAGTTGCACAGATGTGTTTTCCAGTTTCGCGGTCATGTCGCCGGCTGTATCGGCCAAAGCTGCCAACATGCCGTCTCTTGCTGTGTCTACACGGTGGACGAAATCTCCCGATACTGACAGCAAGCGGTCGGTTACGAGGCCGCCGGAGCTTTCGATATTTTGCGCCAAGGCCAAGCCAGAATCCTGCATTTGGCGGCTGACGATTTCAGACGTTTCTTTAAGATGGGCCGCAATTGTGCCGCTGGTGGACACCAACAAATCATTGATGTTGGCGCCTGCTGATTGCATTTGGCTGGTGGCCATGTCTGTGGCACTCGATAGGCTGGAGCCAACCATATGGGCGGAGTTTTCAATGCGGCCAGTCGAAGCTTCAACCAATCCTGCATAAGCTTCGGCAGCTTCCTGCACGCGTCTTGCTATAGAGCTTGCATGCATATCCAACTGACCTGCCACTGACGAAGTGGCACTGCCAATTGTGCTATCAACTGATGACGCAATGGTTTCAATGCGCGATGTCGCAGTTTCTAATGTGCCAGCATAAGCTTCAGCAGAATCCTGGACGCGGCGCATAATTGAATCGGTGTGGCGATCCAATTGGCCTGCCATCGTCGACGTGGCGCTGCCAATTGAATTGTCAATGGTGTTTGCCATATTTTCAATGCGCGATGTGGCTGATTGCAATGTTCCAACATACGCCTCTGCGGAATCTTGAACACGACGCGAAATTGCATCGGCATGAAGATCGAGTTGGCTGGCAACTGACGTGCTGGCATTGGTGATGGTGTTATCTACTGTAGAGGCAACACCTTCGATGCGGGCCGTTGCTGATTCCAACATTCCAGCATAACGCTCTGCAGATTCTTGCACGCGGCTGGTGATTGCTGTGGAGTGTTGATCAAGTTGACCGGCAAGGCTGCCAGTGAATTGTTCAATGCGTCCTGCAAAGCCAGTGCCTGTTGTGCCCAATTGTTCGATCAATCGTTGGCCTGCAAGGTCAAGGCCTGAAATCAATTGCGAGCCTGTTTGGTTTACTTGATCGTTTAGACGAAGTGCGGCACCATCAACACTGCCAACAATTTGCAATGCGGCGCTATCAACATAAGTGTTGATATCTTGATGGCTGCTTTGAACTTTTTGAATGAATTCATTGGCCACATTTTGCAATCCAGCTGTTACCAAGCTGCGGCTTTGCTCAATGCGGTTTGCGGTATCGAGACCTGTGCGTTCAATGAGACCCGACATGTCTTCGCTGGTGGCACGCAAATGATAAGTCATGTTTTCGCCAATGCCGCTGAGGGCGAGGGCCAGATTATCTGCCGTCTGCTTGATATTTGAAACCGAGTTGGTGCTGAAGCGTTCGATGGTTTGGCCCACTTCAGTGTTGGCAGCGGTCAGTTGATCGGTGCTTTCGCGCAACAATTGCACGAGGCTCGATTCCATGGTTTTAACTTCGCCGCCAAATTTACGGGTTTCATTGCCTAAGTTGCTGGCCGTGAAATTCAACGACTGCACATATTCTTGCAATTGTGATGAGAAACCGCGGAAGTCTGCAACCAATGTGGATGACATGCGTTCAAATTGAGCACTATGGCCGCCCATTTCTTGGCCAGTCATAGCGGCGCGTGTGGCCACATCTTCAATGGTGCGTGCGAGTTCGTTGGTTGAGCCCTTCAAGCCATCTTCAAGACGTCCGAATGTTGAAAGAGCCAGATTGATCACTTGATCGAGATTTTGGGTGTTTGATTCCAAGCGTGATAGCATTGGTTGGGCATCGCTGTTCACCAAAGCGCTGGTTTGTTGCAAGGCGATGCGCTGTGCTTCAAGACCGTTGACCAAACTTCTAATGCGGTCTTCATTGCCGCCAAAGGCGCGTTCAACTGCTGCAATTTCTTTGTGTACAATTTCTTCAAGCGATGTGGCGCGCTGAAGGGCGTGCTCAACACCACCGACCAGAAGATCGACTTCTTGGCGCACAGCTTGGGCAATCGAGGTCAAGCCATCAGCTGCAATATCTTGTGGCTTAATCAGCCGCATGGCCGAGTGCATCAGTACTTCCGACACTTGGCGCAAATGCTGGGCGCGCTGTTGAAAATAGGCGATCACGAACATGCCAACAATAGGAATGACCAGCAGAGTTATGGATTGGAAAAATTCAGCTGCCGTGCGCTTTGCAGCGCCTTCCGGGCTGAACAGCATTTCTGAATTGCTGAAAAACCAACCAAAAATCCACAAAAGCGAGAGGCCAAAGGCAATGGCATAAACGGTGTTTGAAAGTGGCTTGCGCAATCTGGCCAGCATCATGGCTGTAGACGCATCATTTTCATTGGCAGGGCGGGCACCCAAGCGGGGCCCTTCCATTTCAGGTGCTCTGGCTATTTCTGGTGTATCGAGTGTTGGCAACCTGCTTTTGCGGCGATTGTCAGTTATTTTGTTAGCCATATTATTTCGCACCCTATTTTTGATCGGCTCGCCGATCATTAACTCCGCTTTGAACTCGCATCCGTCATCAGACATTCTGATAATGGGGCCCACAGCCAGCTCGCAGTTTTCACCCGAGTCATACCCTAAAATTAACTGTTTTTGAACCGGAAATGACCCTTCTGGATGGTTAATTGAAGATTTGGTTAAAATTGTGGATCAATTTGATTCGATTCAGGAAATTCGCCCTTAGCCACGTTCCTTCAGCCTCCAGTATTGGGTTTGTGCCAGACTGGATGACGTGAAAGCAAGGAAACTGGTGCGTTGAAACAAGCCAAATTACAATCTGTGCAACATGGTGAAATTACCGAAGGTCGTGTGTTTTTTGACCTCGCTCATTTTGAAGCAACAACCATGCATGACCTTACATTGCAGGTCGAAATTTTGATGCTTTTCAACCAACAGCTCGATTCTGTGGTCAAAAAGTTGGAAAGTGGTGAATTGGCCGGGGCAGATCGCAAATTTCTGGGCCACACGTTGCGCGGCTCGGCTGCTGCTGTGGGGGCCATGGAAATAGAGGCACTTGCTCTGTTTTGGGAAGCATCTGCCAGTGATCAGAGTGGTCTGCTTAAAAAGTTAAACTTCGCCATCACACGGTTTCGTGCGGCAACTGCACATTATATTTCACCTTAGCGTAACTTGCCTTTCCAGCGTTCATCTCTTAAGGAGCCTCATCAAAGGATTGAGGTTTTTTAGCGCATGGCAAAGATTGTATTTATTCAACACAATGGAACAGAAATCACCGCCAATGGCGTGGCTGGTATGACAGTTATGGAAACTGCGGTGAAACACCAAGTGCCGGGCATTGATGCCGACTGTGGAGGTGCTTGTGCTTGCGCTACATGTCATGTCTACGTCGAACCTGAATGGCGCGAAAAAGTGGGTGCACGCAACCCTATGGAAGAAGACATGTTGGATTTTGCATTTGACGTGCGCGACAACAGCCGCCTTTCTTGCCAGATTAAAGTTTCTGATGCGCTTGACGGCTTGCGCGTTAAAGTTCCAGAAAAGCAATTCTAAGCGAGATTTAGATTATGTCAGATGTGATCACCACGGACGTTGTCATTATTGGTGCGGGGCCGTGCGGGCTTTTCACAGTTTTTGAATTGGGCCTTCTCGACATTCGTTGTCATGTGCTGGATATTCTCGACAGGCCGGGCGGCCAGTGTGCCGAACTTTATCCTGAAAAACCAATTTATGACATTCCAGCTTTGCCGCTGGTCACAGGTGCTGAACTCACATCGCGTTTGATGGAACAGGCCAAACCTTTCAAGCCAGAGTTTCATTTCAATCAAATGGTAACGTCGCTGGTGAAGCGCGGCGACACTGATTTTGAATTAAAAACGGACGGCGATATTACGTTCAATTGCAAAGTTGTGGTGATTGCTGCGGGTGGCGGATCATTCATGCCGAAGAAGCCGCCGATTCCCGGCATTGAGGCTTATGAAGGCATGTCAGTTTTTTATTCCGTCAAAAAGATGGAAGCCTTTCGTGGCAAGGATATGTTGATTGTGGGTGGCGGTGACTCGGCACTTGATTGGGTCAATAATTTGCAGCCAATCGTAAAGTCTATGACATTGCTACACCGTCGGGATGAATTCCGCGCAGCACCTGATTCCGTCAACAAAATGCGTGAGCTTGTTGCCGAAGGTAAAATGCAATTGAAAATCGGTCAGGTGACGGGCCTTACGGGGGCTGATGGTGTGTTGGCTTCGGCTCACGTTAAAGATGCTGATGGTTCGACAAGCGATGTTGTTTGCAACACTATGCTGCCGTTTTTTGGATTGACCATGAAGCTTGGCCCGGTTGCTGATTGGGGTTTAAATCTGCATCAGAATTTGATCACCGTGGATACTGAGAAATTTGAAACCAATGTGCCCGGCATTTTTGCTGTTGGTGACATCAATACTTATCCGGGTAAATTGAAGCTTATTCTGTCTGGTTTCCATGAAGCGGCTTTGATGGCGCAACAGGCATTCCGCTATATCAATCCGGGGGAACGCTTGTTGTTCCAATACACAACCAGCAGCACCAACTTGCAAAAGAAGCTGGGTGTAGCCTGATTACTTGATCCGGTCGCGGAAAGATTTTCTCGAATTGGCTAGAATTTCTTTGCGGTTTGGCCTGCCCAATAGTTTTCTAAATCCGTCCCGGCGTTCGTGCACCGATGCAATGGCCAATCCCATGGGCACGCCTGTTTCGACCAACAGCGCTTCGCCTAACTGAAGGCTGGCTTCAATGGTTTCCGGCACTGCTTCGGTGGCGCCTGCTTCATAGAGCAAGGCGGCGTGGCGTTCGTCTCGTGCTCTGGCGATGATTTTTAGATCAGCGCGTTCGGCTCTCGCCATTCTTACAATTTCCTCGGCGCGGGCCGGATTATCCATCGTGACAGCAAGCGCGCGGGCTGTGGCAAGACCGCATTTTCGCAAGAATTCTGGATGGCTGGCATCACCAAAATAAGTGCGGCTTTCATGTTTTCGTGCTGCGTTAATCACCGACACATTGCCATCAACCGCGATGAATGGAATTTTGTGTTCGTCGAGCATGGTGCCGATCAATGCGCCAACGCGGCCATAGCCGGCGATAATTACATGGGCTGAGAGGTCGCTGGGCAAGTTTGATGTTTCAGCGTCGATGGTCGGTGTTTTCAAGAGCGCGCGATGGGCAAGTTTTGAAAGCAGTGGAATGGCCATCATGGTAAGCGTTACGATCAAAAGCATGTTGGCCGTTTCAGGCGACGCAAATAATCCGAGAGATTTTGCGGCGGCTATGACTACGAAAGCAAACTCACCACAGGGGCCCAGCAACATTGCGGTTTCAAATGCCACGCGGGTGGATAATCGAAAGGCCTTGCCGAGGCAGAAAATAATGAGAGCTTTGGTAGCAATTAAGAGAACTGCCATTGAGAATATGTAAAGCGGAAATTGTAAAATTCCATCGGTCTGCATACCAAGACCAACAAGCAAAAAGAATGAACCGAGCAACAATCCTTTAAAGGGCTCAATAGTGGCTTCGATGGCACGGCGATATTCGGTTTCTGCCAACATTAGGCCGCCGATGAATGCCCCCAGCGACATTGACAACCCGGCCCAACTTGCCAATGCACCGCACCCCACGGCGATAAATAAAACGGCAGCCATGAACAGATCTGCACTTTGAGTGCTGGCCACAAGCCGCATGAATGGCCGCAAGGCATAGCGAGCGATTAAAAGAATAATGATGGCAGCAATGGCGGCCTGGGCCGTTGCGGCCAGAACATCCTGCAGTAGGAAATTGGTGCTGCCGCCGCCCGATATTTTTACCAAAAGCAAGATGGGAATGACGGCCAAATCTTGCATGAGCAAAATTGCAAATGATGCGCGACCTGCTTGGCTTCCCATGCGCTTTTCGTCGGCAAATATTTGAATGACAACAGCCGTTGATGAAAGCGACAGCGCCAAACCTAGTATGAGGGCCTCACGATTAGCAAATCCTAACCAGCGCATGAGGAAGGTTAAGACAATCGCCGAGAGTATAATTTGTAATGCGCCCAATCCAAACACCAAGCGTTTCATGGTCATCAGGCGTTGCAATGATAATTCTAATCCGATTAGAAACATGAGGAACACCACACCGAATTCAGCAAAGCCCGCAAGAGTGTCAGCGTGTGATAATTTTAAAGTTTCCAGGAAAGGCATTTGCGTGGCGAGGCGACCCAGAATGCCGGGGCTGAGGATAACACCAACGATCAAAAAGCCCAGAATTGTATTGATGCCCATGCGGCGGAGCATCGGCACCGCAAGGCCTGCGGCCCCCAGCACGATGAGTATATCTTTGGTACTTGCGATTGATTCAACTGCCATGATTTCAAACTAACGGCATTCTGTGCTAGCGCAAGGGCTTGAATGATCTTTGCAGGGAATGGCAGATATGAAAATTCGTGGTCGTCAACTTGGATTGCAATTTGTGGGAACTCCTGGACGCTACAATGCGATCACTGATGTTGCTGGGGTTGAAGTGGGCACAGTCACATTGATTGAGGGTGATCACATTCGCACAGGCGTTACCGCCATTTTGCCGCGCGGCCGGGCCAAGGCACATCTACCGTGCGCGGCGGGTTCATTTTCTTTCAACGGTAATGGCGAAATGACGGGCCTTGCTTGGATTGAGGAAGCAGGCGAATTGCAAACGCCCATTACCATTACCAATACGGCCTCCTGTGGTGTGACCCGCGATGCCACGTTGCAGTGGCTGGTGAAACATAAAATTGGCACGGGGCAAGACTGGGGCCTTCCCGTTGCTGCTGAAACTTATGACGGTGACTTAAACGATATCAATGGATTTCATGTGACGGCAGCGCACACGATGCAAGCATTGGAAAATGCCAAAAGCGGTGAAGTTGAGCTGGGTAGTGTGGGCGGTGGCACCGGCATGATTACCTATGATTTCAAAGCGGGCAATGGCTCGGCTTCACGCATGATTGAAATTGATGGCGAGCAATTTACGCTGGGGATTTTTGTGCAATCCAATTTTGGTCGCCGTGAAGATTTCACAGTTTTGGGAGCGCCTATCGGGCAGCATATTTTGCATGATAAATTGCGGGGCAAGGAACAAGGCTCTATTATTGCAATCATCGCAACGGATGCGCCGCTGCAACCTCATCAATTGAAGCGCCTTGCACGCCGCGTGCCGTTAGGACTTGCCAGAACGGGCACCGTGGGCGGGAATAGTTCGGGCGATATTTTCTTGGCGTTTTCCACGGGCAATGAAAATTCGTTTCGCGGCGCACGGCGGACCGCAGATTACATTGCGAACAGTTCGATTGATGGTTTGTTCAGGGCTGTGGTTGAAGCCACTGAAGAAGCCGTTTTAGATTCGATGATTTGCAATGCGACGATGATTGGGCGCAATGGGGCCAAGAGCATTGCTTTGCCGCATGATGCGCTTATGACACTTATGAAGCGCTACGGTCGTTAGTTGCAAATTTTGCGATTAGAATCCCTGCGGCCATGGCAATGACAAATATAAAACTCAAGCTGTTGCCAAAAACCAAACCTGAAATTGCAGGCCCCGGGCAAATGCCGGTGATGCCCCAGCCAAGACCGAAGAGGGCAGCTCCGCCCAGAAGTTTTGCATCAATGCGTGTTGTGCCGGGCAAGCTAAAGTGGTCAGCAAAAAAAGGTTTACTGCGACGGAAAATGAGTTGATAGCCTAAGAGTGTTGTGAGCAAGCCTCCACCCATTACAAACACCAACGTGAAATCATGGGTGCCAAATAAATCTAAGAAATTTAAAACCTTCATGGGGTTTACCATCCCAGAAATAGTAAGGCCTGCGCCGAACAAAAGGCCTGCGACTGCTGCTGAAATCTTTTGCATGATCACACTCCAATCACGTGGCGGATGACAAAAACCGTGGCGATTGCCACAACCATGAATGTGCAGGTCGCGGCCAAGCTTCGCAGCGAAAACCGTGCAATGCCGCAAATGCCGTGGCCCGATGTGCAGCCGTTGCCAAGATGAACACCAACCCCCACAATTACACCGCCAAGGGCAGTGGATAGCGCACCACCACCGAAAGCCATTTGTTGGGCTATGCCAGTGAACAAAGCTGTCCAAGCCGTTGCAATCAACATGCTGACGATGAAGATCAATCGCCACGCAAAATTTTTATCAAAATTAAATGTGAGCAAGTGTCCGAAAATTCCACTTGCGCCAAGTATTCGGCCATTTCCTGCCATCAACACAAGGGCAGAGAGTCCGATTAGAATTCCGCCGAGCAGACCGCTTGCGGGTGTGAATTCAGTTGGTGACATTAGGCCCTCTTAAAATTTGCAAACAACGCGCGGGGTATGCGGCCATCAATTAATGCCAGTCCCACGCCAATTACAACCATGCCGAGGATATGTCGGATGGAAATATCTTCGTTTAAAAAAACGGCACCCAAAACCATGGCGCTGATGGGAACCAAGAATGTGACTAAGGTTACATTGGTCATGCCTGCGCGCTTGGCGATGTTGAAGAAAATTATATAGGCCAGTGCCGTGCATATTAATGCGAGGGCAACGAGCGATAATGCGACGTGGGCGCTTGGGAAGATTATGTTTGCGGGGTGATCAATGAGCAGCATCAACGGAAATAGCATCAAGCTGGATGCAGCAGTTTGCGAAGCAGCTGTGACCAGCGGTGGAATACCTGCGATGCGGCGTCCGTATATTGTGCTGATGCCATAACTCAAAGATGCTAAAACGATTGCCAATTGGAAAAGCAAATCCACGCCTAGGTTCTTAATCGCATCCGCACCCACGAGGGCTGCAACGCCGAGCAATCCGATGAGGGCTCCGGCCAATCGGTTCCATGTCAGCTTTTCAGTTTGTGTGGATAGATGAGCCACGATTACTGCAAAAAACGGAGTTGTGGCATTCAGCACCGCTGCAAGGCCGGGGGCCACACGTTGCTCGCCCCAGACAATCAAACTGAATGGTATAACGTTGTTAAAAAAACCCATGAGGAAAAAATTGTGCCAAATGTTTCCGAGTGCTGGTAATTTCTGACGGGTGAGCAAAATGAAAAGCCACAAAGCAAGCGTGGCCAAAAATACTCTGAAAAACACAATTGTAAATACTGGAAGTTCTTTGATGATGACCGCAAAGAAATAGAATGAACTGCCCCAGATGGCGCTGAGTATAATGAGCATTACCCATTCGAGTGGACCCATAACCTGATGCTGTGTGCTGTTCATAATGCCAGCTATAGTCTGGGCCGAGTGATCCTGCCACCCGAAAAACGACTAGTGCCGCGTGATTGGCTGAATCATGCGCAATATGTTTGGTGGTAATTTATAATAGAGTTTTCGAAGCAGCGGTCGAACAGTTGCTAAATAACCATGGCCATAAAGAGCACCGAGAAATGTGAGCGGCTTGAAATAATCATTTGTAGGTATAGTCCCTGAACTCCAAGATTCCTTATGAAGATCATGTGGCACCATGAGATCAAACGTTGATTGCTGGTCGGCAATGGCTAGGCGTTGCGACAAATCCATATGCAAGCGACCGGGCGATAAATCGGTCAGCGCATTTACGTGCGACGTGATGTAGGCAAAATGCGTACCTTGATAGCGAAAGCCAATTTCCCAAGAAATTGGCTTGTCACCGGCCTTCAGTTCCGTTGTCATCATCTTTAAATCTGGTGTCGTGACGCGTGAAAGATTTTTCAGAAACGTCACATGATTTGGACAACCCATGATGCGGTTAAAGCGGCCACGGTCTGACAGCCACGCGTTTTTTTCCGCAATAGACTGGTCAATAGCGCGGTCGGCATCTGCCCCAGAATTTAAAGTAGAAAACGAAACATCGCCCAAGTCTTCAAGTGATTTGCGAATTTTCTTGCGGCGTTTGCGTTGCGTTGAAGAATAGCGCGCGTCATAGTCGGTGTCGTTTGCAAATGCGCTTAGATCAAGATACGGCGCACGCTCATAGTATTTTGCGTCATGTAAGTGGTGTCTGGCAAAATTTGCGATGGCGCCAGTGTCGCGCACATGACGCAGCCTTACAAGATCAATACCTTTTATCTCGCTTAGTTTATCGAAAGCAGCTTTGAGCCAAAATTCAGAATTTTGACTGCTGGCACACAGCGCATCGCCATATTGACCAATGGGGTCAGTGAGCCAATCTAAAATGTTTAGCCCATGCTTCTTGGATTTAATCAGCGGTAAGATGAAAACAGTGGTGCCGCCCTGTTGTCCGGTGACAATTAAAATTTCGCCTGCCGCAGCGCTGCCCAAATAGACATCGCACCAGGTTTTTACCCAATCAAAACTTTGAAACACTGTGGTGTTATGAAGTTCAAGTTTGCGCCACGCGGACTCGAGTTTGAGTAGACCCGCAACTGTGGTTACCATTTCAATCTGAGTTGTAGATGGTCTTGCTACAGCAATTGCAGCACGGTCTTGCGAAACCCTGTCTGATCTGTCTCGCAGCTTTGCTATGGCACCTGAGCTCATTCAACACTCTCCATCTTGCGGACAGTGTGGGCCATAAATGCTTTTCAATCTATTGTAGGGGCTGATCGAAGTGCGAGCAGAGTTAACAAATCGTTAAAGTTCTGGCTCGCTTTTTTCTTTTGGGCCGAAATTTGCCAATTCCTTCAGAAGGCTGCCAAGTTTTTCACGCTTATTAATCTCCTTTGGGATCGGCCTGCACACATCGCAAGCGGCAAGGCCAATCCGAGACGTTAGAATGCCATTCACCGCACCTTCGCCAAAACGCGCAGAAAGACGGCCGAGCAAACCTTTGCCGACAAAGAGATGAATGAAATTATCTGATAACGCGAGGCCACCGGCAATGGCCAGATGGGTTAAAACCATTCTGGCCAATTTCAATGTTGCAAAGGTCGACGGCCTGCCGCCATAGAGCGTTGCCAGTTCGCGCAACATGGCCATGTTTTGCAAACCAACAAAAATAATATCCAGTGCGGCGCCTGGCGTTACAGTCGTCAGCAATGTCACCCGCTTTGCGCGCTTGGCGATGATGGCGTGGGCCTGTTCATCAAGCGGATCAACCAACATCCGTTCAGCCAAGCGCACGCGGTCGCGCGGGTCTAAAATGTCGTTTGTGTGTGTTTCATAATTTTTAATATTCCACGCTTTTTGCGGTTGGCTTTTGTAAAGACTTATAAGGCCTGAAATCGCTTGCTGCGCCGATGCTTCATCGTCCTTATTTATGGCGTGTGCGGCAAGCAATTGTAGTTTTTCAATCCGGCGTAACCTTGCAAGTCCCCAGATTTCGCGCAAGATCAGAACGAGTGCGGCGAATGCCGCAACGACTGCCAGCCCAAACGCTAGCCATCCCATGATTGGCGATCTTAGAAAAAAACTTTCAATCAATTGCGTGATCGTAAGACCTGCCCAAAGAACGAATAAGCTGGCAATCGCGCCGAGTAAAAGATTGCCCCAGCGCACACCCTTATGTGCAGTTATAGAAATCGGTTGGGCGACCACGGTTACGTCTGCATCTGGTAGATCCGGATCAAATTGAATTTTTATTTTAGGTGATTTTTTCTTGGCGTGAAGTTCTTCGTCCAACACAAAGGCTTGGGGGCTGCGGGTGTTTGTGGTCATGGAAATTTATCACCAATCAGAAATTCCAAAGCGCGGTCCAACCTAATATGCGCGAAGGTTTTGTCGGTTAAAACGGGTGGACGGAAACGCACAAATTTTAACTGGCCTTCAATGCCGCCGTCCAATGCCGCTTGCGGATTTGAAGGTAGATCTCCAGGAAAAATTGCAGCTTCTGTTTCACCATCGAAAACGGTGTCCCCGACCGCTTGACCTTTTTCTGGAATGCCAGCGATACAAGCAAGCTCTTCACCTTTTTGTTTTACAGTTGCTTCGCGCGTGGAGCGAATGGCCGAGATTGCGGAGACATCATAAGCAGCGCCCGCAAATTCTGCACGCTTGGCCGCTGTATCAACCAGCACGCGTAATATGTCTTCCAATTTATTATGCGAATTGTGATGCAATAAATCCGCTTTGGTTGCGGCAAACAAAATCTTCTCAACACGGTGACCGAAAAGCTCCGTCATTAATGTGTTTGAACCCAAGCGGAAGCTGGCCATCACATCGGTCAACGCGGTTTGCAAGTCCGCCACGGCAGTTGCTCCGGCATTGAGCGCTGTCAACACGTCAACCAACACAATCTGGCGATCAAGCCTGGCAAAGTGACCAAAGAAAAACGGTTTAACAACGCGGGCAACATAGGAGTCATAGCGCTTGGCCATAAGCTGACCCAGCGAGCCTGCTCTTAAGTTAGCGTCTGCCTCCAGATCAAGTGGGGCAAACGTTAAAAGAGGCGAGCCTTCCAAATCGCCGGGCAATAAAAAACGCCCCGGTGGCAAAGAAGAAAGCGACACATCATCTTTGCGACAGCGGCTTAGATAGGCGGTGAATAAAGCAGAAGCTTTTACGGCGTCCAGTTCTTGCGCGGGGGTGTTTGCGTCTAGACTTTTGAGGTGTGCGTGCCACTCCTTTGCCAAATCGCTGCGCGGCTTTTTTAGACTGGCTGCAATCGTGTTAGCCGACCACTGTTGGTAGCTCAAATTCATCAAGGGCAAATCTAACAGCCATTCACCGGGGTAGTCGATGATGTCGACATGAAGTTTGCCGCTGCCAAAATTGCGCGCGAAAAAACTGCTCGGTTCATAATCCAGCGTCAGGCGAAGTTGGCTTAATCGCCGTGTGCCTTCCGGCCAGCTTCGCGCGTCGGCCGTGAGTTTTTCCAAATGGGACTCGTAAGCAAAGCGCGGCAAATCATCATCAGGTTGTGGCTCAAGATAAGTGAGTGACACGCGGCCTTGCGCCATGGCTTCAAACACAGGCATTCGGGCTTGCTTTAAAAGGGCATGAACCAGCGCGGTGATGAAAACTGTTTTGCCCGAGCGCGATAAACCGGTGACGCCAAGCCTGACGGTTGGTTGCAATAATCCAGTTGCGAAATCTTTCAATCCGCCTGCTGCAATCCGGCCGCTATCGATAATTTCACTCAAGTCCAATTGTAAGTCACTCTTTGCTTTGGCCTTTATAATTGGGGACTTTTGCGTGCTTAAACAAGAGGGCTTAGGATTTGCCGATATCGTTCACATCAAACGGGGTTGATTGATAAAGTTCATTGACCCAATTTCCGAACAGCAAATGGGCGTGGGCGCGCCAGCGGTTGCTGGGTGGCAATTTGGGATTGTCGTTGGGAAAATAATTAGCTGGCGGATTAATGGTTTTTCCAGCTTCAATATCGCGGAAGTATTCTTCACCAAGAGAGCCTGTGTCATACTCAATATGATTGAACATGTTGAACATGCGATGTGCTGGATCGGCCACGAGACATAGGCCTACAGCCGCGCCAGACATGAGTGTTTCTAGGCCTTTGTCAGTTGGCAAATCGCGTTCTAAATTTTCGGTCCAACGCGAAACCGGCATTTCAAAATTATCTGAAAATCCGCGCAAAAGCGGCGATGTGGGCTTTAGGTTTTTATGTTCGTAAACACCGAAAGCCTTTTGCTCCAAAGCGTATTTCGGAACTTTATAAAAATGATAAAGCGCTGCTTGAGCTGCCCAACACACATTGAATGTCGATTGAACATGGGTTTGGGTCCATGCGTAAATGCGGGTCAGCTCTTCCCAATAAGTCACATCTTCAAATGGCATTTGCTCAATGGGAGCACCCGTTACAATCAGGCCATCGAAACGTTGATCCTTGATGTCTTCCCAACTTTCATAAAAAGCCAGCATGTGATCTTGTGACGTATTTTTCGGAGTGTGGTTCGTGATTTTAATCAGCGACAGTTCAACCTGCAGAGGGCTGGCACCAATTAACCGCGCAAACTGCGTTTCGGTTTTGATTTTGTTTGGCATCAAGTTGAGCAGGGCAATACGCAGTGGTCTGATATCTTGACGATCAGCAGTAGCTGTGCCCATGACCATGACCCCTTCTTTTTCAAGAATAGGGCGAGCCGGAAGTTCATCTGGGATGCGAATAGGCATATTAGGACTTTACAGTTTCATCGATGGTGCGGGCAATGAAGATGTTGAATTTTTCTTCGGTATCAAGAGTTGGAATGTCTTGCATTCGCACAGTGTAGCCATATTGATCGGCGATTTTTTTATAGATGGGTGCGCGGTGTTTTAACAATTGCGCATAGCCCCACTCAGCAAAGCGATCGGGATCAACGCCGTTGTCATTGGAAATTTTATTGAGTGATTTATACTCGGCCCATTTTTCTTCGAGAAACTGCGGTTGATAATACATGGGCTTTGGGTGCTGGATGAAACGCTTCACCAACTCTGCAATGTGCTTTTCGGTGCCTTCGATATAAATCATCACTGTTGAGGCGCTGAGGGCTTTCAGAACGGCATCATCAGCATCATCCGCATTTACCACTTCACACAAGCTGCCACCAGAATCGCAAATGAAATTTTCATAGCGATAAATGGTGCGGGCCTTTTCAATGAAGGCCGGAACGTCGAGTAATGATTTGCGTTCAGCATCGCGGTGTTGGGCTTGGCGAATTTTATATTCAGTAAAAGTTATGCCGCCTTTATCCGGGTTGCCTGGCTTACCCAAATAAGTTGACAGTGGCTCCAGATTTTCAAAGGTGATGTTAGAGCGGATGTAGATCGAATCTGAGCGCAGCAGGCCTTTGAGAAATTCATTCTTATTGGCTTCGCGCTTAAAATTATCAACAATATATTCGTCCATATAGCGTGTGCCGATGCGATAATCGACCGAGTATTGAAACCAATTTTTATCGTGAAGCATCCGCGAGACGGTGGTTTTGCCAACACCCGACATGCCCAAAACTGTGACGGCTTTGGACGATAGGTTTAAGAATTCTTTGCCAGATTTAAAACGCATGACACATTCATTAGCCAGTGCGCAGCACTGAGGCAACCATTAGAAATCTTTGGTGAGGCGGAAATCCAAAGCATGTGCATCATAGTCATAAGATGCTATATTGCTGACATTCCGCGTGTAAGTGTAGGAAAGTGCCGGAGCGAACCCGTAGAAATTCAAATCGCGTTTGGTGACAGCCAGCGAGCCCACATAACGCTGGTCTTCCCGTGTCAGCAGGAAAATAGGGTCTTGATCATCGAAGGTCGAAAAACGTGCTTGAGCGGTCGCGTTTAATGTGACGCCCAGGGGGAGTTCTTTGTAAAAACCAAGGCCGCCAAAATAGGTGCCATATGAAAGCCGGTCGATGCTGGTATCAACTTTGTCGAAGCCACCAGACAGTGTCACATTGAAAGTAGAATTAAAGCCATGGTTGAGCGAGGCTTCGCTGAGGAATGCGGTGCCATCTAAAAGTGTGGAATTTGCATAATCACGCCATTCGTAAACAGTGCTGGCGTGAAGCATATTGTTTTGCCCGATGAAGCGCAGAACTGAGGCGCGCGGACCATAGCTGTGATAGGTGAGGCCTTCCATCAGTAAGTTGGGCGCATTGGGGTTGATATATTGATCAGCAACGCCGCCGATCCCTAGATAGCCATTATCGAGGTGGTAGCGCATTTCAAGTGATTGGCTGAGGCCTGCTGCATTGTAAGTATTGTCTGCATAAATTTGTGCGGAAATATCTGCTGCAGCAACGGCTTCCCAATGATTGCCGATACGTTTTGAATAACCAACGCTGGCCCCAGTGGCTAATCCTACACCACTTTGTTTTTTGGCCGAGGCATTGATGTCGAAATATATGTTGTTGCCAAAGCCGGGCGCATAAACTTGCGTGTGCGAAGAGCCTTGGTTGAAATTTGTTGAAGGTGCAACGGACACAAAGCCATGAAACGTGAGTGGACGTTTGGCATCAATCCGGTCCATGAAAGATCGAATGTTGGTGGCCACGGCAGCATTTGGTGCTTCAGCTTCGAGCAATTTCAAATGATGTTTAGCGCTTTCGTCTTGACCTAGTTTTTCCAAACATTGTGCAAGTTGCACGCGAACAAGAGTGAGCGAAGGATCTTTGGCCAATGCGCCACGATATTTTTCAGAAGCTCCGGTTAAATCGCCTTTTCCTTCGAGAACCAAGCCTTCAATAAACAACGTACGATTTACAGCATGGGGACCTTGCAGTGGATAGGTTTGCAAAAGCGTTTGGACCAATTCAGCGTCGCCCATTTTGGCACGCTCAATCAAGAAGTGAACGCGCTGACCTTCGTCGGCAGATTCGTAGACGTGAATTTGTGCTGCTGTCAGCGACTTTGCCGCATAAGCAGGATTTGATAAACCACTGAGAAGGGCGGCAAAGAAAAGACAAAGAGCGCCGATGTTGCGACGCTCTTTTTTGACATGTGCTTTAACTGTCGATTGCATTTACTGTCCGTTGAATACGCCGCTCATGGTGATGTAGCCACGGCGATCATCGTTGATTGGAGTGAAGCCGCCGCGCGGGAATGGTGTGGTGGCATCGACCGCAAAGGCGCCCGTAATTTCTTCGGCATTGGGGCCGAATACACCGGCATACATTGCGTTGGTGGTGGAGTTGGTGAGCCAGCCGCGCGTCGCATCCATGGAAGCCGTGCCGACAATACTGTTTCCGGTCGTGGCACTGCTGCTAATCGTGCCGCGCAGATTTACTTTATCGCCCATGAACGGAGCATAATTGGCATTGCCTGTGTCACTGGCCAAAATAAATTCAAAACCGGTTCCACTGTTGAGAGTAGCCGCCCCCACCCAGATGTTCGGTGAAAGACTGCCTGTAAATGTGCCCGAAACGAAATCAGCAGACAGATTACTGTCGCCTTGTACCATCCAGATATTGTTGTTGGATACTGTTTGGGTTGCAAGACCAGAGTCAGTATAATTCGACGTTTTTGCCGTTGCGCCAAATTTGCCAACATAAGTGCCCGAGCCTTTCAAGGTCATGGCAGCGGCTGGCGTTTTGGTGCCGCCAAATGACCACGCTTGATGTTGAGCTGATCCGCCACTTGCTGTCACGTCGCGGTATTGGGTGGCATAGCTATGGTTGAAACTCCAGACTTGCAGCTCTTCATCAACGGAAACACCAGTCGTGGCATCTTTTGAATAAGACCGATATTCATTGTAGGTTCCGCCCATTTTCGTACCGATTTGAGCAGTCCAATCAGTTTGCAATGTGCCCGGTGTATATTCATCCATGGTCTTTGCAATGGGCCAAGCGCCATTGGTGGCTGTATTGGTATCAATTTGTATTTTGGCAGTGGCCGGATTGCCGCCACTTGCTGCGACACGCGTCAAAGTTGACAAAGCAGGCGTTGTTTTGCTTGAGGTTACGGCATTGTTTTCAAGTGTGATGGTGGCATCACCCGTTGCCAGGTTTGTAGCATTGCCTGTATTTGTGCTGGTGGTGGTTGTGCCTGTTGTGGTGCCGGTCGTTGTTCCAGTTGTCGTACCAGTCGTGGATGTGGTGGAGGCTGTGGCACAATTGGGGTCGCTGATGCCGCAAACATTTATACTTGAAGAGGCCAAGCTAAAAGCTGAACCATCTCCTCCTGCGCAGCCTGCTAAAGCTGATGACGCTGCTAATACCGCGAACAAAGATACAAAACGCATGATACACATCCACACTGAACTCTAATTCGATAAATATGGACAGGTTGTTCTAATTTTGCGTTAAGCATGGCTAATTTAATTTGGTTCGATTTGGCACAGATGATTCAGAAATTTGAAACGTGGTATGAAGCGACAGCAAAGCGGCCCGAAACGGCACAGCCTTTAGTTGGAAAATTAAAAGCTGATGTTGTCGTCGTCGGCGCTGGGCTTGCTGGTTTGACTACAGCGCTGGAGCTTGTGCGACGTGGGCTTAAAGTTGTGGTGGTTGAGCGCGGCCTTGTTGGCAGTGGTGCTTCGGGGCGCAACGGTGGGTTTGTGTCGAGTGGGTTTGCGCTTGGCATGGACGATGTTGCAAAACATGTGGGCGCAGATGCGGCACGCGCACTTTATGAACTTTCGCGCCAAGGTACCGAATATGTTCGGCGTGAAAATCCGGCTTCAAATAAAATGGGAGACGGCTGGATTTGTGCCTCGCGTTATGATGATCGGGGTGCCCTTAAATCCTACGGCGAGGCGTTGAGCCACACCTATGGTGAAGTTGTGGAATATATGAAGAGCGAAGAAACGCGGAGCAAACTTTCATCGCCGCGGTATTTTGATAGTTTGCTTTTTTCAACAGCATTTCACATTCATCCCTTGCGCTATTGTTTAGCTTTGGCGGCAAAAATCAGGGACGCTGGCGGCGAAATTTTTGAGAACAGCACGGTGCTCTCATCTACTAAACAAGGCACGGTGTTTGTTGTTAAAACTGATGGAGGTGAAGTGCAGGCCAAGCATGTGGTGCATTGTGTGTCGTCCACGGGACGCACTGTACACCGCGCCTCAGGGCGGGCGGTTTTACCAGTCGCAACTTATATTGCAGTCACCGAGCCACTCACCCAATCGTCGATCAATACTAGGTCAGCAATATCTGACACCAGACGCGCTGGTAACTATTACAGGCTGATTGATGAGGGCCGCATTTTGTGGGGAGGGCGCATTACGACACGCGTCTCAGAACCTTCGCGCTTGGCAGAGCGCATGAAGGGCGACATGCTTTCTACTTACCCCGCTTTAGGGTCACCACGGATTGATTATGCGTGGTCTGGCTTGATGGGTTATGCCATTCACAAAATGCCTTTGATTGGCCGCGATGCTGAAGGGCAATGGTTTGGCACAGCGTTTGGTGGGCACGGGCTTAACACGACAGCCATGGCTGGCCTGGTTCTTGCTTCGGCCATTGCTGATGGAGATGACACCTACCGTCGGTTTGCGCCGTTTGCGCCAAAATGGGCTTTTGGACAATTGGGCAGGCTGGGGGTTCAAGGGTCTTATTGGTTGATGCAGTTCGCCGACAAGCGCGACGAATCAAGACTGGTTTCAAGGCAATAAGCAAGTGTTGCACCTGTCATGTTGCAAGGCTATATGGCCGCTCACGAATGGGTAGAGAAACATAACATGTCGATTACACTGGAAGAAAATTATAAGCCGAGCGATTCCGAACCGTTTATGAATCCGCGTCAGGTGGAGTATTTCCGCCAGAAGCTTCTGGCGTGGAAAGAAGACATTATTCGCGAAAGCAAAGAAACGATTGTTCACCTTCAAGATGAAAATCACATTCTGCCAGATGTGGCCGACCGCGCTTCGTCTGAAACAGATCGTTCGCTTGAACTGCGCACCAGAGACCGCCAACGCAAACTTATTAACAAAATTGAATCTGCGTTAAAGCGCGTTCAAGATGGTTCATATGGCTATTGCGAAGAAACAGGCGAGCCCATTGGCTTGAAGCGTTTGGACGCACGGCCAACGGCCACACTTTCAATTGAAGCTCAAGAGCGTCACGAAAAGCGTGAGCGGGTTTACCGCGACGAATAATTAAGCCTGCATGACGGCACAGGCTTCATCCAGCAATTGTTGTGATGAGGCCGCCAACACATTGCCGCCTTGGGTGGGATCATTATCGGTCCATGTTCCCACTACGCCGCCTGCGCCCTTAATGATTGGGATCAAGGCTGCCATATCATAAATTTGCAAACCGGAGTCCATGGCAATATCCATTTGGCCCGTCGCCATCAGACTGTAAAAATAAGCATCGCCGCCATAGCGCATAGATGTCACTGCTTTCTGCAAGTTCTGAAAGTTCGGGTACTTTTCATAAAGATGGGGTGAAGTGGTGCCCGCTGCAGCTTTCGCTAAAGATACGCTTGCTCGCACGTGAATGGCTTGGGTTTTGCCATGGTGCACATGCCAAGCGCCGTCTGGATTTCCATAAAACAGCTCACCCACGTAAGGCTGGTTCATCAGGCCCAGCATAGGTTTGCCATCACGGTAGAGGCCAATCAAGGTTGTCCAGGTTGGCATTCCAATGACAAAGGCCCGTGTGCCATCGATGGGATCAAGGACCCAAGTGTAAGGTGAATGCGTGGTCTTTGTGCCATATTCCTCGCCAATGATGCCATGCTCAGGATAGGACGTTTCGATGAGTTCGCGAATGATGCGCTCAGCAGAGCGATCGGCCTCAGTTACCGGATCCCAAACTTCGCCGGCTTTCACGTCGACCGCAATATTTTTGCGAAATTGCGGTAAAATCACTTTGGCCGACGCTTCGGCCAATTTTAGGGCGAACTGTGTGAGTTTTTCGGTCTCTGATTGGCTGGTCATGGCTGGGCTTTCGGTCAAAAACCCTTTAACCACATGATTGAAGGTCTTTCCAGCCGGCAATTATGTTGCATTGCAGCAACGCCGTTTTGCTATGCGAAATCTGCATATCAAAACTATATCGTTTTAGTTCAATAGTTTAAATGTATTTAGTGCGGTATTAGAGCAACAAATGGCTGTGTCTGTTCGATAAAATTACAATCAGGTCTTGAAATTTTTATGTTGCACTGCCAAATCAAACCTATGAGATGAGCATCCATGATGATCTCTCATTGCCCTTCTTGGGCGTTTCCTCCCTAGACTTGGGCCGATCACTTTTGTGCATCGGCCCCTTTTTTTTATTCTGCGGCAGCTTGCAGCGGAACGGGTTCACCCTCTTGTGGCAAATAGGCCAAGAGGTCGGTTGTGATTTTTGTCAGCAAAGTTCTGATGGCTTCAAACTCTTGGCGCTTTTCCAGTTTGGTCTCATCCATATAAAGTGCGCGGTTTATTTCAATCTGCAGGGCATGGCGGTTGTGGCGCGGGGTGCCATGAGTTTCGGTAATAAAGCCGCCTGCATAAGGCCGGTTGCGCACAACCTTAAACCCGGCTCGGTTCAATAGCTCTTCCATATATTGAGCAATTTCAGTGCTGCAGGCCGCGCCAAATCTATCGCCCAACACAATATCAGGACTTCGGGAGTTGGCTAACTTTACCGCTGAAGAAGGCATGGAGTGGCAATCAATCAACAAGGAAAAGCTTGAAGCATTATAACATTCGTTAAGTAGCGCAGTCAGTGCACGGTGGTAAGGCCGATATACAGTTTCAATCCGTTGCAATGTTTCGGCCAATGGAATTCGGCCGCGGTATATTTCTTCACCTTCGGCCACCAACCTCGGAATGGTTCCAAGGCCAGAGGCCACACGCGGCGAGCCCGGGTTCATATGCCCGGGTAGATTTTCCGAATACATGCGCTGGTCTAATTCATAGGGTTCGCGGTTCAAATCTATGTAGGCCCGCGAAACCAATGCGCGTAACAGCGGAACGCCTGCTATTTGGCAGCCGGAAAACAATTCATCGACAAAACAATCTTCCGATTGTCGGAGTGCTTGAGGTGAAAGTTTCGATTGTTGTAAAAACGCTTCGGGCAAATAACTGCCGCTATGGGGCGAATTAAAAACAGCTGGCACTGCCCATTGGGCAGGGGCTAGAATTTCAAAAAACTGCTCCCCCATATGCATTCCTGCCGATCTGAATGGTTGATCCATGTGAATATGGCGCCAATTAAACAGAATTGTCCAATAAAATGCTTCATCAGCTGTTTACTGGTTGTGCTGTAAAGCCCTCTCCAAGTGTGGCGGTTCTGCATAGTGGTTGTTTTCGGACAACTTGACCCAGCTTAAATGCTGGCTGATAGAGAGTGTTATGGTAAAAATTATTTTAGCTGAAGATGACGATGATTTGCGACGCTTTTTAGTCAAGGCCTTGGAAAAAGCTGGTCACCGGGTTACGCCCTTTGCGGAAGGGGCCAGCGCCTATGAGGAAATCAAGCAAGATAGTTTTGATTTATTGCTCACCGATATTGTAATGCCGGAAATGGATGGGATTGAGCTCGCCCGCCGCGCCGCAGAGCTTGATCCATCGCTGAAAATTATGTTTATCACCGGTTTTGCGGCAGTTGCCCTCAACCCTGATTCCAACGCGCCAAAAGATGCCAAGGTTTTGTCAAAACCATTTCACTTGCGTGATCTTGTGGACGAAGTGAACCGCCTCATGGCCGCATAAGGCCGCACTTGCTATCTTGATTTAGCGCCGATATACGCTGAGGCGCAGTCAACGTGGGCGGTTAGCTCAGCGGTAGAGCACTACGTTGACATCGTAGTGGTCGTAGGTTCGATCCCTATACCGCCCACCATTCCTTTCCAAGCGAACCACGCTGTTTTATGAGCTTTGCAATCATCCCGACAGTCCCTAGACTTGCCGGCCGGGATTTCGACGCAGTTGCTTTAACTTCGTAGTTTCTCTCTATAGTACAGCGTTCCAATATTTATGCACAAGATTTACGTTCCACATACTTTTCTTATGTAAACGCCATCGGAATGATAGTGGACGCAGTGGTTTATGGCCAAAGCAATAAAACTTCGCTCCAGCAGTTTTAAGAACTTTATCGAACAAATATAATAACTTAACCTAAGTATTCTTTGACGGCAGCAGATAATTAATACAAACCACTTCAACCCCCTTTTCTCGCTAATTTTAGAGATATCGCTTTATTAAATAGCCTGTTGAATTAACCATAGATTCATAGTAACTCCTTCTCGATAAATTTACTTGGTATTAATTTTTGTGTCGAGTGTTCGTCGGGCGGGGGCCTAGCGTTGAGGGCAAATTATGAAGCTAACTATTCGGAATTTGGTTGTTAATGCGACAGCATTAACTTCATTGGTTTTAAGCATTGGCTTTGCAAATGCATTGTCTATGAAGGAAGCGGTTTCTATTGCAGTGAAATCGAATCCTGAAATTGGCCAAGCCATTGCCAATCGCGAAGGCGTTCAGTTTGAATTAGAGCAGGGTCGCGGGCTTTACCGCCCTCGTGTCGATCTTGAAGCCAGTGCTGGTGGTGAAATTCGTAACAGTGCTTCAACCCGAGCCAATGGCGACAGCGATACATTATTCTTGCGTCGCGAAGCCAGTGTTGTTGTGCGCCAAACAGTGTTTGATGGACATGCCGCAAAATCTGAAATTGAGCGACAAGCTTCACGCGTTGATAGTGCTTCGTTCCGTGTCCGTGAACGCTCCGAATTTATTGCGCTCTCCGTTATTCATGAATATCTGGAAATGGAACGCTCTGGCCGCGTGATAGCATTGGCTAAGGAAAACATTGCGTATCATCAGAAAATACTAGGTGAAATTTCTAAAGGTGCTGGCGGTGGTGCGATAAGTGTTGCTGATCGCCAACAAGCCCAAGAACGGGTTTATGCGGCGAAAGCAAGATTGACTGAAGTCGTTGAAGAATACAAATTATCGCAGGCTACATTTATCAAGTTGGTTGGGCAATCAGCCGGTAACGTTGGTAAGAATATTGACATTAGAGGCAAGCTGCCGCGCAGTTTAGATTCGGCTTTAGCCGCTGCTCGCAACCATCATCCTTCGGTTATGTTCGCTAAAGCTGATATTGATGCAGCAAGCGCGCAGGTGCGTGGCGCAAAAGCTAAATTTGCTCCAAATGTATCTTTAGAAGGTCGCGCTTCAGCCGCAGAGGATGTCAGCGGGGTTCGGGGTCTTGATACTGACGTGCAAGGCAATGTTGTTGTGCGTTGGAACATTTATAATGGTGGCATCGATAAGGCCAACACCCAAGAACAAATTCGCCATGTTGATGAAACATATCAAGCAATGCACCGAATCAGCCGCGAAGTTGATGAAGGTGTTAGGCAGTCTTGGGATAGACGCGTTCAACAAAGTGTGCGCCTTCGTGATTTGCTGCGCGATTTATCCGCGATCAATGAATTGCGCGGCTCGTATTTGCAGCAATTCAAGATCGGTGAACGCTCACTGCTCGACTTGCTTGATACACAAAATACGCGTTTCTCAGTTCAAGTTGCAATTGCTACTTCCGACGCAGCAGTGAAATTCTCAGACTATCGGTTGTTGGCGTCGTCAGGTGATTTGTTGCATGCTATTGGTGTCTCAGCGCCAATTGAAGCACGGCCTTATGCGAGGAGGGATCACAACGTTCCTGATACGCCTTCACCAGATTCATTTGATCGCTATGCAGCACCTGATCCGTTGGAGTAGTTTTTTCTGAAAAATAAATAATGCTTAGGCAATTTCGCTCTTGCTGAAGCTGTTTTGATTTTCAATGGCAGGGCACTTGTAAAGCAATGACAGTTCAGCCTGTTTCACTATCTGGAAGTGCAGAAGTTGCTGCACCTGCCATTGACGAAGCTGCCGTTTTCTTAGGAACAATCGAAGAAGATGATCCGCTTGGGCTCTGCTTGGCGGCATTTATAGCGTTAACAGACCGGCCAACTTCAGTGGCTGCCCTTTTGGCTGGTTTACCATTAGAAAATGGTGTGCTCACGGCAGAGCTTATGCAGCGAGCATTGGACCGAGCAGGCTATGGCTCGCGCTTGGTCAAACGCAAACTTAGCCAAGTTAAGACAATTTATCTTCCCGCGATTTTGTTTATGGGCGAACGTGATGCGTGCATCATCTTGAGCCGTAAGGGCAAGAACTGCCGGATTTTGGATCCAGTTACTTCTACTGAATATGACGTTGCTGAATCCAAGCTGGCGAAAGATTATTCTGGCGTCTGCATTTTGGCAAGGCGCGATGCAGCTTTGGATTTGGCCGAAACAGAAGTTGACACAAGAGGGTCTGGTCATTGGTTTTGGTCGGCAGTGCGAAAACTTTGGCCAACTTATTGTGTGGTAATTTTAGGTGCAGTTTTTATTAATCTGATTGCGCTGGCATCACCTTTGTTCACGATGAATGTTTATGACCGCGTGTTGCCCAATAAAGCTATTCCAACTTTGTGGGTATTGGCCATCGGCATGTCGATAGCTCTACTGTTTGACGTGGTCTTAAAAACTTTGCGGAGCTGGCTAATTGATTCAGCTGGACGTAGAGCTGACGTGTTGTTGGCGAGCCGTATATATGAGCAAGTGCTTGGCATAGAGATGAGCGGCAAGCCACCTACCACCGGCAGCTTTGCAAGTCACCTTAAAGAATTTGAGTCCGTGCGAGAGTTTTTTACATCCACCACAATCGCGACTTTCACTGATATGGTGTTTTTTGGAATTTTTCTATTTGTTATCTACTTGGTTGGCGGTGTTATGGTTGCAGTGCCTGCGGTGGCATCGGTAATTTTGTTAGCACTGGGACTGTATTTTCAATATCCGCTGCGCCGTGCTGCTGAACGAAATTCCGCCGAAACCGCTCAGCGCCATTCGCTTCTGGTTGAATCTATTTCCTCACTAGAAACAGTTAAAACCATTCGCGCTGAAAGCCATCTGCAACGCATTTGGGAAGGTCTTGTTGGCAAGACCGCCCAGACTGTCGAAAAAGTGCGTCAGCTCAATTCAACTCTGGCCAATCTCTCATCACTGGTGCAGCAAATGGTAACCGTTGGTGTTATTATGGTTGGTGCATATTTATTTGAGGCGCACGAAATTTCGACGGGTGCTATTATTGCCAGCGTGATGCTGGCGGGGCGTGCGGTTTCACCACTTGGCTCTTTCGCAATGGTCTTGGCACGTTCGCAGCAATCACTTGTTTCACTGCGTGCGATCAACAAAATTATGGCGATGGCAGTGGAACGCCCTATCGGCAAAAAATTTATTTCCGAACCAATTTCCAAATGTAACATTCAATTTCAAAATGTTGTTTTCGCTTATCCTGGCACTGCAAACCCTGCGTTGAACGGCATTAATTTGGTCATTCGTCCGGGTGAAAAAGTAGGCATCATCGGCAAGATTGGGTCAGGCAAAACCACGATGGGCCGCTTGATGACAAAGCTCTATGAGCCGCAAGAAGGTGCAGTCATGATCGAAGGCATCGATATGCGGCAATATCATCCGCATGAAGTACGGCGGGTTATTGGCTTGCTTGGTCAAGAATCGGAATTATTTCATGGCTCTGTGAGGTCAAATATTTTGATGGCCAATCCACGCGCCAATGACGAAAAACTTTTGAATGCTTGCCGCCTTGCTGGCGTGGATGATTTTGTACGCCGTCACCCCAAAGGCTTTGACATGCCCGTGGGCGAACGCGGGCAAGCCTTATCGGGTGGGCAACGCCAGTCCGTGGCTCTCGCGAGGTTGTTGATCAATGATCCGCAGGTGATCTATTTGGATGAACCTTCAAGTGCGATGGATCTGGCCAGCGAAAAAATTCTCATTGACCAGCTGAAGCGTTCGTTGCGGCCTGACCAAACTGTGATCGTTTCAACACATCGATATTCTATGTTAGATTTGGTGGACAGATTAATTATTTTGAATAATGGCAAAATCGCCGCTGATGGCCCGAAGGACCAGGTGATGGACGCTCTGCGCAAGCAAGTTGCGGCTGTCAAAGCTTAAGTAAAACATTCAGATTTTATGTTGGAGATTTGCGGTCTTCAAAGAACAAGATGATCAAAGATTCTTTGGCCTTTGCCCGGTCCGCCAAGGCAAAGCGGCAATAATAATATTGGGGTAAACTGGTTCCAACTTGAATGCCAACTTGGAAAACTGAAATACGCGTTGGCTGGTCCAGCATGCCTTGCTGAATTTTCTGAATTGACTCGCTGAATGAAAGTTGAATGCCAGTTCCGCGATCTTGGTTGCCCCGTATCTGTGTTACCACTTCACTGAATGCTGGATTAAAGGTGGCAATTTTTCGCTGTGATGTGATCACTGCGACCGGGGTGGGGCAGGCTGCAATAATTCCAAGCATATCAAAAGATTCGTTTTGCATGCGATTAACGCTGGCTTTGCTTCTGGCGCGTTCAAGGCAATAACAGCGCAACAATCCGGTTCGGTTGATGCTTTCTCCATTGGCAGCCAGAATGCCGAAGACCAGTTTTGAAGTCGAGGTTTTGGCGTCCTTGGCCAAGTCATCTAGCTGCGACCAAAAAATTCGTTCCAACCGCACGGCCATTTTATTGCCTTGCCTTTGCAAGACTCGCAGTTGTGTTTTGCCCGCTTCTGCGAGACCACGATCTTCATGAACGCTCATCTTTGCCTATATATATTTATGGTGGTGTTGAATCGCAACATCTGCAAAAGTGCCTTTTATTGATCTAAGTGCCCCCCGTATCGCATAAAGCATATAACATATTATATCAATTTTGCGCAAATATTGATTTAATCCTGATATGCTGCTCGCATCGCGCCTGTGACCGTGGCAAAATCGCCCTTAATTATTTCTTAATGTGGCACGGCGTGCCCAATGGTTTGGAGCTTCATCATGGTTGATCGCAGTGATATTATGGATTTTGGCCGCGAAGAGACAGTTAGTCAAAGTGATCACAGTGATTCAGTTCAAGTCGCTGCAAATGAAACTCCCGCAGTCGTAGTCGCCCCTGTCGTACCTGCGCCCCAAGCTGCGGCCACGCCGCCAGTTGTTGCTGTGACAGGCCAAGCAAATGCAGGCGGTGCATTTACGGTATCTAAAATTGGTTCATACAATGCAGTTGACGTGAAGCTGCAATTTACCGCCGAAAAAGGCAAAATCATCGAATTGCCAGCGGATACGCAAATTGAGGCCATATTGGTCAGTGGCGATGATCTGATCATTAAAGAGGCCAATGGCGATTTGGTGCTGATTAAAGGCGGGTTGAAACTGGTTCCGGTCATTCACATTGGCTCAGTTGAAATTCCGGCAGAAGCCTTAACTGCATCATTGACTGCTAATGGCATTACGCTGCCAGCGGCGGGCGACAATGGTGCTTCCGGCAACGCTGGTGCATCGGCCAACTCAAAATCAAGTGGTGGTAATTTTGGACCAGACGCAGGCTCAATCGGCGACCCCTTTCACATCAGAGATTTGCTGCCGTTCTCAGAGTTCAGCCGCAAGACTGAAGATCAGCATAAAAACGATGGTTTTTTGAAGAAGAACCGCGGTGTGGAAATCTCCCAACTTGATCCAATTGTCAATGGTGATGGTGGTGACGCGAAAGTCTATGAACACGGCCTCAGCACCGGTTCCAAAGCTTTGGATGGTTCGCAGGGCAATGATGACATTGCGACAGGCACTTTCAAGATTAGCGCGCCTGATGGTGTTACAAGTCTTACGATCGGTGGCGTGCTGATAATCAGCAATGGGGCCCTTGTGAATGGGGCAACTGTTACTACGGCTTTGGGTCATTTGGTTGTAACGGGTTACGATGCCAATAGTGGCTTGGTCACTTACCAATATACCTTAGATCATCCAACAAATACTCACGCCACAGGTCTCGGTGAAAATGGTGGCATTTTCGATAATTTTACTGTGGTTTTGTCTGATCCACAGGGTGACACGGCAAGCAGCACGCTCGCCGTTCAAATTATTGACGATGTGCCGACAGCAATTGCTGATACGGACAGTGCATCAGCTGGCGCGTCCGGTAATGTCGCCTTTGGTAACGTCATAACCAGCGTTGATGGCGGACTTGGCACTGACAGCAATGTCACCGATGGTGTGAAGGACGTGTTAGGCGCCGATGGCGCTAAAGTTGTGGGCGTTGAAGTTGGAACAACGGCTGGAACAGATGCTCCTGCAACAACAGTAGCCACAGTCATCCATGGCACGTATGGTGATCTTACCATCAATGCCAATGGTGATTATCAATATTCTGTTCGCACAGGAGATGCGAACGTGATTGCCCTTGGTGTAAACGCTCACCCTGATGATGTATTCACTTACACCTTGAAAGACGGTGACGGCGACCTTTCCCACACCACCATAACATTCACAGTGAACGGGGTTGATAATGCTCCAACAATTTCAAAAGAGCCAGTTCGGGTGTCTGAAGAAGGATTACTCGGCGCGATAGTTGATGGAGTTGGTGCGATTGACACCACAAACTCTAACATTGTGAATGGACAGATTGTGGTTTCGGACCCTGACGTGGGCGATTTGAAATCTTTTGCTCTAACTGTCGCTGGAGCGCCAGCAGGTGTTTACAGTGGCGGTGTTCTCGTTGTGTGGAGCATGGATGGTGCCGATCTCATTGGCAAAGCTGGCGCGACTGAAGTGGTGCGAGTGACGATTGATGCTTCGTTGGGCTCATTCACTGTTACGTTGGAAGGTCCACTCGATCATTCCATCCACGGAACATCAGCTGTTCAAGAAGATAATTTGAGCTTCAATATTCCGGTTGATGTAACTTCCGGCCCTAGCACCTTCTCAACTTCATTCACAGTAACTGTCGAAGATGACAGTCCGACAATTGTTCCTTTGACGATTGAAGGTGGTGAGGTGTGCGCTACTATTATCTATTCAGGCATCAAGGCTGGCAATGTGGATGAACGGGGTATGGATGGCGCTGGTGACCATGATGTTCTGGTTTCCGGCCTTGGCAATGGCACGGTCATAGGATCAAACAACGCGAACACTGTCAACACAACTGGTGGCGATATTGGTGTCGGCAATCAGTGGATAGATGGTCGCGAATTAACAAATAAAGGCTCGCTCAAATCTGCAGAAGAAATGTTGCGGATTGATTTTGTCAACTCTGTCGCTTTCACTGGAACCGGCACTTCAGCTGCATATGGTTACAATCAGCACTACGGCGTGGAATCTGCCAAATTCACGATCTATCAAACCCAAGGCCCGGGCACTGCGACGGTTTTTGTCCAAATTCTAGATGCGAATGATGATGTCAATGTTCATGGCGCAGAAATTGATGCCGGCGATACTGTGTTGCATCTTGATCCGAGTGACATCACTGTCATTTTTAACAATGCCGTATTCTTCGTCACTCCTGTTGCCGTTTACAGTGGAAGCACAGTTATAGGATATGTTCTCACTGGCTTGCCAGTCGGTGCAATTGTCTCGGTTGAACCTGGCCCAGGTGAAACTTTTGACCGGCTTGCGATTACGAACTACGACAACGTGACGGCCGCAACCTCGGCGGCTGGCGCAACAACCACTTTCGTTGGTGGAAAGCCATTCTCAATTTCTGGAATCGCGGCAGAATTCTGCCAGCCTGCGGAAAGCGTTTCACTTTCAGTCATTCATGATGAAACGGCAGGTGTGAACCCAGCTGCCGACCCAAATTCAGCAGATGATACCGCAGCTCTTCCTCCTGCTGAACTCACCGCAGCTCTTTCTGGCCTAACAGTCATTGGTTTTGCTGCCTCCAGCCTGTCAGTTTCTGGCTTGTTCGCAGGCGCTTATGGTGCTGATGGTGCAGGTAGCGTGAGTTATCAATTGACCGCCGCTGCTGGCGCGTCCCTGAATGGATTACCCACTGGCCTAACAACAGTTGATGGCCATGCAATCAATTTCAGCGTTGTTGGCAATGTTATTTTCGGCGTCGACACAATCGACGGCTCGAAAGTGTTTGCGATCGACATTGATCCTGTAACAGGCAAACTTTGGGTGGCTCAGATGGAAGCCATTCACCATGATGTGGCAGGCTCGGATGCAGCTGCCTTCGATGACCTCGTCAAAATCACCGACGGCCTCCTCCACGTTCAAGCCACTATCACTGATAATGATGGCGACACCGCAACAGCAATTTCCGCAATTCCCGTCGTCGTTGGCTTCCAGGATGACGGCCCAACAGCCCAAGATACAACAGCAAGCCTCGTTGAAGGCCTATCAACCAGCGGCACATTCTCATTTGAACCTGGCACTGATGGTGCAACGATTACCTCTGTAAATGGCCAGACTTTAACGTTCGGTCTTGGGGGCTGGTCACAACAGATAACTGTGTCCCACGGCACTATCATTGTTCAGGCAGACGGCCATTACGAGTTCACGGCTCAACCCGATGACGTCTATGTCGACGGCGGCCTCAGCAATATCAACTTTACAGTAACAGATGGCGACGGCGACACTGCCGTCGGGCATTTGGCTGTTACGGTGAGCGATGATAAAGATCCGACGACGGTCACCTTGTCAGCTTCGGCTGTTAATGAAGGTCCGACAGCGGCTTATACGTTTACGGCAACCTTGAGCAGTGCGTCGCATGGTGTGACCACGGTTGTGACGACGCTTGGCAATATTACGATTGCTGATGGTGCGACCA